>CAVKOL010000103.1:5072-9677 GCA_963658035.1 Bacteroidaceae bacterium
TGTTTGCGACTCTTGACCCTACTACCAGGTCTTTAATGCTCGAAGAAGGTCGAAAGATCACGGTGACCGACACCGTTGGTTTTATCCAGAAGCTCCCCACCACCCTTGTTGAGTCCTTTAAATCCACCCTTGCCGAGGCGCGTGCCGCGGACCTTCTGCTACTTGTGGCCGATGTGAGCGATGCCCACTTTGCCGACCAGATTCACGAGGTCAAAGAGATCCTTAAGGAAATCGAGGCCGATAAGATCAAGTGCGTCACGGTGCTTAACAAGTGCGACTTGCTGGATGAGCAAGAGCTCGCATCGCTGCGAGCAGCCTATCCCCAGGCTGTATTCGTCTCTGCCCTAGAAGACACCGGCATGCGAGGCCTTCTCTATCGCATTGCCCAAGAGGCTTCCCAGGGCGAGAAGATCATAACGGCCCTGATTCCCTACGAGAAGGGCCTTCTCCTCAAGATGGCGCATGAGCGCTGCCAGGTTGTGAGGGAGCAGTACCAAGACGGCGGTCTGTTGATCACCGTCAAGGCATCTGAGCGCATGAGAGCCACCTTGAAGCCTTATGAGGTGGAGGTTTAAGCCGCGGCCAGTAAGTTGGCCAGCACCAACAGAACTGGCTGATGGATTACGTATACAAGCAGGGCATGCTTTCCAAAGAAGTCGAGCACGGGAATCTTTAGGTCCCTAAACCAGGCGGGGCAGCCCTTCTTTTTGATCGCAAACCCAATGATGGTGCCAACCAAATACAAAAGCGAATAGGGGAGAGGCGGGTAATAGTCCCCCGAGGCAAAGGTAGGGCCAGGCAATCCGAGCCATGACAAAGCCCCTGTTGAATACAGGGTGTTTGGCACGCAAACCGTGAACCCGCCGATTCCTGCTGTTCTTGTCTGCAAATGGAGCGTTGCCAAGAAGCAGACGAATATAATCACGGCCGCAACCGGACCTCGAGGTTTAAGCCCCAACTTGTCGAGCAACGCATACAGCAGCGTCGAGAAACCCATGCAATAGATGATTCCAAAAGAGATGGGCGTATCGACTTTGGCCAGGTAGGTGACAAGGAAAATCCCCAGGGCCACGGCCGAGTACTGCAGCCCTCGCTTGAGGTTGTTTCTCGAATAGGCGCACATGCACCCAGCAATGAGCAAGAATAGCCAGGAAATCGAGGCTCTCCAGATATCCTCAAACGGCGGCTTGAACCATGAGAGGGATACGCCGGAGAGCTCGGTTAGGTCATAGCAAAAGTGGAACAGCACCATCGAGATGACGGAGAAGCCCCTTAGCGTGTCAAAGCCGCTAATCCTTGCGCTCTTGGCCTTGTCTTGTGCAGATGTCGCCTGTTGCTCCATGCGTGGCTGGCCCCTTAGGACATAGACCTTATGAGGGCCGTTACCTTGCCCAAGATAACGGGGTTATCCGCGTAGATGGGGCCCATGGTGTCGTTCTCGGGCTGAAGGCGAATACGGTCCTTCTCTCTATAGAACGTCTTGACGGTGGCTGAGTCGTCGATAAGGGCAACGACGATCTCTCCGTCGTGGGCATCGGACTGCTCTTTAACCACAATGTAGTCGCCGTCAAAGATGCCGGCGTTGATCATGGACTCGCCGCGCACCCGCAGGATAAACGAGCTGGCGTCGCCCACGATGCTCGTGGGCAGCGTGAGGGACTCCTCGACGTTTTGCTCAGCAAGGATTGGCATGCCTGCGGCAACGCGTCCCACCAGGGGCAGCGTGATGACGTTGTCGTTGAGGCTCTGCGTCACGGATGCGGTGGGAACAGAAGACTCGTCCTCGCTCTTCTTGCTCATGACCTCGATGGTCCTGGGCTTCTTGGAGTCCCTCTTGATAAGGCCAAGCTCTTCTAAGGACTTGAGGTGCATGTGAACCGTGGAAGGGGAGGCCAGGCCAACGGCGGTGCCGATTTCCCGTACCGAAGGGGGATAGCCGTGCTCTGCGGAATATGAGCAGATGTAATCGTAGATCGCCGATTGCCTCTTGCCGAGTTTGTTCTTGCCCATTGCTCCTCCAATTGCGACTGATGCCCGACCATCCAAAAGAAAATAGAACTAATGTCCGTATTTCTATTGACACGAACGACTGTACGTTCATAATAACGTACAAGCGTTTGGTTTGCTAGTCCCTTTTTTGTCCGGTTTGCCATTTATAAAGAGACCCGTCAAAACAAATTCGAAGGGTGAGATCATGGCTTTCAAAAATCAAAACGTGTCCTATCTCTGCGACGGAACCTCCGCTCTTGCGCCAAGCTACCCTAGGCTTACGCTGATCGAGGGCGGCAAAGGGCGCGAAGCCGCTCCCGTCCAGGACGATAAGCCCGTGGCCTGCGCATCCTTCACGATCAAATCCTTTGCGATGCTTGTTCTTGTGGCGGTGATGGCTTTTGCTTTGTGCGCCTTTAGGGAAGCCAGCATCTCTAAGAGCGTCGAGAACGCGCTGGAAGGCGTAAGCACAACTACCGTCACCGTGAGGGGCGGAGACACCCTTTGGGGCTTGGCTCAAGATCACTCAGTCGCTGGCGTATCAACAAAAGACCTGGTCAGCTGGCTCGAGGCTCAAAACAACCTGGACAGTGCCCAACTGCAGCCCGGTCAAATTCTGGTGGTGCCGACGGGTCTCCAATAGCAACGGCGCTTTGATTCGTGTTATTGTCTCTAGGAGCATAAAAGCTTTCTAGGAGGTCAAATGCGCTGTCCCAAATGCGGCTGTGAAGAATCCAAAGTTGTAGATTCCCGCTCTTCAGAAAGTAACGATGCCATCAGGAGACGCCGCGAGTGCACAAGCTGCGGTTTTAGGTACACCACCTACGAGCGCTGCGAAGAGATGCCGCTTCTTGTGGTCAAGAAAGACGGCCGCAAAGAAACCTTTGACCGGCAAAAACTCATGAGGGGTCTCATCACCGCAACGGTCAAGAGAAACGTCCCCGTGTCGTCGCTCAATGATTTAATCAGCTCCATCGAGTCCGAGCTGCGCGACGGTGGCGTCACCGAGATTTCTTCCCAGGATTTGGGCAGCATGGTTTTGAAGCGCCTCCTGGAGCTCGATAAGGTTGCCTATATTCGTTTTGCCTCGGTTTACCGGGATTTCAAGGACGTCGATGAGTTTAGCGAGGAGCTAAGGAGCCTCTTGCATGAGTAACGATAAGTTGGTTTTGCCCATTAAAAGGCTCGATAAGAGCGTCGAGCTTCCAAGCTACGCCTATGAAGGCGATGCCGGCCTAGATTTACGCTCGTCCGAGACCGTGGACCTCGCGCCGTTTGAGCGCCGCCTTGTGAGTACCGGCCTTGCCGTCGCGATTCCCGATGGCTACGCGGGATTCGTGCAGCCTCGCAGCGGCCTTGCCCTTAAGAAGGGCCTCTCGATGGCCAACACGCCTGGCCTCATCGATGCTCACTACCGCGGGGAGCTCAAGGTTTGCGCAATTAACCTTGACCCCAAAGAGACCATTCATATCGAGAAGGGCGAGAGAATCGCGCAGCTCGTGATTCAAAAGGTGCCCGTCGTCACGCTTCAAGAAGTCGACGAGCTTTCTCAGACCGACAGAGGTGAAGGTGGCTTTGGATCAAGCGGTGTCCAATAAAACCATCTACGATGTGATAATTGTGGGAGCGGGCCCGGCGGGGCTCGCTTCTGCCATATACGCCAGAAGAAACCTGTCTTCGACCGTGGTTCTTGAGCGAGAGACCCATGGTGGTCAGATGATGCTCACTAACCAGGTCGACAACTATCCCGGTGCCTACGAAGTCGCTGGCTATGAGCTTGCCGATAACATACGCAGCCAGGCAGAAGACCTTGGCGCAACCATCATTTCTGCGGATGTGCGTAGAATCTCAAAGACTTCCCAAGGCTATTTTGAGCTTGTGTCTTCTGGCGACGAGATGTTTCTCTCTAAGTCCCTGATTTATGCGGCCGGAGCATCTCCTAAGGTCGCTGGCTTTGTTGGCGAGAAGGAATTTCTCGGCAAAGGCGTTTCGTATTGCGCCACGTGCGACGGCATGTTCTATAAGAACAAACAGGTATTCGTAATTGGGGGAGGGAACAGTGCCGCAGAAGAGGCCCTGTATCTGTCCAAAATTGTCCAGCAAGTATTCCTTGTGGTGAGAAAACCCCAGCTCAAGGCCGCTAAAAGTCTTGTTGAGGCACTTGAGAGTAAGCCAAACATAGAGATACTGCGGCGTCATGTCTTGAAATCCGTCACCGGAACAGATTTTATAGACACGGTTGAGCTCGTTAATTTAGAGAACGGCCACAACGTTCAGTTCAAAACTGCGGACGGAAACTTTGGTGTATTTGTTAGCGTTGGACGTACGCCCAATGTAAGCCTCGTCGACGGACTGGTTGAGCTGGATTCGCAGGACTACGCGATTACAGACGAAGAGCTGCGTACAAAGACGCCAGGATTATTTGTCGCGGGCGATTGCCGTCAAAAATCTCTCAGGCAAATTGTCACGGCCGTCTCGGACGGCGCCATAGCTGCGACCTCGGCGAACAAATACCTAACTGAGAATTTCTAGAGCAATTCTCCGCGAGCTATTTTGAAAGTGAAGACAAGCCGAAACATAATCAATCTATATAAAACGCTGATAATATATCTTATG
>CAVKOL010000104.1:0-9352 GCA_963658035.1 Bacteroidaceae bacterium
GCGTCGGCCGTGCAAAGCCCGCCTCGAGCATCACGCCGCGGGCTAGCGACTCGCCGGCGTTGGCACTGCCCGCATCGGCAAACATCGCGACCTCCACCGCTCGAGCCCTGCCCGTCTTGCCGCACGCCTCTTCCTCGACATGGGCCACCAGGGTCTCGACATTGCAACCCACCTCCTTAAGAGCCGAGTCGGCCACAGCCAGCGCATCGGGAAACGGCAGCCACCGCAAGCAGTCCGCCACCGTGCGCCAAAACGGCGTCACCCTCACGCCGTCGACGTCGACCAGCTCGCCCTCGTACTCGTGGCGCACGATTTCCTTGCTCGAGCGCGAGCAACATCCGTGCCGCTGAGCAACGTGAACCTGGTCCAAGTCTCGCCACGGCACATCAAGGCAGTGGACAAGCGCGGCCGAAGGGCCGCAGAAAGCAACGTTGGGCTTCTGCCCCGCCATGCCGCGGACAATCCGCAGGGCCTGCTCATCTGGCTCCAGCGCGTTCCAAACCTCTTCCGCCGCGTACAAACCAACGGCAGGACGCACGGCTCCTTTGCCCACGCGCCTGTTAAGATACCTGCGCTCATCCGCGTTCTGCGCCACGTAGCAGCTCCGCTCCCGCTCGGAAGCCGCCAACCACGCCGCCACCCGCTCATCCACCGCCCCGCTCACGCACACCACCTCCCCTGGTGAAGGGAAGTTATGCCCAACAAGCCGCCGCGCGGCTCATTTCAATCGGGGAACGGCGGCTATTGCGTCGCGACACAAAAATCCCCTGCATTCCGTGCTGTTTTTGAAGCTAAAAATGGCACGGAATGCAGGGGATTATGTGGCGCGATCGCCGAGAAGCCCTTAGCGGCCCTCGCGGTGCATCGCGACCAGCTCGGCGAGGCGACCGGAGGCGGCTTCGACGGCCGCGGCGCTGGCCTGCCAGCTCCAGTTGCCCTCGGCGGTGCCGGGAACATTCATACGGGCCGAGTCATCCAGCCCCAAAACGTCCTGCAGCGGCACGACGGCCACGTTGGCGTCGGCGCGCAGCACCTTGGCCATGATGTCGTCGGCCAGATCGCGCGCGGCCTGCCCCTCGACGCCAAAGCGAGAAGAGACCCAGCCCAGCAGGGTCTGGTTGTCGTGCGTGCCGGTAAAGGCCACGGTGCCCTTCTTGGGCTCGTAGCCCTGGCGCACGTCACCGTCGTTGAACTGCACGATGTCCATGCCGGGGATGCCCGTGGCGCTCACCAGCGCGCGAACGGCCGGCGTGATGTTGCCCAGGTCCTCGGCCACAAACGGCAGCGGGCCCAGCTTCTTGGCCGCAACCTCAAAGAGCTCCAGCCCCGGGCCAAACTTGAACTGCCCGGACGCCGCGGTCTTGCCCTGCGGAATCGCATAGTACGACGAGAATCCAATGAAGTGATCCAGGCGCACGTAGTCGTAGGTCTCCATCGCGCGGCCAAAGCGGCACAGCCACCAGCCGTAGCCCTGCTCGCGCAGGACGTCCCAGCGGTAGGTGGGGTTGCCCCACAGCTGGCCCTCGGGCGCAAACGCGTCGCCGGGGGCGCCGGCCTGCAGGCGCGCGTAGCCCTTCTCGTCCAGCTCAAAGATGTCGGGCTCGGCCCAGACGTCGGCCGAGTCGCCGCTCACGAACATGGGCATGTCGCCCACGATGGCGACGCCGCGGCTGTTGGCGTAGCTGCGCAGGCGCGACCACTCCAGCGAGAACTCGTACTGTAGCAGGCGGTGACGCTCGACGCCCTCCTTGAGCTGCGGCAAGTTGGCCAGCTCGGGCGAGTAGTCGTGATAAGGGGCGGGCCACTCCTGCCAGGGGCCGTCGCCCAGAAGGTCCTTGATGGCGCTAAACGTGGCGTAGGCCGTCAGCCAGTACTCGTTGACCTCGCAGAAGTCGCGATAAGCCGCCGAGCCGCGAGTCTTCTTGGCGTCGGCCATGACCTCGGCCACGCTGCGGTCGAGAAGGGCCGTGTTGCCCGCAAAGGCCGCCAGGCCCGCGTAGGGCGAGCCAAAGCCGTCGGCGGGGTTGACCGGCAGGACCTGCCAGTAGGCCACGCCCGCCTCGGCCAGCCAGTCGACGAACTTGTACGCGCATTTGCCCAGCGTACCGTGCTTGCCGGCCTCGTTGGGGACGCTCGTCACGTGACACAACACGCCCATACCCGCAGGCAGATCGGACTGCAGGCGCTCGGCCGCCGAGAAGCGCAGCACGGCGGTACCCAGCGGCCACAGGAAGACCTGGGCGTGCCCGCGCTCGACGCGCGGCGCGCGGCCGCTCACCACGTCGTCGACCACCTGGCCCGAGACCATGGGGATCTGCACGTCGTGCGAGTTGGAAAGGCTGGCGTTGACCAGCACGCACACGCTGTTGCCGTCGGTTCCGCGGCGCCAGAAGCCAAAGACGTCCTCGCCCGAGGCAAAGGGCTCGAAGTCGCCGTCGACCAGCTCGGGCAGGGTCTTGCGCAGCGCGATGGCGTTGCGGTAGATGGTGGTCGCGTTCATGCGGCCGCCGTCCCAGGGGAAGCTCGCGCGGTTAAACGGGTCGCGGTAGCCCTCGACGCCGCGCTCGTCGCCGTAGTAGACGCACGGCACGCCGGGCAGGGTCATCTGCAGCAGGGCCGCCACCCACAGGCGAGCCATGGCAAGCCCGGCCTGACCCTCGTCCAGGCGATACGCGCCGCGGGCCGCCTCGTCCATGCTGTCGGCATCGGGGGCGTTTCCCAAAACGGTGAACAGGCGCTCGCGATCGTGGCTGCCCAGCAGGTTAAGTGCCTGGTAGAAGGCCTCGCGCGGATAGTTCTCCTGCAGCTGCTCCAAGCGAGCGGCCAGCTCGCTGGCGCCAATGTGGCCGCACAGGAAGTCCAGCACGCCGCCGCGGAAGGGGTAGTTCATCGTGCCGTCAAGCTCTTTGCCCTGGAAGTACTGGCGCAGCTTGCCGTAGGCCACCTTGTTAGAGGCGTCCTCCCAAACCTCGCCGATAAGAACGCCGTCGGCGCGCTCGGCCAGGACAGCCTCCTTGATCTGGGCGATAAAGTCGTCGGTCAGCTCGTCGGCCACGTCAATGCGCCAGCCGCGAGCGCCCAGGCGCATCCACTTGCGCACGACGCCGTTGGGGCCGCAGATCAGCTCGTGATAGGCCTCCAGGTCGGCGTTGAACGTGGGCATGTCCTGGTTGCCCCACCAGCCGGCGTACGTGCCGTCCTCGTTAAACGAGAACCACCCGTCGTACTTGGACTTGCCGCCGTCGACGTGGGCCTGCCAGGCGCCGCGCTCCTCGTAGTTGCCGTCGCGGTTGAAGTACACCGAGTCGCGCCCGCAGTGGTTAAAGACGCCGTCGAGAATAACCGAGATGCCGCGCTTCTGGGCCGCGGCGCACAGGTCGACAAAGTCCTTCTCGGTGCCCAGCATGGGATCGATGCGCAGGTAATCGGCCGTGTCGTAGCGGTGGTTGCTGTGGGCCTCGAAGATGGGGTTCAAGTAGATGACGGTGATGCCCAGGCCCGCCAGGTAGTCGAGCTTCTCGGTGACGCCCTGCAGGGTGCCGCCGTAGAAGCCCCACTCGGCGATACGCAGGTCCTCTGCCGAGACGCGCTTGTACGAAGGCGGGGTGTCCCAGTCCTCAACCAGCGCGCGAGGCACGCCGTTGAGCTCGCGGCCCAGCGAGGCCGCCACGTTCTTCTCCCAGTCCTTGCCGCGGGCAAAGCGGTCGGGGAAGATCTGGTAGACGATGCCGTTGCGGTACCAATCGGGCTTCTCGTCCCTTTGCGGCTCGTAGACCGTGATCTGGAACGAGGGGGGATCGCCGTAGGCAAAGGCGCCCACGCCCGTGGTCCAACCCTCGCGCGCGCCGTAGCGCCACACAGACCCGTCGGGGGCCTCAAGGTCAAAGCTGTACCAAACCACGCCGGTCGTGGCCGGCGTGTAGTTAACCTCAAAGCGCAGGTGGTCGCCCTCGGGCGTCCCGCGCATCTCGATGAGCTCCTCGCCGGCCTCGTCGGTCCAGACCCTCAACGTGCAAAACGTGACGTCTTCCCAAACATTGATGGCCAGCATGACGGTGCCGCCCAATTGGACGGCACCGTAAGGAAATCTATAGTCCTTCTCGGAGGTTACGTGACGTGCTCTCACGTTTAATCTCCTTATCTATCGCGCCTTCTGTTGTACCGGATGATCTCCGGGTGAAGACCATGATAAATGTCCATGTAGTCATTTGCAGCACGACGCCAACTAAAATCTGTATTCATGGCCTGGTTCATCAACGAATGCCAGGTATCGGGCTCGGTCCAGAAGATCTCGCAAGCTCCCAGAATGGTGTCGGCCATCTCGTCGGCGTTCATGTTGGCAAACGAGAAGCCCGTGCCCTCGCCGGTGAACTTGTTGTACGCCATGACCGAGTCGCGCAGTCCGCCGGTCTCGCGCACCACGGGCAGGGTGCCGTAGCGCATGGCGATCATCTGAGACAAGCCGCAGGGCTCGAACTCGGAAGGCATAAGCAGCAGGTCGCCGGCCGCGTACATGCGGTGCGACAGCGCGTTGTCAAACGCGATGCAGGCAGCCATCTGGCCGGGGTACTTGGACTGGAAGTACTTGAAGGCTTCCTCGTGGTCGTGGTCGCCGGTGCCGAGGATGACAACCTGCACGCCGCGAGACATCAACTGGTCCATGGAGTAGCGCACCAGGCCCAGACCCTTCTGGTCGGTCAGGCGGCCGATGGAGACGATCAGCGGGCGCGTGGGGTCGACGTTCAAGCCCAGCTCTTCCTGCAGGGCACGCTTGCACGCGGCCTTGCCGGCAAGGTCGTCGGCCGAGTAGTTGAACGGGATCATCTGGTCCATGCTGGGATTCCAGATGCTCTGGTCAATGCCGTTCAAGATGCCGGACAAGATGGAGGAACGACGACGGAAGATGTCGTCCAGGCCCTCGCCGTAGAAAGGCATCTGCAGCTCATAGGCGTAAGACGGGCTCACGGTGGTCAGCCAGTCGGAGTAGCACAAGGCACCCTTCATGAAGTTGATGGAGTCCTTGTCGTACGTCAGCTGATCGCGGGCGGGCGCGATGGTGTCCAGGCCCAAGACGTCGTGCAGCATGGAGTTGCCGTACTGGCCCTGGAACTTGACGTTGTGCACGGTAAAGACGCACTTCACGTTGTTGCACTGCGGGACCTCGCGATAGAACTCGCGCAGGTAGACGGGGCAAAGCGCGGTCTGCCAGTCGTTGCAGTGCAGCACGTCGCACTCAAGCTCGGGCACGTGGGCAATGGCCTCGCAGATGGCCTTGGCAAAGAAGGCAAAGCGCTCGCCGTCGTCAAAGTAGCCGTACAGGCCGTCGCGGCCAAAGTAGTCCTGGTTGTCGATGAAGTAGAAATCCAGGTCCTGAAGGGTGAGCTTCTCGATGCCGCAGTAGATGCTGCGCCAACCCAGGGGCACGTAGAAATCGGCAACGTGCTTCATCTGGTCCTTGTACTGCTGCGGAATGGTCGCGTACTTGGGGCTGATAACAGCGGCTTTTGCGCCCGCGTGCTTAAGAGCGCGCGGAAGGGAGCCGGCAACATCGCCCAGGCCGCCCGTCTTGGAGAAGGGAACAGCCTCGGAGCCGGCAAACAGCACCCTGATCTTTCTGCGCTTAGCGTTAGTCGTCATGTCTTTACTCACTCACTCTTCTCGACACGTAAGAAAGGCGGCCGCGCCGGCAAGTTGACCCTGCCGGCTTGGCCGCCCGTCTATACCTTTGGGTTACCCGTTTTGCTTCTCTTTGATGAGAACATCCTCGGGCGTACCTCTAAGCTCGGTACCAGCGGGAACGACGTTGTTGCGGTCAACAATGGCGTTCTCGACGCGGGCGCCGGTCTTAACGACGCAGCCCTGCATCACGATGGCCGCGCGCACGGTCGCGCCCGGCTCGATGATGACGTCGCGGCCCAGGATGGAGTCGCTCACGTTGCCGTAGATGCGGCAGCCGGACGAAATCCTGGAGTTGCTCACGCGAGAGCCGACCTCGTTCTTTGCGGGAGGCGTGTCGTGAGCCTTGGTCTTGATGGTGCGGTCCTCGGGGAACAGCTCGTCCTGGACAACCGGGTTGAGCAGGTCCATGTTGGCGCGGTAGTAGTCGCGCTTGTTGAAGAGGGGCGCCACGTAGCCGTCGAAGTTGTAGGTGCGCACGTTAAGACGGCCAAAGTCGTCGGCCATGGCCTCGAAGATGTCCAGGTAGTCGGTGGGAGCGTACCAATCGAACATGTCGAGAAGAAGCTGGCGGCTAATGACAAAAACGTCCAGGAACATGGTGTCGCCATAGACGACGCCGTTGCTCACGCCGGTGACGCGGCCGTCGGTCTCGTCAAAGCGCACGACGTCGTCGTACTTGGCGTCGGCCTTCTTGGTGACCACGGTAATGTCTGCGCCGGACTCCTTGTGGGCGGCGTAGACCTTCTTGAGGTCGATGTTGGCGATGATGTTGGCCGTCGAGAAGAACACGGCGTCGGCGGTGGTGCGGGTGAAGAACGCCTTGTTGTGGACCAGGTCGCGCAGCAAGAAGCGGGCGCCGGTGCGAGAGGTGCCAAAGGCGCTGCCCGGCAGCACGAACAGGCCGCCGTTCTTGCGGTCAAGACCCCAGTCCTTGCCCGAACCAATGTGGTCGATCAAGGAGCGGTAGTTGTACGGCATGACCACACCGACGCTGCGGACGCCGGCGTTGACCAGGTTGGACAAAGCAAAGTCGACCATGCGGTAACGGCCCAGGTAGGGCACAGAGGCAACCGGACGGCTCGAAGAAAGTGCGCTGGACTCCTTGGCGGAGTAGTTGCAGGTAACCAGACCAATAACCTTATCCATGATTAGTTCTCCCCCTTTCCAACAACAACGTCGTTGCCAATGACGGCGGTGTCCTTAGTCACGTCCACGCTCCCAAGGTTGACGTTCTCTTCAACCACGGAGTTCTCGCCCAGGATGGCGCGCACAACGTGGGCGCCGGCCTTGACGACTGCGCCGGGAAGAAGGACGGAGTCCTCGACCGTGGCGCGCTCGCCAATGTAGGCATCGGTGGACAGAATCGAGTGCTTGGCGGTTCCCAGAATCTTGCAGCCGTTGGAGACCAGGCAGTCGTCCACGTTGCCGTCCTTGCCCACGTACGCCGGCGGGCGCATGGAGCTGTTGGACATGATCGGGAAGTCCTTGCTGTAGATGTCGAAGGCCGGGTTGGGGCCGAGAAGGTCCATGCTCGTCTCGTGGTAGCTCGAGATGGTGCCGACGTCGCGCCAGAAGCCGCGGAACTCGTAGGTGAAGAGGCGCTTGCCCTCTTCGAGCAGCTTGGGGATGACGTTCTTGCCAAAGTCGTGCTCGGAGGTGGCGTCGACGGCGTCCTCTTTAAGGGCACGGACGAGAAGGTCGGTGCTAAAGATGTAGATGCCCATGGAAGCGAGGTTCGAATCGGGCTGCTTGGGCTTCTCGGTGAACTTGGTGATGCGGCCCGAGTCGTCGGCGGTGATGATGCCAAAGCGGGAGGCCTCTTCCCAAGGCACGGGCATGACCGCGATGGTCAGGTCGGCGTTGTTGGCCTTGTGAGTGGCCAGCATGTCGGCGTAGTCCATGCGGTAGAGCTGGTCGCCGGAGAGAATGAGCACGTAGTCGGCATCGTTTTGCTCGATGTAGCCCAGGTTTTGGGTCACGGCGTCGGCCGTGCCCTCGTACCAGGCGCCACCGGTCTGCGTAGCGTACGGCGGCAGGATCGAGACGCCGCCCTCGCGGTCGTCAAGGTTCCAGGCCTCGCCGGTGCCGATGTAGTTGTGCAGCAAGTACGGACGATACTGCGTAAGGACGCCTACCGTCGTGACACCCGAGTTCGCGCAGTTGGACAACGCGAAGTCGATGATGCGGAACTTGCCGCCGAATGAGACTGCGGGCTTAGCGACGTTGCTTGTCAAAGCTCCCAGGCGGCTGCCTTGGCCACCCGCGAGAAGCATCGCGATGCACTCCTTTTTGCTCATTCCCCCCACTCCTTTCAAACTTGCTTATCTAGAACGAGACGGTATGTCTCGACCAATACCTAGCTCCTAATGTGCCAAATATCTTCCATGTATTCGTGGATAGTTCTGTCACTGGAGAAGAACCCGGCCTTAGCGGTATTGTGAAGCGCCGAACGGTTCCACGAACGGCGATCGGCGTAGGCCGCGGTGAGCTCGTCCCAGGCCTGGACGTAGGCGTAGAAGTCGCCCATGACCAGATACGGGTCGTTCTCGACCATGAGGTGGTCGCGCACGCTCTCGAAGTTGCCCGACAGACCGGCCAGGGTGCCGTCGGTAAGCTGGTCGACGATGCGGCCAATGCGGGCGCGGTCGTTGTTGTACATATCCCAAGCGTAGTAGCGCCCAGATGCCTGAAGCTCCTCGACCTCCTCGGTCTTCATACCAAAAATCTTGATGTTCTCGGGGCCAACCAGCTGGGAGATCTCGACGTTGGAGCCGTCAAGCGTGCCCAGGGTAAGGGCGCCGTTCATCATGAGCTTCATGTTGGAGGTGCCGGAGGCCTCGGTGCCCGCAAGGCTGATCTGCTCGGAGATGTCGGCCGCGGAGTAGATGTACTGCGCGTTGGAGACGGCGAAGTTGGGGACAAAGGCCACGCGGATCTTGTCGTTGACGCGCGGGTCGTTGTTCACGACGTCTGCCAGGGAGTTGATCAGACGGATGACCTCCTTGGCAAAGGCGTAGCTCTGGGCCGCCTTGCCCGAGAAGATGAAGGCCGTGGGCTGCGGGTCGAAGTTGGGGTCGTCCAGGATGCGGTTGCGAAGGTCCAAGATCTTGAAGACCGAGAGCAGCTGGCGCTTGTAGGCGTGGAAGCGCTTGACCTGCACGTCGAAGACCATGTTGGTGTCAAGGACGGTGCCGGAGGTCTCCTTGATGTAGGCGGCCAGGCGCTCCTTGTTGGTCTTCTTGGCCTCGTCCATGGCGTCGAGGAAGCTGGCGTCCTTCTCGAAGGGGATCAGCTTCTCGAGCTCGTCGGCGTCGTCCAGCCAGCCCTCGCCGATGGCAGAGGTGATGATCTTGGAGTAAGCCGGGTTGGCCTCGCGCAGGAAGCGGCGGTGGGTCACGCCGTTGGTCTTGTTGTTGAAGAGCTCGGGCTCAAGCGCGGCGAAGTCCTTGAAGGTCTCGCGCTTAAGGATGTCGGAGTGCAGGGCAGAGACGCCGTTGACCGAGTGAGAGAAGATGATGGAGAGGTTTGCCATGCGCACCTGGCCGTCCCACAGGATGGCGGTGTTGCGCAGGACGTCGGTCCAAGAGCCGTGGTCGGCGCCGAGCTTGCCGGCCAGGTCGTCGCGCCAGCGGCGGTCGATCTCCTCGATGAACATGTAGAGGCGCGGGAGAAG
>CAVKOL010000105.1:0-9313 GCA_963658035.1 Bacteroidaceae bacterium
GCCCAGATGCGCGGGTCGGTCGTCTGGCCGGTCTCCTCGTCGGCGATGATATAGCCCCACTTGTTAAGCTCCATCTTGCCGCCGATCTTGGCCGCGAACGGGTTGGCGTTCGTGCCGATGGCGGAGATGGCCACGTCGCAGGGGATCTCCTCGATGGCGCCCTCGATGGGCACCGGGCGGCGACGGCCGGAGTCGTCGGGCTCGCCGAGCTCCATCTTCTGCACGCGAACGGCGCAGACGGTGCCGTCCTCGCCGGCCACGAACTCGAGCGGCGAGACGAGCGGCATGACCTCGACGCCCTCGGCCTTGGCGTGGTGCAGCTCGGCGCGACGGGCGGGCATCTCTTCCTCGGTGCGGCGATACGCGATGATGGCGTGCTCGGCGCCCAGGCGCTTGGCGGTGCGCACGGCGTCCATGGCCACGTTGCCGCCGCCGAAGACGACGACGTTCTTGCCGTGCTTGGTCGGCGTGTCGTACTCGGGGAAGTTGTTCGCCTTCATGAGGTTCACGCGGGTGAGGTACTCGTTGGCGAAGAAGACGTTGGGCAGGTTCTCGCCCGGGACGTTGAGGAACTTGGGGAGTCCCGCGCCGGTGGCCACGTAGATGGCGTCGAAGCCCTCCTCGAAGAGCTCCTCGGCGTTGGTGATGTTGCCCACCACGGAGTTGTACTCGAAGTGGACGCCCATCTCCTCGAGGCCGTCGATCTCGCGCTTGACGACCGCCTTGGGCAGACGGAACTCGGGGATGCCGTAGACCAGCACGCCGCCGCCGGTGAAGAAGGCCTCGAAGACGGTGACGTCAAAGCCGTTGCGGGCCAGCTCGCCGGCGCAGGTGATGCCCGAGGGGCCAGAGCCCACGATGGCGACCTTCTTGCCGTTCTTGGGCTTCATGACCGGGGCAGAGGCCAGCTCGGGCTGGTCGCCCACAAAGCGCTCCAGCTGGCCGATGGCCACCGGCTCGCCCTTCTTGCCGCGAACACACTTGCCCTCGCACTGGTTCTCCTGCGGGCACACGCGGCCGCAGATGGCGGGAAGCATGGACTCCTCGCGGATGATGTCCAAGGCGCCGCCGTAGTTCTTGGCGCGGATCTGCTCGATGAACTTGGGGATGTTGATGTTGACGGGGCAGCCCTCGACGCAGAAGGGGCGCTTGCAGTCCATGCAGCGCTCGGCTTCTGCCAGGGCCATCTCCTCGGTGAAGCCCTTGTCGACGGGGCGGAAGTCACAGGCGCGCTCGGCGGCCGGCTCCTCGTTGTCGGGGGTGCGCGGCGACTTCATGTCGGGGACAAAGCGACCGTTTACTTGTGGCATGCGCAGTTCGCCTCCTCATAGGCCTTGAGGGACTGGCCCTCCTCGGTACGGTACGCGGCCTGACGCGCGCGCAGGTCGTTCCAGTCGACCTTGGTGGCGTCGAAGTCGGGGCCGTCGACGCAGGCGAACTTCGTCTTGCCGTCGACCTCGACGCGGCAGCAGCCGCACATGCCGGTGCCGTCGACCATGATGGGGTTCAAGCTGGCCACGATGGGCGTGCCGTACTTCTCGGCGGTCATGGCCGAGAACTTCATCATGGGAACGGGGCCCACGCAGAAGACCTGCGTTACGGCATTGTCCTGCAGCAGGCGCTCCAACGGCACGGTCACGACACCCTTCTCGCCATAAGAGCCGTCGTCGGTGGTGATGTGGATGTGGTCGTCGTCGAGAAGACCGCGGAACTGGTCCTCGAGCAGCAGCAGGTCCTTGGTGCGAGCGCCCATGATGGCGTGCACCTCGTGGCCGGTCTCGACCAGGTGCTTGGCAACCGGGAAGGCGATGGCCAAGCCAACGCCGCCGCCAATAACGGCACAGGGGCCCTCGGCCATCTCGGTGGGCTGGCCCAAAGGACCGGTGACGTCCTTGATGGAGTCTCCCGCCTCGTAGGTGGACAGCATCTGGGTGGTCTTGCCGATCACCATGAAGATGAACTCGACCCAACCCTCCTCGGGGTTCCAGCCCGCCAGGGTGAACGGCACGCGCTCGCCCGTCTCGTTGGCGCGCACCATGAGGAACTGGCCAGCGTGAGCGTGCTTGGCCATCTGGGGCGCCTCGATGCGGAACTTGAACACCTTCTCGGAGAACTGCGTCTTGTCGAGGATCTTGTACATCAACGAACTCCTCTCCTGCGATTCTCGAACAAACTGGGCGCCGTCCGATTCCCCCGAACCGGTTGGAGCGTCCATAAACTTAGTCATTGTACCCCGCGCCGCGCGGGGCGGCACGTCCCTTGCGGCCAGCGGCTATTTTGCCCCGTTAGTGAGAATTTCGCGGCACAGCGCGGCCGCGTCTTGCACACAAATCTCAAAGTCGTCCAGGTAGTTGCCCTTGAGCTCGCGCAGGACGTAATCGGCCACGGCCATCTTTCCCGGCGGGCGGCCGATGCCAAACTGCAGGCGGGCAAAGTCGCGGGTGCCCAGCTTGTCGGCAATGGAGCGCAGGCCGTTGTGGGCATTAAGGCCGCCGCCCACCTTAAGGCGCACTACTCCGGCCTCGAGGTCGACCTCGTCGTGGACCACCAGGATCTGGGCCGGGGCGACCTTGTGGGCGCGGGCCAGCTTGGACAGGGGGCCGCCGCTCGTGTTCATGTAGCTCATGGGCTTGGCGAGAAGAACCTCGCGCTTCTCGCCGTCTGCGCCGCGCCACTCGATTGAGGCGGCGTCTGCCCCGGCCTCGCTTTTCCAGTAGCGCACGCCGCAGGCCGCGGCCAGGGCGTCGACGGTGGCAAAGCCGGCGTTGTGGCGGGTGTGCTCGTAGCGCGGCTCGGGGTTGCCAAGGCCGCAGACGATGCGGATCGTTGCCGCTTGGGCCATCGCGCATCTCCTCTCGATAAGAAACGAGGCCGCGCGAAGACGGCCTCGTTGGTGAATAAGCTGCAGGTGGACGGGCGGTTAGCCGGTTAGTACAACGTTGTACGCCGCGCCGTTATTCTCGCCCACGTGCCCAAAGGCGCCGGGTCCTAGAGGTTCAGGCCGCCGCCAAAGATGTCCGAGACGGGGTTGTTGGTGTAGACGCTGTAGATGGCCTCGGCCAGCTCGTTGGCCATGCTGATGGACTTGATCTTGGAGCCCTCGGCGTTGGCGACCTCGCAGGGGATGACGTCGGTCACGACGCACTCCTCGATGGGGGCCTCGTTCAAGCGGTCGATGGCCAGGCCCGAGAAGATGCCGTGGGTGGCGCACACGTAGATGTCGCCCGCGCCCATCTCCTTGAGCTTCTTGACCGAGCCGCACAGGGTGCCGGCGGTGTCGATCATGTCGTCGTTGACGATGCAGGTCTTGCCCTTGATGTCGCCGATGATGCCCATGACCTCGGCAACGTTGTGCTTGGGGCGACCCTTGTGGGCAATTGCCAAGTCGCAGCCCAGGTAATCGGACAGCTTCTTGGCGGCCTTGGCGCGGCCCATGTCGGGCGAGACCACGACGGTGTTGGACCAGTCGAAGTCCTTGTTGTTCTTAAAGTAGTCGCCCAGCAGGAAGAGGGCGGTGAGGTGGGTCACGGGGATGTCGAAGAAGCCCTGGATCTGGCCCTGGTGCAGGTCGACGGTGATCACCTGGTCGACGCCGGCGGCCTCGAGCAGGTTGGCGAGCAGGCGCGCGGTGATCGGCTCGCGCGGGGCGGCCTTGCGGTCCTGGCGGGCGTAGCCGTAGTGGGGGATGACGGCGATGAACTTCGAGCAGCTGGCGCGCTTGGCGGCGTCGCACACGATGAGCAGCTCCATCAGCAGGTCGTTGACGTTGGAGCCGGACAGGGTCTGGATGAAGTAGACGTCGTCGCCGCGCACCGACTCGTTGAAGCGGGCGTAAATCTCGCCGTTAGAGAACTTCTCGATAAGAAGGCCCTGCAGCTCGAGGTGCAGGATGTCGGCGATCTTCTGCGAGAGGGCAAGGTTGCCGGTGCCGGAGTAGAGCTTGATCTCTTTGTTGACGACCATGGGATCAGACAGGTTCTCGTACATTGGTTAGTCCTCTTTCTTGAGACGGGCAAGGCGCTTGCTGGCATAGCCTTCGACAATGTTTTGGGTGCTGCGCTCGATCGCCAGGGCATCGGCGGGAACGTCGCGGGTGATGCAGGAGCTGGCGCCGGTGATTGCGCCGTCGCCGATGGTGACCGGGGCCACCATCATGGTGTCCGAGCCAATAAAGACGTCGTCACCAATGGTGGTGCGGCTCTTGTGGACGCCGTCGTAGTTGCAGGTGATGGAGCCGCCGCCAATGTTGACGCGGTCACCCATCTGGCAGTCGCCGATGTAGGAGAGGTGGGGGACCTTAGAGCCGTGGCCCACCACGGTGTTCTTGAGCTCGACGTGGGTGCCAATGTGCGCGCCCGAAAGGACGTGGGCGCCTCCGCGCAGGTACGCGCGCGGGCCGCAGGTCACGTCGTCGTCGATGGTGACGTCGGTGCCCACGGTCTCTTCGAGCACGGTGTTGTTGCCAACGGTGCAGTTGGTAAGGCGGGTGTTGGGACCCAGGACGCAGCCCTCGCCCACGCGTGTCTCGCCCATGAGCATGGTCATGGGGAGAAGCTCGGTGTCGCAGCCAACCTTGACATCGGGGCCCACCCACACGGTCTTGGGGTCCAGCATGGTGACGCCTTGGGCCATCAAGCCGCGGTTGATCTTCTCCTGTGCCAGAGCGGTGAGCTCGGCCAGCTGGATGCGGGAGTTGACGCCCAGGCCCTCGCGGTAATCCTCGCAGTGGGTGATGGTCGTGGCGTGCCCGTGGGCGCGCAGGATCTCGACCATGTCGGGCAGGTAGTACTCGTGCTGGGCGTTCTCGCAGCCAATCTCGCCAATGTGGGTGGCGAGAAGCGCGCCGTCAAAGGCGTAGCAGCCGGCGTTGCACTCCAGCAGGTTTGCGTCTTGCTGGGGCGTGCAGTCCTTTTGCTCGATGATGCGGATGACGTTGCCGTCGGCGGCCTGCTCGACGCGGCCGTAGCCAAAGGGGTCGGGCGGGGTCATGGTGAGGATGGCGGCGGCGTGGCTGCCGTCGCTCACGGCGTTGGCAAACGCGCTGATGGTCGCTGGCTCGACCAGGGGCAGGTCTCCGTTGAGAATGACGACGGGGCCGGAGGTGATTCCGGCGGCTTCGATTGCGACGCGCGTTGCGTGGCCCGTACCCAGGCGCTCGGTCTGCTCGACGCACTCGACGTCTGGCTCTTGGGCCAGGTGAGCGCGCACTTCTTGGGCGCCGTTGCCTACGACAACGACAATCCGCTCGGCTCCGGCGTTGCGCGCTGCGCGCGTGACCCAGGAGACGAGCGGACGGTCAAGAAGCTTATGCATAACCTTGGGGTGACGGGACTTCATGCGCGTACCCTCGCCCGCAGCGAGGACGATCGCGGTCATGGACATGTGTCTACAGCCTCCAGTGAGCGTAAGTCCCAGCAAAACATTCCAAGTTTAACGCACCGTGGGCCGTTCGTGGGGCCGATGTCAATTCTGGGTAAGCGATGCGTAAAAAACTCAGGGTTGCCAAGGGCTGGGTGGTTGCTGTTACAATGGGCTGCGCACAGGGGTATCGTCCAATGGTTAGGACAGCGGTTTTTGGTGCCGTCAATGAGGGTTCGAGTCCTTCTACCCCTGCCACTTTAACGTTACGGCCCGGCTACCGGTTGGTAGTCGGGCCGTTTTTGTGCGTTGGGGGGTTGCGGGGCGGCGCGGGCTTCTCGCCACAAGCCGGGCCGGTCTTCTCGCCGGGCGCTAAAGCTCCAGGCCGTCGAAGGCGGCGCAGATGGCGTCCAGCAACAGGACCGCGAAGGTCTGTGCGTCGCCGATGGTAAAGGTGCCGTCGGGATCGGCGCCCACGGGCAGCTCGATACGCGCGACGTGCGGTTTGTTGGGCGAGACCTGGATGGCCGTGCGCAGGCGGCGCGGCAAGGTCTCGATGTCGTCCAGCATGATGGAGCCCACCGGGGCGGGCACGTTCTCGCGGTGCGGCGTGGCCGAAAGCACGATGACCACGGGGGCGTCTGCCGGCGCGGCCTCAAGCGAGTCGACCAGCTGGATGCGGCAGTTGTCGGTGGTGGCGTTGGCCAGGTTCCAAATGCGGCCGGCCACGTTTCGCGCGATGGGGTCGGCGCCGGTGATGGCGAGGTTTGCGTCCTCAAGCACGCTGGCCGCGCGGGCAAATCCCATGGAGCCGGCGGGGTGGGGGCCGGCGGCGGGCTTGCCGTCCCACACGTGCTTGAGGCGCTCGATGGCGTCAAAGGTGTCCTGGAAGGCCATGCCGTCGGCGAGAAGACCCACGCTCTCCTGGAAGAGTTTGACCGCGGCCTCGGTGTGGACGCCAAAGGCGCAGTCGACCTCTCCGCACGAGAAGCCCAGGACGTTCAGGCGCTCTTGCAGCTGCTTGACGTCGTTGCCGTGGAAGTTGGGAAGGCGCAGGTAGAGGGTCCTGTCGCCCAGCTCGTAGCCCTCGTCGACCAAAGCCGCCCAGGTGGCGGTGTCAACAAAGTCGCCCAGCGACAGGTCGTGGTCGAGCCTAAAACGGGCCACGGCGTTGCCGGTCGAGCGGCCAAAGGACTGCTGCTCGCGCTCGGCCGCGTCGATCTTGTAGCCCAGGTCGACCAGGCGCTCCTGAATGTCCTCGACGGCCGCGCCCTGCGCGCCCAACTTGTAAGTTTCCATCAAAGTTCTCCTATAGATACCAAGGTGGCGAGAGCCGCGCTGGCGCTAGCCCGCGCGCTCCACAAAAAAGTCTGCCATAGAAACAAGAAGCTCGCATGCTTCAACCGTTATGTGACCGGCTGCGGCCGACGAGCGGGCGGCCTCCTTGGCGCGGGCGATGTTGCCGCGCGCGACCTGGCGGCAGTACTCGATGCCGCCGCCCTGCTCGATCAAGTCCACGGCCTGCGCAAGCTGCGCGGGGTCTGCGGTCTGTGCGCTAAGAAGCTCGATGAGCTGCGCTTTGTTCTTCTCGTCAAGGTGCTCTAACGCATAGACCACGGCCAAGGTGCGCTTACCCTCGGTGATGTCGCTGCGAAGGTCCTTGCCCTGGGCGTCGGGGTCTCCCACCAGGTTGAGAAGGTCGTCCTGAATCTGGAAGGCAACCCCTGCGCGCAGGCCGATCTGGGCCAGCTCGTCTAAGGTCTCCTGGCCCGCGCCGGCGCAGATGGCGCCCAGGACCAGCGGCGAGGCGGCGGTGTAGTAGGCCGTCTTGCCCACGACCATGGCCCAGTAGTCCTTCTCGGTGATGTCCCAGCGCCCGTCGCGAGCCCAGCCCAGGTCAAGGGCCTGGCCCTCCAGGGTGTGACGCTCCATCTTGACCAGGGTGTCCAGGATACGTACCTTGGCTGCCGCGTCCAGCGAGTCGTCTGCCAGCACGACCTCGAAGACCTGCGTGAGCGACAGGTCGCCCATGTTGATGGCCAGACCGGTGCCGTGCGTGCAGTACAGACAGGGCTCGCCGCGGCGAAGGTCGCTCTCGTCGGCGATGTCGTCGTGGATCAGGGCCGCGCTTTGGAAGAGCTCGACCGCCACGGCAGGCGCCAACGCGACCTCGGGGGCGGCGCCCACGGCCTCGGCGCCCAGCAGGCACAAGACGGGGCGCACACGCTTGCCGCCTCCTTGCGTGAAGGCGGCAAGCGGCGCGTAAAGGTACTGGTTTAGGTCGTCTACCTGCGCTTCATTTGGAAAGAGGGGAGAGTCGGCCGCAGCGGCCAGGCCCTTCTCGACAAGCGGCAGGCGCTCTTTGAGGTAGGTGAGAAACGGGTTAGCCACGCGCCCGACCTAGCCCTCGTAGCCGTTGGGGTTGTGGGACTGCCAGTTCCAGGAGTCGCGGCACATGTCGTTGATGTCGAACTTGGCCTCCCAGCCCATGAGGTCCTTGGCCTTGGAGCAGTCGGCGTAGTTGGCGGTCACGTCGCCGGGGCGGCGCGGGTCGATGACGTAGGGGATCTCTTTGCCGCAGGCCTTGCCAAAGGCGGTGATGATCTCAAGCACCGAGGTACCCTTGCCGGTGCCCAGGTTAAAGATCTCGACGCCCTCGCGGCCGTTCATCCAGGCCAGGGCGGCGGCGTGGCCGCTTGCCAGGTCGCAGACGTGGATGTAGTCGCGCACACCCGTGCCGTCGGGGGTGTCGTAGTCGTTGCCAAAGACGTGGACGGCCTCGCGCTTACCGATGGCGGTCTGCGCGACGTAGGGCACCAGGTTGTTGGGGATGCCCTTGGGGTCTTCTCCCATAAGGCCCGTGGGGTGGGCACCGATGGGGTTGAAGTAACGGAGAAGTACAACGTTCCACTCGGGGTCGGCGGTGTGCAGGTCGGTCAAGATCTGCTCGATCATCCACTTGGTCCAGCCGTAGGGGTTGGTGGCCGGCTTCTTGGGGCTGGCCTCGGTCAAGGGCAGGGAGTCGGGGTCGCCGTAGACGGTGGCCGAGCTCGAGAAGATGATCGACTTGCAGCCGTGGTTGCGCATGACGTCGACCAAGGTCAGCGTGTTGCCGATGTTGTTGGAGTAGTACTCGACGGGCTTGGAGACCGACTCGCCTACGGCCTTGTAGCCGGCGAAGTGGATCACGCGGTCGATGTGGTTCTCGTCAAAGATGCACTCCAGGGCCTCGCGGTCGTTGACGTCGGCGCGGTAGAACGAGAGGCGCTCGGCGGCCTGGGGGCCCACGATGGTGTCGATGCGGTCCAGGACCTTCTCGGATGCGTTGGACAGGTCGTCGACGATGACGACCTCGTAGCCGTTTTGCAGCAGCTCGACCACGGTGTGGCTGCCGATGAAGCCGGCGCCGCCGGTGACAAGCACGCAGGTGTCTTTGGGGTCAAGGTTCTCGCTCATGGGAGTCCTTTCGTTTGGGTGCGCCGTGAAGTGGCTAGCCACCTAGTATACGTCCGCCGCCGGGCGCCGGGGTTGGCGCGGGCCGGGTGCGCCAAAACCACCACGGGGGCGGGGTGGGGGTGGTTTGCGACGGTCGCGAGGGCGATCAGAATTGAAAAACGCGACAAGTCTGCCAACGAAATCGCTATGGGTGAGTAGCCGAGAAAACCGCGATGCGCTGACCTGCGGTTTTGCAACGACGGATGGTGCGGCTACTCGGGGAATCCAGTTTCGTTGGCAGACTTGTCGCGTTTTTGATTTGCGGGGACCTTCGGATCTGCGCGGTGCGCGGGAATCGGGGGTCATCAGTAGGGGTTGGCGCACTTCTCGGCAAAAAGTACTGACAAGCCCGCATTTTGGCGCAGGTTTCCAAGCGAGAAAAAATCCCTGTTTGGGGGGGCGATGTTGTGCGGAGAAGCGCGGCATTGCTTTAAGATAATCCGAGGTAGAAATGCTAAAA
>CAVKOL010000106.1:0-4069 GCA_963658035.1 Bacteroidaceae bacterium
TGGCCCTGGGCACCGACTACGCCGTTTCGGGCGCCAAGTACGACGGCGCCAACGCTACCGGCGAGGGCGCGGCCACCAAGGCGGGCTTCTCGGTGAAGCTTGCCAACACGACCGCGGCCAAGAACTACGCCCTGGTCAGCGCCGCGGGCGAGCAGGCCGCGACCATCGCCAAGGCCACGGTGAGCTATCCGCAGGTCAAGACGTCCGGCCTGCGCGGCGCCGAGGGCACGCTCGACCTCTCGGCCTTCGTCGTGCCCGACGGCGCGGTTGCCGTCTCTGGCGTGGACGACAAGGACGGCATCCTCGACGGCGCGCCCGCCTACGCCAACGGCGCCTTGACGTACAAGCTCAAGGGCTCCGCGCTCGACAACCAACAGGCCGCCGTGACCCTCAAGGTCACCAGCGCCAACTTCAACGACTACACGCTCGAGGCCCTTCTCGCCGTGTGGCCCAGGGAGCAGGTCGAGATCGCGGTCTCGGACGCCGGGGCCACCTACACCTACAGCGGCGCGGCCCAGGCGCCCTCGGGCATCTCCGTCGAGGACGACGCGGTCGAGGCCGCCGACCTGGTGGTGACCTACGTGGGCACCAACGGCACGACCTACGGGCCGTCCGCCGAGGCCCCGAAGGCTGCGGGCACCTACGCGATGACCGTGGCCGTCGCGGACACCAACGCCGAGTACTTTGGCTCCACTACCTGCACCTTCCAGATCGCCAAGAAGGAGCTCACGGTCAAGAACCTGGCCGTGGCCAACAAGGTCTACGACGGCACGACCGCCGCGACCATCACTGGCACCCCGGAGCTCGACGGCGCCGCCGAGGGCGACGACGTGGCCCTGACCTGCGGCGTGCCGACCTTCTCGTCCGCCGCTGTGGGCAACGGCGTCCCGGTCACGTTCACGGACTTCTCGCTTACCGGCGATGACGCGGGCAACTATACGCTGGCCCAGCCCTCCGGCGTCACGGCCAACATCGTGGCCTATGACGCCACCGGCGCCGAGTACACGTCGACCACCCGCGACTGGACCAACCAGGACTTCACCGTGACCGCGGCCGACAGCTGGAAGGTCTCGCTTACCAATACGGCTGACGGCGACTGGCGCGACAGCCTGACCTGCTCCGGCGAGACGGGCGCGGGCAGCCTGACCTTCTACGTGCGCAACGAGGCCGAGGGCTACATCTCCGAGGCCGTCGCGCTGGGCTACAAGATCGACAAGACCGCGCCTAGCGGCAAGATCGAGATCGGCAGCGATTTCTGGACGGAGTTCCTCAAGACCGTCGCCTTTGGCCTGTTCTACAAGGACGCGCAGACCGTGACCGTTACCGGGGCCGACGCCCTGAGCGGCGTCGCCAAGGTCGAGTACCTGGTCACCGCCGAGGACCTGGGCGTCGATCAGCTGGCCGGCGAGAAGTTCACGGCGTACTCCGGCGCGTTTGGCATCGAGCCGGACGCCAGCCTGATCGTCTACGCGCGCGTCGCCGACGCGGCCGGCAACGTCGCCTACCTGCGCTCGGACGGCGTGGTGCTCGACGCGACGGCGCCCGTGATCGGCGGCGCCGAGGACGGCCGCACGTACTGCGGGCCCGTGGAGCTGACCGTGACCGACGCGAACCTCGATACCGTCACGGTCAACGGCGTGGCGGTCGAGCCGGCCGACGAGGCCATGGTGCTCGACGCCGACGGGTCCGTCACGTTTACCGTCCGGCCCGCCGAGGGTGCCCAGACCGTCGTCGCCACCGACAAGGCCGGCAACTCCACGACCCTGACCCTGACCGTCAACGACGGCCACACCTGGGGCGCCTGGGTCTCCAACGGCGACGGGACCCACGCCCGCACCTGCAGGTTCGACGCCACGCACGTCGAGACGGCCGCCTGCCACGGCGGCACCGCGACCTGCGTCGACCGCGCTGTGTGCGACGACTGCGGCCAGCCCTACGGCGACCTTGCGCCCGACGATAAGAAGGACGACGAGACCGACGGCAAGTCCGACGGCGAGGCCGCCAAGTCCGACCGCAAGCCCGCCAACAAGCCCAAGGTCCCCGACACCGGCGACGCGACCGCGGCCTCCTGGCTGCCCGCCCTTCTCGGCACCGCAGTCCTGGGCGCGGCGCTCGTCTCCGCAAAGAAAAAGCGCAGCAAGTAAATCAAACCCCGCGCGCCAAACCCCAAAGGCGGTTGCCCCCCGGCAGCCGCCTTTTTCATGCCGTGCGGCGGGCAGGCGCCAAACCCCGGCACCCGCCCGTATTTTCTCGCCGCCGGAGCCTTGTCGCAGCACTGCTTCGAGATTTCTTGGTTTAAATCCGGACCAGCCGAGTAGCCGCTTTCGCCCAACTGGGCAAACGCGCGCAAAACCGCCCCGGCTACTCGCCCATCCCCGATTTAAACCAAGAAAAGTCGCGCGACCTTGCAAACCAACCTTCGCGGGCTCGCAAAAGTACCGACGAGCGGCGATTTTGGCGCGGGCTTCTCGATGGGAATATGCCCCCACCTGTCGCCCTGCTCGCCACCTAAAATATAAACCCGTCATTCGGCGTTCTTATTTTAGATAACTGCCGTAAACTAAAATAAGAACGAAAGGAGCGGGCGTATGTTAAAGGAAAACCGAGCAGGCATGTGGGTGGCCAATCTCTCTGGCGACGTGCAGTATTTCTCGTATCGGCCCAACCCTTTGCCCCCGGTCTCGTCCCTTGCGCTGGACACGGACCTCATGACCCTTGTCGTCCAGGCAAACCGTGCGCTGGCAGAGCTCAATGCCGTTGCAGAGTACGTGCCCGATTTCGACCTGTTTGTCTCGATGTACGTCCGCAAGGAAGCGCTCATCTCGTCGCAAATCGAGGGTACGCAGTGCACGCTCGACGATATCCTTGACCCCGAGGTGGCAAATAACGCAAACGCCGACGTGACGGACGTTGTAAATTACGTGAATGCCGAGAAGCGCGCGATGGAGCTTTCTCGCGAGCTGCCCTTAAGCGGTCGCCTTCTTCGCTGCGCCCACGAGGTCCTTTTGCAGGGCGTTCGTGGGGAGGGGAAGACCCCGGGCGAGTTTCGCAGGAGCCAGAACTGGCTTGGCCCTGCGGGTTGCACGCTCAAGGACGCGCGTTTTGTGCCGCCCAACGTCGAAGACATGCGCCGTGCAATGAGCGACCTCGAGACCTACATGAACGAGCCGGGCGATTTTGACCCGGTGGTTCGCGCAGCGCTTGTCCATTACCAGTTTGAGACCATCCACCCCTTCCTGGACGGCAACGGTCGCGTGGGGCGCCTGCTGATTCTGCTCTACCTCATGCAAGAGGGCCTTCTCGCCAAGCCTGTGCTCTACGTGTCGTATTTTCTTAAGAAGAACCAGGTAGAGTACTACGATCGCATGAGTGAGGTGCGCCGCACGGGCAACTACGAGCAGTGGGTTCGCTTCTTCCTGGAGGCGGTGGTCGAGGCTGCTGCGGACGCTTTGGAATCCGGGTGCAGGCTCATGGAGATGCACGAGCGCAACGCCGCCAAGGTGGAGGCTATCGCGTCGCGGTCAGATACGAACCGCAGGCTCTTTGCCCACCTTGAGTCGAATCCCATCGTTACCGTTGGCGGCGTGAGCGAGGCGCTGGGGGTCTCGTTTGCAACGGCGTCCGCGGCGGTTAAGCGCTTGGAGGGCGAGGGCATCCTGGCGCAGACCACCAATGCGTCGCGCAACAGGGTGTTTGCCTACGAGGAGTATCTGGCCGAGCTCAGGCGCGGCACCGAGCTTCGCTAGGGAGTGGGGTGTCCGGCGGTGTTGAGGGCCGATTAGTGTACACAAATGCGATATGGGCCACTAGCAAGGCGGTAAATCTGAGCGTTTTGGCAATTTGTGTACACTAATCGATTGGTCGATACGGCATTACTTGGATAGGCGAGAAGACCGCGAGACCTTCGCCGGCCTTCCAATTCCCCAGTTGGTACAATTTCACCCCGCTCGAGTACACCAACCCGGTTGTCTTGCCGGCCTTCCAATTCCCCAGTTGGTACAATTGGTACCCTAAGAAGGACGGCGGTCCCGAAGTCTTGCCGGCCTTCCAATTCCCCAGTTGGTACAAT
>CAVKOL010000106.1:4410-9286 GCA_963658035.1 Bacteroidaceae bacterium
GCACTTGAGCGAGAACGGAGTCTTGCCGGCCTTCCAATTCCCCAGTTGGTACAATGGCAGGATGTAGGCGCGACCCATACCGTCAAGTCTTGCCGGCCTTCCAATTCCCCAGTTGGTACAATGCCCAAACCAAAACACCCCCTGCGAGCAGGGGGTGTTTTGGTTTGGGCCGAAAATAAAATGCCGATATCGGGCTTCAAATAAAGCCTCCGTACGCCTTTTTCTAAAAACCGTTCACCTAAAAAAGGATAGCCCACCTGCATTTTGAATGCGGGTGGGCATACCTTGCGGGTAATCACATAAGTGATTCCCTTGTCTAGCCGTGATTCCTTCCAACTCCCCAGTTGATACAAATCTAATGCCAGACAAGAGAATTATAGCCTATAGACAGGACCTTAAACATGCCTAAACGAACTGTCTGTATCCAAAAACCAGCGACGCTCTTCATCAAAGACGACGCGCTTGCTATTGGCAAGGACTGCACTATTCGGGCGAGAATTCCCCTTGAAGATATTTGGGTTCTAATCATCGAAAGTCATCAGGCTCAGATTACGACTGCCGCCCTTTCCAAAATGGTTGATGCGGGTATAGGCGTGATGCTGTGCGGGGATGACCATATGCCCAATGGGCTGTTGCTTCCGCTGGGTGCGCATTCAAGACACGCGGCAATAGTCGAGGATCAGCTAGCGATATCAAAGCCGCTGCAAAAGAGACTTTGGCAGAGTATCGTCAAGGCAAAAGTATCCAACCAAGCAAAGGTGCTCGAGCTTCTTGGTGAAGACGCAACCTATCTGAGGGAAGCAGCGAAGGCGGTCCAATCCGGGGATGCTACGAACAGAGAATCTGTTGCTGCCAGTTGGTACTTCAAGCGCTTGATTCCCAGTGGGACGAGAAGAAACGGCTCCCTTACGGCCGCCCTTGATTATGGCTACGCGGTCTTGCGGGCGGGGATAGGGCGTTGCGCCGTAAGCGGCGGATGGCTTGTCTCCCGGGGTATTCACCACTGCAACAACCTCAATGCGTTCAATCTTGTTGACGACCTCATAGAACCCTTTAGACCAATCGTCGACCTGCTGGTTTTGACTGAGCATCTTGACGGAGAGCTGACTTCGGAAAACAAGCTCAAGCTGGCATCGGTCTTTGAGTACGAGGTTGCCACGGCGATGGGGACGATGGCGGTTCAATCTGCCATTGAGTTTGAGCTCGACACACTCAAGGCGGCAATTCTCGCCGGTGACGCATCGCTTTTGCAGCTGCCGCGCGTTGTCCCTTTGTCAAAGGTGGCTCCGGAATAGAGAGAGGTGCTGATGAGGGTCATGAGAATGCTGGTTATGTTCGACCTGCCTACGGGCAACAAAAGCGAGCGGAAGTCCTATGCCGAGTTCAGAAAGTTCCTGCTCAAAGACGGCTACCACATGGACCAATTTAGCGTCTATACACGCGTGCTTTTGACGCGCGAGAGCGTCGATGCCCACATGAAGAGACTCAAAGCAAACCTTCCTCAGGCCGGTGCCGTGACTGTCATCACCTTGACCGAGAAGCAATATGAGGACCGGGCGGTCTTGGTCGATACGCGAGCAGCGCCGGTCGATGGACAAGATCTTGGTGCACAGCTGACGCTTGCGTTTTAACTTGCACATCGTAAAAAGGCCCCCGTTCATATAGAACGGGGGCCGCAGGTGCTAGCGGTTGCTGAAGGTCGAGTCTTCTGGGCTGAGGGATATGCCCTCATAACAGTGGCCAAGGCAGTCTTCTTGGAAGATTTTGACCACGGTATCTTTGTTCCATTTCCCGAATGATGGTATGCCTTCGACTTTTTCGTTATTGAAGAGCAGACCGTTGAGTTCTAGCTTGCAACTATTGATGTTGATGCCCTTAAAACGCGCGAGAGAATTATCTACCTGCAGCACATCTCCGAAGAAAAGCACTACAGGCTCTTGCTCTAGCGCGGCACTTGGAATCGGGTCCCAGTTAATTCGAGCCGCATGTATCTTGCACGCCCTAGGAACATAAGTCCCCGCCTGAATCGCTGGTATATCGGCGTAGTACACGGGCTCGGCATACCACTTGCCTTGCGACCCCTTGGCGCCCTTGGCCGTTGGGTCAAGCCACAGGCGTAAGAACGCCATGCCGTCAACAAGCCTTACCGTTCCGTCGGGTCCTTGGTAGATATTGCCCTTGGTCTTAGTGACCTTGTCGGCGCCTTTGCCTACGCTGACCTGCGGATAGCCCTTCTCGTTGTATCCCTCAAGGCGATACGCCGTGTCTTCAAGTGCACGACCGCTGACTCCGTGGTTGGCCATGCGGGTGGGCACTACGAAGGCCCTTCTCGCATCCACCTCGGCGGCAAACGTAGGCCAAGGCTGTGTGTCGGCGAGACGGGATTTGCGCAGGTGCTTGAAGGTCTCGGGTCCCTTTGAGCGGGCCTTTGCCACCGCCTGGACCGTAGCCTCTGAGCAAGCTGCGATGACGGCCGCGTCGACGGCGTGGTGGCGATCGTCCTCACGGTCTTTCTTGTCGTTTGTGCCATAGTTGAGGCCCCAGACCCAACGCAGGCTTGCCGTCGCGCCACCGGCTACGGCGCTCACGTGCTTCTTCCTGCCGTCCTCGGGGAACTGCAGAGTGTCTTCCAAGTAGTTCTTTACCGCTACCGTCATGTAGCGGGTGTCGTTGAGGTTGCGCTCGATAAAGGCCTTCTCGGCTTTTTCGTCAAGGTTGGCGTTGAGCATGTTCGCGCGCTTGCGGGGGTGCTTGACCGCCGTCATGACGTGGGCACGGTACTCGTCCCAGCTCGGGGCACCCGGCTCGCCAGAAGTCATCCACTCGTAGGGGGTTCTCTCGCCCTTGTCCTGGTTGTTCTTTGCAAGGGTAAGAACCTTGTTGGCCTTGCTGTCGTCGCTGGTCCTTGAGTAGGGCAGGACATGGTCAATCTCGCAATAGCGCTCGTCAAGGACGAGGTTGACCTTGTTGATGCCAACTTGAGGGCGGTAGGCGTCCTTGCTGCCTTGCTCGTCGCACATGATGAGCTTGCGGATGATGCGGCCGGGCACCTCGGCGGGCTCGCAGCCAAGAATGCCTGCGGCAAACTCGGCCCACTTCTTGTTTTGAGCCTCGTTCTCGCGGTTGGACTTGCTGATCTTGTCCTTCTCCTTCTTGGACATCTTTAGCTCGCGGCCTAGCTCGATGTGAATCTCATCGGGGACGCCGTAAATCTTGATGATGGAGTTGACGATGCGGCGCATGCGGCCCATGGCCCTAAGAACCACAGGGTTGTTGCAGGTGGGGTCGTAGGTTTGGTAAGGGGGTAGAGAAGTGCCGCGGATGCCGCGGTCGGACAGGCGCAGGCTAAGAAGGCCGCTGGCTTCCTCGGCCTGGGTGAGGGTTGTGACCTCGGGCTCCTCAAATGCCTCGATGAGAAGGGCAAGGGCGGTGCGGCTTCTGGAGCCGTAGCCCTTGAAGAGCTTGCCGGTGAAGGGGACACCCTCGATGGCGTCCAGCTCTTCCTGGGTTAGGTCCAGCGACTCCAGCTGCTTTTCCAAGCTCTCCTCTGTGCTGGCGTAAGTCAGGGCCTCACAAATCGCGTCGCCAAAGTCGCGGTCGTCCAGCATGCGAGAAAGGAACTGGGAGTCAAGGTGATCTTGCAGGCAGCGCCAGGACTTTGGCGCAAAGACCTCGCTTTTTTCGGCGGAGTCTTGGGGGACGCCTTTAAAGACGCTCTTCCCGCTTAAACCCAGATCCTCGCGAATCGTGTTGAAGGTGACCTTGCCCTTCTTGCCCTTGAGCGCAACAGGGGAGAAGAGGGTGGCAATGTACTTGTCGACCTGCTGCGGCGTTAGGCGCTGCTCGGTGCCGTCCTCGCGGATAATGACGAGGTGCTTTAGGCGCTCGTAGGCGCGGCAGAGCTCCGAGGAGACGTCGGCGTTTGCGGCGCGCTTCTCGGTGGGGAAGTAAGAGCACTGGCCGACAAGGGCATAGGTGCGTGCGTCGTGGTCCAGGGCCTTTTTCTCCCAGGTAAGGCATTCGATGAAGGCGGCCTCGAACTCCTTGGTTGCCTTGGGGTTACCGGCGCTTCTCTGTGCCTCGAAAAGCTTGTGGACCTCGTCTTGAATCTGCGAGTTGTATACGCACTGCTCGTAGTTGCCGCCCTTGTTGCGAGACCTGCCTTCCTTGTGCAGCATCTGGCCAACAGTTTGATAGCCCTCCTGGGTCATCTTCTTTGAGTTGGCTGCGATGGCGCTAAGGACCTTGCCGCTGTCGGAAGATTTATCGATGTCGGTAAGACGACCTTCTCCGTGCGGGATATAGCCGCGGCGGCTGCACAGCGTGTAGAGGACCTGGGCAAACTCGCGGTCCGTGAGCTGGCGGTTGAGGCCAACGGATCGCAGCTTTAAGACGGGCTTGTCGCCCTTTTTGCTTTGCAGCCATTGTTTGCTGGCGTCTTCTGGCACCAGGCCGTTTTCTTTGAGCAGGGCGAGACAGTGGGTGAGACGGCTTTTGGTGCGCAGGATGTTTCTGCGGACGCTGCGAGCGTTGCGTCTGCCCACGGCTAGGCTGACCTTAGTCTTGTCTTCCTGCGGCGCTTTGAAGAGGTGAGAGCCCATCTCGAGAATCTGGTGATTGGCCAGGTCGATTAGGCAAAAGCCGCAGCTGGCTATGCCGGGGTCGATGCCAAGTACAAGGTAAGGGCGCGTCATGGGCATGTGCTTCTCCTTAAGAGATGTTGAGATAGGAGAAGTATAGGGTTTGGACCGGACATTAATTGGGTGTGCGTGTTGCTGTTCGATGGATGGTTGCAACATGTCCCACAAGGCAAAAGCTCCCGTTTAATTTCTGTCCGGTCGCGCTGTTACCCTCTCGGCAACGTATCTACCAGCAA
>CAVKOL010000107.1:0-9168 GCA_963658035.1 Bacteroidaceae bacterium
CGGGCTTAAGCGTTTTCATAATTGGCTTCCACACCACGGCCGAAGGCGCGCCCTCGATCGTGGCCGCAGCGACCAGCGACAGGCCAAACAACAGGTCGCTCTCGCTCACCGTGATTTGGTCAAAGCCCGTCTGGTCCATGAGCTCCAGCACCGCCGAGGCCCCGCCCAAGATCACCGGCGCGCGCTTGGCCTGGATGCCCGGCAGCGCGGCGCGCTGGTCAACGGTAAGGCCGGCGAGACGAGCCTCCAGCTCGGCCACCTTTTGGCGAGACAAGCTGGCCAGGTGCACGCGCGACGGGTCATAGGGATCCAAGGCCAGGTCAAGGGCCACAAGCGTGGTCACGGTGCCGCCGGTGACCACCAGGGCCGTGGGCGCATCGGCGCCGCCCGCCGCAAGGCCGCCGCGCTCGATCGCCGGGGCAAAACGCTCGCCGGCAAAAGCGTGGGCCGCGGCCAGGTCCTTCTCGCCAGCGGTAGGCGCAGCTGAGAAGAACTTCTCGGTAATGCGGCGGCATCCCACGTCCACGGACTCAACGAAGCCCAGGTCAAGGACGTTGCCGTTAAGGCTGCCGCAGGCAAGCTCGGTGGAGCCGCCGCCGTTGTCGGCCACCAGAATGCGTTGGTTGCCAAAGTCCTGGGCAACGCCCAGGAAGGTGAGCGCTCCCTCGATCTGGCCGGGGATCACCATGGGCTCCAGGCCCAGCGAGGCCAGGGCTGCGCCCAGCTCGGCGGCGTTCTTGGCGTCGCGGGCGGCGCTGGTCAACGTGCAGCAAATGCCCTGGACACCGGCCTCGCGGGCGGCCTCGACGTAGCCGCGGCATGCCACAAAGACGCGCTCCATGGCCTCTTGCTTAAGCACGCGCGAGGCGTCGACGCCCTCGCCCAGGTTGCAGATGGTCGACTGCTTGCCCAGGCGCACGACGCGCCCGGCCTCCACGTCGGCGATGGCCAGGCGGGCGGTCACGGTCCCGATGTCGATACAAGCTACCCTTGTCACGTCAAGCCTCCCAAATACGGCCGTTTAACTGGCCGAATACCCAAAAATCGTGTCGCCCAGCTGGATGTACCAGGGGTCTTCTTCCTGCGTCTGGTCGCCGGCCGAGTCGTCGGGCAGGCCCTCGACGTTGACGGCCGTCTCGCCGGGGTTGACGTAGCCCTTCTTGCGGGCCTCATCCTCGATGCCCTCCTTGGACTGCAGACGCTCGACCTCGCTTTGCAGGTCCTCGTTGCTTTGGCTCAGCGAGTCGTAGCTGGTCTGCAGGGCCGAGCCGGTGCGCCAGGCCACGTAGTAGGTCCTGGCCGGCTCGTAGATTGCCGCGACAACAAACACGATCGCAACGATGGTGACCACAACTACCAGGTGGCGACGGCAAAAATCCCCAATCGAGTTGGCGGCGCCGGTGAAGTCGAAGGTCTTCTCGTCTGCCGCGGCGTGGCGGCGAGAAGACCCACGGGCGGCGCCGGCCTCGGCGTCGTCGCCGACCGTGGGGTCGGCGTGCGAGGAGGACAGGTCGCCGCGGCCGCCGGCGGTGGCAAAGCGCAGGGCGCGGGCGTCGGCCTCGGAGCGGCCCGCCGCGGCGCGCTTTGTGGCCAGGGCCGCGGCCGAGATGGCGGTGGTGTCGCCGGTCCCGGCGGGGTCGGCTTCGGCCGCGCCGGTGGCCCCGGCCGCGGCCCCGCCGTCCTTCTTCTGCCAGAACTTGAAGTTGCGCGAGCCCTTCTCGGCGGCCTTCTCAGCCTTCTTCGCGTCCTTCTCGGCTGCCTTCTGGGCCTTTGCGGCCGCCTTCGCCGCGGCCTTTTGCTCGCGCTCCGACTGGGCCTGCGCCTCACGGGCGGCCTTTCGCGCAGCTACGCGAGCCGCGCCGCGAGCGCTCGTGTGCGTCTCGGTCTCTTCTTGGCCGCGCACGCTCGCGTCGGCGTCGGGCGCCGTCGAGCGGCCCTTGACGTCGGTTCTCTTTGTCGGGCGAAGTGCCCGGGCATTTTGTGAGGTATCTGCCATCGCGCTTGTTTCGTTTCTAGTTTGTGTGCGCCGTGGCCGCGCGTGGGCGTGCCGCGCCGGGTGCCCGGCGGCGGTCGTCTGCACGGCCAACCTATTTATAGCAGATGGGGCGCAAGGGCCGGGCTACCCCTGCGATTTCTCCTCAGCCTTAGCACGGGCCCAGAGGTCGTTTTGCTCGGCGGTCGAGAGGTTCGCGACGTTTTTGCCCTGCTCGCGGGCGGCGTTCTCGACAAAGGACCAGCGGGCGCGGAACTTGCGGTTGGCCGCGGCCAGAGCCTCCTCGGCGTCGATGCCCTGCCAACGCGCGACGTTCACCAGGGCAAAGAGAAGGTCGCCAAACTCGAGGGTTGCCTCGGGCGTGCCGGGGGCCTCGCGCTCGAACTCGGTGCGCTCCTCGGCCACCTTGTCCCACACGTCGGCCAGATTCTCCCACTCAAAGCCGGCCTTGGCCGCGCGCTTGGATATCTTTTGTGCCTGCATGAGGGCGGGCAGGCCTTGGGGTATGGAGTCGAGAAGACCGGGCTCGCCGTGGTCGAACTCGCCGCGGGCCTCGCGCTCCAGGCGCTTGACGTCGTCCCAGATGTCCAGGACCTGGGCGGCGTTGGGGTCCGCGGGGGCGTCGGCCGGGGTGGCCGCGGCCGCGTCGGCCCCGGGTGTCGCCGCGCCCGTCTCGCCCTCGGCCTGCGCCGCCAGCTCGCCAAACACGTGCGGGTGGCGTCGGACGAGCTTCTCATTTAAGCCGTGGGCCACGTCGTCGATGTCGAACTCGCCCGAGTCGGCCGCGATCTGCGAGTGGAGAAGCACCTGCTCAAGCACATCGCCCATCTCTTCGCAGGTGTGCGCGACGTCGTTTGCCTCGATGGCGTCGACGGCCTCGTAGGCCTCCTCGACCATGTTCTTGGTGATGGAGCGGTGGGTCTGCTCGCGGTCCCACGGGCAGCCGTCGGCCTGGCGCAGGCGCCAGATGGTGCGGATCAGCCGGTCCATCTCGGGATGCGCGCCGGGCGCCGCGTACCGAGCGCTATTCTCGCCGTCTACCAGGTCGGACAGCAGACGGCCGTCCTCAAGCCGGCACTCCGGCGCATTAAACTTCCCCGCCTCGAACTTCATTGGCACTCCTTTATCGCGCGTTGGTCCCAGAAAGTATAAAACCTCGCGCGACGGCACGGCGGCAGGCCCTATACTCAGGGGCCACAACCGCGAGCAAAGGGACACGATGAAGCTAAAGAAGCCGGGCAAGGCGCCGTCGCGCAGGCCGATAGATAAAGATTTTTCCCATGTTGAGGTCGCGCCGCACGAGGCCGAGCCCGCCTATGTCGGCGCGCCCGTGATCGAGGCCGGCAAGCTTTTGACCTCGGAAGAATCGGCCCAAAGCGAAGAGACCATCGACAAGCGCGACACCGTGAGCACCGTGCGCCTTATCCTCATGCTCAACCTCGCCGTGCTTATGGCTTCGGCGGCCTACGTTTTCTTCGCCGCGCCAAATCACCTGACCATCGGGGGTGCGTCGGGCCTCTCCATCGTGCTATCGTCCCTTATCCCGGGCCTTTCTCAGTCCATCGCGCTGTGGATCGTGAACATCGTCTGCGTATCGGTAGGCCTGTTTTTCCTGGACCGCAAGACGGTAATCTGGAGCGTTCTGGCATCGCTGGGCATCTCGACCTACGCAACCGTGCTGCAGGCCATCTTCAACGTCGAGGGCTCGCTCACCGGCGACCTTTGGCTCGATCTTTTATGCACGGTAATTCTCACCGCCGTCAGCGCGGCCATGGCCTTTAGCGTGGGCACCACAACCGGCGGCATGGACATCATCATCTCGGCCGCGGCCAAGCACACAAGCCTCACGCCCGGCAACGCGACGATGGTCATCAACGCGGCTACGGTCCTGGGTGGCCTGGCGCTGCACGGCCTGCGAACTGGCCTTTATTCGGTCGTGGGCCTGCTGATCGTCACCGTGGTGGTCAACTACGTGCTGGACGCCATGAAGCAGCACAAGATCGTGACGGTCATCTGCAAGCACCCCGCGCTGGTCGAGGAGTTCATCGTGCGCGAGCTCTACCGCACGGCCACGATCAGTCAGGCGTACGGCGCCTACTCGGGCAACACCGTGACGCCGATCATGACCGTCCTCAACCCGCGCGAGACCTTGAAGCTCGAGCACTACGTGCGCAGCGTCGACCCCAACGCGTTCATCACCTACGTCAACACCTCGCAGATCACCGGCCGTGGCTTTAGGCTGGTGTAGCGACGCGGGCGGCGAGAAGGGCTTCTCGCCGTTGACGCGGTGACGGCTTGCTACAAAAACGGGGGTCGGGCGCAGGACGGGGCTCTTCTCGCTATAAAATCGCGGTCCGGGCGCATGATTTCAGCGCCCGGACCGCGATTTTGTAGCAAATGACCCTCAAACGTGCGCCCGGTCGGCCATTTTGTAGCGAGAAGCACCTCTCGCCGCGCCCGGTCGGCCTTTTTGTAGCGAGAAGCCCGCAGGCCGCCCGCACCCGCCCGCGCCCCCCCTACGCCTCGGGATCGTCGTCGCCTCCCAGCTCCTCCAGGACCCCAAGCGCCACGGGCATGACCTCCTCGCCGCCCCTGTGGAAGGGGTACGCCAGCTTGTGCGACTTGGGGTAGTTGATCGCGCCTCTCCCCCGCAGCTTCAACGCCTTCTCGCGCGGGACGTCGACACCCATGTATACCAGGCGCCCATTGGTCAGCGAGACGGACGTGCAGCCCAGGCGCTGCGCGCGGATCCGCACGCGCGCCCGGTCAAACAGGTTGCGCCCTGCCAACGGCAGCGCGCCGTACGTGTCCTCGGTCTCCTTCTGCAGCGCGTCGACCTCGGCCAGCTCGACGGCGCCCGCCAGCTTGCGGTACACCAGCACGCGGCGGTCGACCTCGGGCAGGTACTCCTCGGCCAGGAAGAAATCGGCCGAGAGGTTGATCGTGACCTCGGCCTGCTCGACGTCGGGCGCCTCGCCGCGCGCCTCGGCCACGGCCTGGCCCAGCATCTGGGTAAACAGGTCGAAGCCCACGCTCGACAAGTTGCCGTGCTGCTCGGCGCCCACCAAAGAACCCGCGCCGCGAATCTCCAGGTCGCGCATGGCGATCTTCATGCCGCTGCCCAAATCCTGGTACTCGTTGATGGCCATCAGGCGGTCGGTTGCCTCGGGCGTCAGCGGAGCCTCGCCGGGGAACATGAAGTAGGCGTAGGCCTGCACGCGCCCGCGGCCCACGCGACCCTTCAACTGATACAGCTGCGCCAGGCCCATGCGCTGCGAGTCCTCGATGATCAGCGTGTTGGAGTGCGGGTTGTCGATGCCGCTCTCGATGATGGTCGTGGCCACCAGCACGTCGATCTCGTGCTCGGCGTACTGCAGCATGACGTCCTCGACCTGGCGCGCGCTCATCTTGCCGTGCGCCACGCCAATGCGGGCCTCGGGCGCCGCCTCGGCCACGCGCTCGACGGCCTCCTCGATGGTGTGCACGCGGTTGGACACGTAGTAGACCTGCCCCTTGCGCTCCAGCTCAAGGCGAATAGCTGCAGAAACAAGGTCGTGGTCGTACTCGCCCACCGTCACCTTAACCGGCAGGCGCCCCGGCGGCGGCGTCATGATGAGGCTCATGTCGCGCACGCCGCTCATGGCCATCTGCATCGTGCGCGGGATCGGCGTGGCCGAAAGCGTCAGCACGTCCACCTGCTCGCGGATATTCTTGAGCTGCTCCTTGTGCTGCACGCCAAAGCGCTGCTCCTCGTCGATGATAACCAAGCCCAGGTCATAGGGGTTAACGTCGGCAGAAAGCAGACGGTGCGTGCCCACTAGCACGTCCACCGAGCCATCGGCAAAGCCCTCGAGCGCCCTTCTCTGCTGGGCCGGCGTCACAAAGCGAGACAAGACCGCAACCTTGAGGTCAAACGGGGCAAAGCGCGCAAAGAAGGTCTCGAAGTGCTGCTGGGCCAAAATCGTGGTGGGGCACAAGACCATGACCTGCTTGGAGTCCTGGCAGCACTTGAAGGCCGCGCGCAGGGCGACCTCGGTCTTGCCAAAGCCCACATCGCCGCACAGCAGGCGGTCCATGGGTTTTCTCGCCTCCATGTCGGCCTTGATGTCGGCGATGGCGTTGGCCTGGTCGGGCGTGAGCTCGTAGCTAAAGTCGCTTTCCATCTCCTGCTGCACCGGGGTATCCGGCGAGAAGGCCATGCCCGTCACCGTGGAGCGGCGCGTATAGAGGTCTACCAGGTCAAACGCCAGCTTCTTGGCCGAGCGGCGGGCCTTGCCGGTGGCTCGGCTCCAGTCGGCGGTGTTAAGGCGGGTAAGGCGAGGGCTGCCGCCGTCGGGGCCCACGTAGCGAGAAATGCGGTCGACCTGCTCAAGGGGCACAAACAGCCGGTCTTCGCCCGCGTACTCAAGCAGGAAGTAGTCGCGCTCTTTGCCGTCGACCTCCTGGCGCACGATGTCCGAGAAAAGCGCGATGCCGTGCGTGGCGTGGACCACGTAGTCGCCCGGTTTGAACGGGAAGGTGACGGCCGTGGGGTCCACGCGGCGGCGCCGGCGCGACTTGGCCGTGCGCGTGTTGAGGTCCGAGACCGAGAGGATGCCCAGGTGGGCCTCGGGCACCACAATGCCGGCGGGCACGGGGGCGTCGGTGAAGGTCACGCGGTCGCGGGGCAGGGCGGGAGCCGCAGGGCCGCTTGCCGGGTCGTCGGCCGCGCCGGCGTTCTCGGCAGCGGCGCCCAGCGATTCGCCAAAGGGGATGTTCTCGTCATTGAACCGCAGCTCAAGGGCCTCGCGAGCCGCGCGATCGGGGATGGCAAACACCACCGACGAGCCGTCCTGCAACAGCTGTCGCACGCGCCCCAGCAGCTTGGCGTCCGCGCCCGCGATGCCCGGCTGGCGCACCTCGAGCTCGGCCGTGACGGCGCCCGTTCCTGCGCGCAGGATGGACGAGAAGCTCAGGCGCTGCTGCTTGCCAAAGTCCATCTCGCGCGGGTTGGTGTAGAGGCCGTCGGTCTTGATGCGGGCGGCGTTTGCGGCCACGTTTATCTCGTCCATCGCGCGCATGCAGTCGTCAAACAGGGCGCGCGGCTCGGCCAGGACCACCAGCGCGTTGACCGCGATGTGGTCGATGGGGCTGGCCGTGCTGCCGTACAAAACCGGCAGGTAGCGCTCGAGCGCAGGCTGAGAAGACCGGGCCTCGATAAGCTCCAGATCCGCTGCGATGTGCCCGTCTTCCTGGGCTTTATTGAACAGGGCGCGGCGAGCGCGGGTCACCACGTCGTCGGTCAAGGCCATCTCGCGGCACGGAGAAATGCTCACTTCCTCAAGCTCGCCGATGGTCTGCTTGGTCGAGGCGACCACGCGGCGCAGGCGGTCGATCTCGTCGCCAAAGAACTCCAGGCGCACCGGGCTTGTGGCCTGCGCGGGAAAGACGTCGACCGCGTCGCCGTGGACGTTGAAGGTGCCGGGGGTCGCCGCCTCGCCGTCGTCGACGTAGCCCATGCCCACCAGCAGGGCCGGGACCTCGTCAAACGGGACCTCGTCGCCAATCGCAAAGGTTGAGCTCGCGAAGTAACCCGAGCCCACCGGCGGCACGCGCCGCAACAGGGCCGCACCCGAGGCCACGCAGATGCACTTCTCGCCAGCCGACAAACGTGCCATCGCCTGGCAACGGGTGCCGACAACCGCGTCATCCGGCGCCGTCTCTGCCCAGGGGCGGTCCTTGCGCAAGGGGTAGCGGCACACCAGGTCCTGGCCCAGCCACGCGGCCAGGGCGCGCGCCGTGCGGTCGGCGGCCTCTTCTCCCGAGACAACCAGCAGGCAGGGGCGCGGGTCGCGCGCCCACAGGCTTGCCAGCACCAGCGGGCGGGCCGACTGGGCGACGGCCAGCGTGATGTCGCGCCCGGCATCGTACTCGGCAAGGGCGGGAGCCAGGCTCTTGGCCTTGAGCAGCTGGTTTGCGACGCGGTTGATCAGCATGGCGGTGGCCTTTCACACCAAAAGCGGCCGGGATTGCAAGCAACCCCGGCTAAGCCTCTTCGTTCCTATGCTGCCATTGTAGTTGATGTGGGCGGGATGGCCCGCCTTCGGCCGCGCAGCCTACGCGTTGAACACGTGGGTATCCAAGCGGTCGAAGGCTTCCTTGACGCGGGAGAGGGGCAGGGCCAGGTTCATGCGGATGTGCGCGGGGCCGTGGAAGGGACGGCCGTCCTGCCAGCCCACGCCGACTTCCCACCCGGCGCGCAAAAGCTCATCCAGCGACTTGCCGTGCGCGTCCAGCCACTCGGAGCAATCGAGGAACAGCATGTAGGTACCCTGGGGGCGCACCACGCGCACGTCCTCGAAGCGCGAGTCGATGAAGTCGCAGGCATACGCGACGTTGCCGTCGATGACCTGGCACAACTCGTCGACCCACTCGTAGCCGGCCGGCTCGTAGGCGCCCAGAAGCGCGTGCATCGACAGCACGTTCATGTCGTTGTAGTGGCACTTCTCGCTTTGGGAAACCACGCGATCGCGCAGGTAGTCGTTGTAGATGATGTGGTAGCTGCCAATGAGGCCGGCCAGGTTGAAGGTCTTGCTGGGCGCATAGAGGGCCACCGTGCGCTGACGGGCGTCCTCGCTCACGCTTTGGGTGGGGACGTGCTTGTGACCGGGCAGGATGATGTCGGACCAGATCTCGTCCGAGACCACCACGCAGTCGTGCTTGCGGTAGACCTCCATGGCCTGCTCGATCTCTTCGCGCTCCCACACGCGGCCACAAGGGTTATGGGGCGAGCAGAAAATCGCCACGTGAGCGTGGGTCTTCTCCAGACGGGCCTCCATGTCGGCGAAGTCCATACGCCAAGTGCCGTCGGCGTCCTGGACCAGGGGCGAGAGCTCGATGTGGAAGCCAGCGTTCTCCAAGCTGTGGGTGAAGCCGATGTAGGTGGGGCTGTGGAGCAGCACGGTGTCGCCGGGGGCGGCAAAGGCCTGGACGGCAGAGATCAGGCCGCCCAGCACGCCGTTCTCGTAGCCAATGTGGCGGGGCTCAAGGCCGCCCACGCCGTTGCGGGCCGTCTGCCAGGCGACGATCTTCTCGAAGTACTCGGCGCGGGGGCGAAAGTAGCCAAAGTGCGGCACCTGCGAGCGGGCGACCAGCGCGTCGATGACACTGGGGCACACCGGGAAGTTCATGTCGGC
>CAVKOL010000108.1:0-9153 GCA_963658035.1 Bacteroidaceae bacterium
TCCAGGCCCGGGACCTCGGGCCAGCCAAACATGGGGCCCATGGCGATGTAGAACAGGGGCACGGCCAGCGCCAGCGAGACCACGAGCTCAACAAAGCGCTGGTGGATGGCGTCTTTCGCAGCGCGGTTGGGGTCGGCAGGCGCAACGTCCTTCTTGGCTGCGGCGCGACGGGTTGCCCCATAGCCCGCCTTCTGGATGGCGGCCACGACGGCCGTGGCGGTCTTCTCGCTGCCGTCGAAGTCGAGCTCCATCGAGTTCTTGAGCAGGTTCACGTTGGCCTGGGCCACGCCCTCAACCGCAGACGCGGCCTTTTGCACGCGAGAAGAGCAGGCGGCGCAGGTCATGCCCTGGATATCAAAGGTTTCCTTCACGGCGAGCCCCTTACATGAACTTCTTGAAGAGGCCCATGACCTCTTCTGTGACCTCGGTGTCGCCCGCCTGGATGCGCTCGACCACGCAGGTGTTGAGGTGGTCTTGCATCACCTCGCGCGAGATGGCCTTCACGGCAGACTCGACGGCGGCCAGCTGCGTGAGCACGTCTCCGCAGTAGCGGTCCTCCTCCACCATGGTCTTGATGCCGTTGAGCTGCCCGATCGCGCGGTTGATGCGCTTGGTGACGTCGGCTTTCATGTCGGCGGAGCGCGGCGTGTTCTTGTGCGCCGCGCAGTGGCAGCAGGTTTTCTTGGTTTGCTCGGCCATCGAGGCCCCTTTCTTGACGCGATACCCCCACAGGGTATGGATTATCGACAGCAATCCTATACCCCTATGGGGTATCTGGTCAAGATATTTCATGCCCCGGCAGGCCGATATCGCATCAGGCGCGACTTCTTCCACTTTAAAACTCGCTTCACCGAGTAGCCCGCTTTTGCCAACTGGGCAAACGTCGCCAAAAACGGCTTCGCTACTCACCGAAGTCGTGTTTAAAATGGAAAAACTCGCACTTGATCGATTTTGCAGGAGGAACCGCAGTGAACATCCAGATTTTTGGGACCAAGAAGAGCTTCGACACCAAGAAGGCGCAGCGCTGGTTCAAGGAGCGCCGCATCAAGTTCCAATTTATCGACCTTCGCGAGAAGGAGATGAGCAAGGGCGAGCTGCGAAGCGTGGCACAGGCAGCGGGCGGCATCGACGCCCTCGTGAACCCCGATGCCAAGGACGAAGAGGCCCTGGCGCTCGTGCAGTACCTGGCAGAGAGCCAGCGCTTCGACAAGCTGTTGGAAAACCAGCAGCTCCTGCGCGAGCCCATCGTGCGTAACGGCAAACAGGCCACCGTCGGCTACGAGCCCGAGGTCTGGGCAACATGGGAATAAGGCCGCAGTAATTTGTGTCCGGTAAGGCGGGTATCCTAACGGGCATCTAGTTTAAGGAGGCCGCTATGGCAGAGATTCAGTGCCCGCACTGCGGGAAGAGCTTCACCGTCGACGAGTCGCAGTACGCAAACATCGTCAAACAGGTCCGTGACAAAGAGTTTGAGAAAGAGCTGGCAGAGCGCCTGCACCTGGTCGAGCAAAAGAACGCCTCGGCCTTAGACGCAACCGTCGCAAAGACGCGCGAGGAGAGCCGAGACGAGCTTGAGTCGCTTCGCCAGCAACTGGCGCAGGCCCAGCAAAAGGCCGCCGTCCAAGAAGCGCAGCTGCGCCAGGCCGCGCAGGCCAAGGAGGCCGAGCTTCGCCAGGCCGCCCAAAACAAGGAAATGGAGCTTCGCCAAAAGGCCCAGGAGCTGCAGGCCAAGCTCGAGCGCCAGGCAAACGAGCGCCAGGCGCAGGACCAGACCACCATCGCGTCGCTTACGGCCAAGCTCGAGGAGGCAGAGCACTCCTTCCAGGTCCAAAAAGAGCTGGCAGTGCAAAAGGCCGTGGGCGACAAGGACGTCCAGATCACGACCTTGAAGTCCCAGGTGGCCGCCGCAGAAATAGAGAAAAAGCAGGTCGAGGCCAGCCTCAAGCAGCAGCTTAGCGAAAAGACCGCCTATAAAGACCAGGTTATCCGCGACAAAGAAGACGAGATCGAGCGCCTTCGCAACCAGCGCAGCCGCCTTTCGGTCAAGCTCATCGGCGAGACCTTGGAGCAACACTGCGAGATGGAGTTCAACCGTGTGCGCATGATGGCCTTCCCGCACGCTGAGTTCCACAAAGACAACCAGGTAGTCGATGGCACCAAGGGCGACTACGTCTTCCGCGAGATGGACGAGTCCGGCGTCGAGATCGTCTCGATCATGTTCGACATGAAAAACGAGGACGATAACTCGGTCAACCGCAAGAAGAACGAGGACCACCTCAAGAAGCTCGACAAGGACCGCCGCGACAAGGGCTGCGAGTACGCCGTGCTTGTCTCGACCTTGGAGCCCGAGAGCGACCTCTACAACTCCGGCATCGTCGACGTCTCCTACCTCTACCCCAAGACCTACGTCATCCGCCCGCAGTTCTTCCTGCCGCTCATCTCGCTGTTGAGAAACGCCGGTCTCAACGCTGTTTCTGCCCGCCAAGAACTCGCGGCGATGCGCCAACAGAACATCGACGTCACGCATTTCGAGGAGAAGTTCAACAAGTTCAAGACAGGGTTTTTGAATAACTGTGAACTTGCGGGCAAGAGGTACGACGACGCGATCGATGAGATCGACAAGTCCATCGACCACCTGGAAAAGGTCAAGGATGCCCTTATCAAGTCAAAGAAATATTTGTTCTTCGCAAACAACAAGGTCGATGAAATGACCATTCATAAGCTCACCTACGCCAACCCCACCATGAAAGCCCTGTTCGCCGAGGCCAGAAAAGACAATCAAAAGGAAAAGGAAACCCCGGACGAGTAATCCCTTTCTAGCACGTCACCGCCCCAACCCTCTCCTTTTCCTGTTTAGACCGCGAGCAACATCCCCAACAACGAAAGGCGGCCCCGGGGCGAAGAACCCGAGGCCGCCGTTCTTGTTAATAGAGGTTTCTGGGCTTGTCAGCGGCGAATCGCGTCAGCGAGCGAGCGCAGCGAGCGCTGAGCCGAGGACAAGCCCAGAAACCTCATGAGTCACAAACCAGATACCCTCTAGTTCCCGTACCCGTAGCCCCGGCCATTGCCGTAGCCGTTGCCGTAGCCGTTGTCGTTGTTCTGCTGCTGCTTCTGCTGCATCCACTGCTCAAACAACTCGGTCCAGCTATCGCTGTTGCTGTCGGTGTTCGTGTTCGTGTTGTTGTTCTGATAGCTATTGATGTCGTTCGTGGTCGTCTGCTGCTTCTGCAGCTCCTCGTCGGAGTCAAGCGTCACCGAGAAGGTCTTCTCCTCCTTGCCGCGCATGACGGTCACGGTAACCGTGTCGCCGATCTCGTGCGAGCGGATGGCGAGAATAACGCCGTCGGCCGAGGTGATCTGCGTGCCGTCGATGCCGGTGATGATGTCGCCCTGCTGGATGCCCGCCTCGGCGGCCGGGCCGTTCTCGGTGACCTCGGCCACGTAGGCGCCCTGGCTCACAGACAGGTTGTTGGCCTTGGAGTTCTGGGCGTTGACCGTCTGCATGGACAGGCCGATATGGGCGTGCGTCACGGTCTCGCCGGCGATGATCTTGTTAGCCACCGACACGGCGTAGTTGCCCGGGATGGCAAAGCCGATGCCCGCGAAGCTCTGCGTGTCAGAGGAGTACAGGGTGCAGATGCCGATGAGCTTGCCCTCGGAGTCCACCAGCGCGCCGCCCGAGTTGCCGGGGTTGATCGCGGCGTCGACCTGGATAAGGTTGGTGTACAAGGTGTTGCCAGACGTGCTGGTGAGCAGCTGGTTGCGCGTAAGGGCGCTCACGATGCCCTGCGAGACGGACTGGTCAAGTCCAAAGGGACTGCCCACGGTCATGACCCAGTCACCCACCTGCACAGACGACGAGTCGCCCACCTCGATGGGGGTCACCTCGTCGCCGTTAAGCTCCACGTGGATGACGGCCAGGTCGCTGGACGAGTCGCTGCCCACCACGGTGGCGTCGTAGCTCTTGTTGTTCATGGTGACGGTGATGGAGTCGGCGTCCTCGATCACGTGGTAGTTGGTGATGATGTTGCCGTCGGTGTCCAAAACCACGCCCGAGCCCAGGCCCGACGAGCTGGAAGACGTCACGTTGACGGTGACCACCGAGGGCAGGGCCTTGGCCGCGACGGCCGTGGCCGTGGAGGTCGTCTCGCCGTCGGTGTTGATGGTGATGTTTTGGGACGTGCCGGTGGAAAGGGTCGTCGTGGTCTTGCCAATGACGCCCGTGCCGTACAAGACGCCGGCCACAAGGGCCGCGCCCACGACACCGCCCAAAAGACCGGCCGCCACGGCCTTCACGCCCTTGCCGGAGCGCTTGGGCTTCTGGGGCTCGGGGTCGGACGGGACAAGACCCGGCTCCTGGCCCGGGATGGGCGGGACGTAGGCAGCGTGGCGAGCCGTTGGTTGCTCCACCGTGGGCTGCTCGGCCGTGGGCTGGTCATCGTTGTAAGGAGGCTGCGGAGTAAAGTTGTTCTCGTCCATGATTTTCTCCCTTGAGGTGTCTTAGGGCACAGGCTTATGTCTGCTTAACGGTTTTGAATGTACCCCAACGGCGGCGCCCCGCGCCCGCGCCAAGCGCATGACACAAGTCTGGCACTAGGCTTTTGCCTTACTGAAAATCACTTGCACATAAGCTTAAAGCCCAGGTGAGAGCCACTAAAAGAAAAATCCCCGGCAAGTTGGCTTGCCGGGGAGTTAGTTAAAAACTTAGACGCGGAAGAGATAACCCACGCCGCGGATGGTGACCACGTGGCTGGCCACCTGCGGGCCCACCTTGGAACGCACGCGACGGATGTGGACGTCGACGGTGCGGGTGCCGCCGCAGTACTCGAAGCCCCACACGCGGTGCAGCAGGGTCTCGCGCGAGTAGGCGCGCGACGGGTGCGTGGCCAAGAAGCTCAGGAGCGAGTACTCCATCAAAGTGAGGTCGACGGGCTTCTCGTCAATGTAGACCTGGTAGGTGGCCAGGTTGATGGTCATGTTGTCCACCGTGACGATGTCTGCCGGGGCGCTCTCCTCGCCGGGCCACAAAAGAAGGGTCGCGCGCATCTCGAGCTCGGCCGCGCCGGCACTCGAGAGGATGAAGTCGTTCTTGCCCTGCATGGGCATGTGCAGAGAAGAGAGCTTATCTGCGTCCTGGACAAACAGCATGGGGATGAAGCCGTTCTCGGCCACGTAGGCGTCGACCGCGTTGTGGGTCTCTTGGCTCATGCCCTCGCCGTCGAAGATGATGAGGTCGAACTCGTGGCCCGAGGAAGCCGCCTGAGAGAAGGTGGACTCGTTGGCCAGAGCGATGGAGACATCGATGGAGTGAGAGAGCTCACGCATGCGGTCGTGCAGGCGCGTGGTTGCCGATATGAGCAGGATGTTTTTGTGATGCACCCTTGTGCCCCCTGAATTTAGACAAATATTTGCAAGAAGATTACCATATGACCTGCGCTTGATTGCGATGAGTTTTAAAAAAGCAAAACAGTATTATCACCTGAGAAGGGCGCGACACTCCTGCGGTGCCGCGCCCTTCTTTATGCGCTTATGCGGGTCGATGCAGGCCGCTGCGGGTCTCTCCCCTAGTCGATCGAGCCCAGGAACTCGGCCGTGCGGGAGTTCTTGGGGTGGTCGAAGACGTCCTCGGGCACGCCCTGCTCGATGACAAGGCCGCCCTCCATGAAGACCACGCGGTCGGCCACGTCGCGGGCAAAGCCCATCTCGTGCGTAACCACGATCATGGTCATACCCGAGTTCTCGGCCAAATCACGCATGACGTCCAGGACACCGCGCACCAGCTCGGGGTCAAGGGCGCTCGTGGGCTCGTCGAAGAGCAACACGTCGGGGTGCATGGCCACTGCGCGCGCGATCGCCACGCGCTGCTGCTGGCCACCCGAGAGCTGGCCGGGCTTGAAGTCGGCGCGGTCGGCCAGGCCAACGGCGGCAAGCTGCTTGAGCGCTTCCTTCTCGGCCTCTTCCTTGGACTTCTTCAAGACCTTGGTCTGGCCGATCATCACGTTTTCCTTGGCCGTGAGATGCGGGAAGAGATTGAACGACTGAAAGACCATGCCCACGTCGCGGCGCAGCTTGTTGACGTCGGCCGCGGACTTGCCGGTGATCTCTTCGTCCTCTATGAGGATGTGGCCTGCCGTGGGCGTCTCAAGCAGGTTGATGCAACGAAGCATCGTGGACTTGCCCGAGCCCGAGGGGCCGAGCACGACCACGACCTCGCCGGGCCACACGTTGAGGTTGACGTCTTTTAAGACCTGCAGGTCGTCGAAGCTCTTGTTGAGGTGCTCGATGCGCACGATGGGGTGCTCGCCGGGCGTGAAGTGGTGGCGCGTGAGGCCCTGGTCTGCCGCGTAGGCCTTGGTTGCGGCCTCATCTGCGGGCATGGGAGGCTCGACCGCGGGCGCCTGCGTGTGGGTAAGGAAATTCTTAGGCATTGAGGGCCGCCTTCCTCTGGACGCGCTTCTTGGGCTTCTTGCCCTCGCCGGTCTCGGACGCGGCGATCCTTTGCTCGACGACGCCCACGACCTTGATCAGCGGCAGGGTAACGATGAGGTAGAAGATGCCGGCGGCCACGTAGGGCGTGATGTTGCCGCTCACGGTGGTGAGGTTCTTGGAGAACATCATAAGCTCCATGACGCCCACCGAGGAAAGCAGCGAGGTGTCCTTGAAGGCGGTGATGAAGTCGCTGGTCACCGTGGGGATGACGCGGCGCACCGTCTGGGGCAAGATGATCGTGAACATCGTCTGGACGTAGCTCATGCCAAGCGAGCTTGCGGCCTCGTACTGGCCGCGCGGGATCGACTGGATACCGGCGCGGAAGATCTCGGCCAGGTAGGCAGACGAGTTCACGGCCATGACGATGATGCCCAGCAGGTTGTTGTCGATGTTGATGCCAACCATGGGCAGACCAAAGAACATGATGTAGATCTGCAGGAACAGCGGCGTGCCGCGCAAGATGTTGATGTAGACCACGGCGATGGCTCGGCACAGGCGGTGCTTAGAGATCTTGAGCAGCGAGAAGAGCAGGCCCAGCGCGATGGCAAACGGGTAGCTCGCGATGACGATGCCCAGGCAAAGGAGCCAGCCGGGCGCCAGCGACGAGAAGGACGTCACCAAAAGCTGCGGCTTGAAGAACATGCCCAAGAACTGGTTGGAGTTCCAGGCCGCGACCCAAGGCTGCTCGTCCAGCCAGTTGACGATGGACTGCAGCGGGGTATTGGCGATGACCGTGATGGTAGGCGAGGCGGGAAGCTTGCCCTGCTCGCCCTCCTGGGTGGTGTAGGAGCCCGTCACCTGGTAGTCGCCGCCGTCTGCGGGGAACTGCATGTTGGTGATCTCGAGACGAAGGAGCGACCCCTCGGGAATGGCCTCAGAGAACGTGAGGGTGATCGAGTTTGCCGAGGTAGCGGCCTCGCCGTCGATGGAGACGCGCGTCAGGCCCTCAAGCACGGTGATGCGCGACGTGGACCCGTCGAAGGTGGCGCCCTCGGGCAGCTCCAGCGTGACCGAGGTCACCGACTCGCCGGCCTCAACGGTGCCCTCCCAGGTAAGGCGGGTGTCCATGGCGCCGATGACGCCCGAGCCACCGTCCTCGTTGGGCTTAGCCGTGGCCTTGTCGCAGGTCAAGGCTAGGGCCTGCGAGGGCACGGCGAGAAGGACGGCAAAGAGCGCCGCGATGACCGCGGCCGCCAGCCTCCCGTGGCTTTTTTCTCTGAGACAACCCATAGGCTTCTCCTCGCTTATAAACAGGCGGGGCCCTTACACGCGCAAGGGCCCCGCGAGAACAGTGCAGATGATCAAAGGCGACGCGCGCCTCGTCTTAACGTGGGGTCAACCAACGGTTTAGATGTCGGAGCCAAACAAGCGAGCTTGCGGCCTCGTACTGGCCGCGCGGGATCGACTGGATACCGGCGCGGAAGATCTCGGCCAGGTAGGCAGACGAGTTCACGGCCATGACGATGATGCCCAGCAGGTTGTTGTCGATGTTGATGCCAACCATGGGCAGACCAAAGAACATGATGTAGATCTGCAGGAACAGCGGCGTGCCGCGCAAGATGTTGATGTAGACCACGGCGATGGCTCGGCACAGGCGGTGCTTAGAGATCTTGAGCAGCGAGAAGAGCAGGCCCAGCGCGATGGCAAACGGGTAGCTCGCGATGACGATGCCCAGGCAAAGGAGCCAGCCGGGCGCCAGCGACGAGAAGGACGTCACCAAAAGCTGCGGCTTGAAGAACATGCCCAAGAACTGGTTGGAGTTCCAGGCCGCGACCCAAGGCTGCTCGTCCAGCCAGTTGACGATGGACTGCAGCGGGGTATTGGCGATGACCGTGATGGTAGGCGAGGCGGGAAGCTTGCCCTGCTCGCCCTCCTGGGTGGTGTAGGAGCCCGTCACCTGGTAGTCGCCGCCGTCTGCGGGGAACTGCATGTTGGTGATCTCGAGACGAAGGAGCGACCCCTCGGGAATGGCCTCAGAGAACGTGAGGGTGATCGAGTTTGCCGAGGTAGCGGCCTCGCCGTCGATGGAGACGCGCGTCAGGCCCTCAAGCACGGTGATGCGCGACGTGGACCCGTCGAAGGTGGCGCCCTCGGGCAGCTCCAGCGTGACCGAGGTCACCGACTCGCCGGCCTCAACGGTGCCCTCCCAGGTAAGGCGGGTGTCCATGGCGCCGATGACGCCCGAGCCACCGTCCTCGTTGGGCTTAGCCGTGGCCTTGTCGCAGGTCAAGGCTAGGGCCTGCGAGGGCACGGCGAGAAGGACGGCAAAGAGCGCCGCGATGACCGCGGCCGCCAGCCTCCCGTGGCTTTTTTCTCTGAGACAACCCATAGGCTTCTCCTCGCTTATAAACAGGCGGGGCCCTTACACGCGCAAGGGCCCCGCGAGAACAGTGCAGATGTTCAAAGGCGACACACGCCTCGTCTTAACGTGGGGTCAACCAACGGTTTAGATGTCGGAACCAAACCACTTGACCTTGAGGTCCTTCATGGTGCCGTCGTCCTCCATCTCCTGCAGGGCAGTGGAGATGGCCAGGTTAAGAGCGGCGTTGTCCTTGGAAACGGCGATGCCGTACTGCTCGCCGGTGGGGATCTCCTTGGCGACCTCGAGATCGGAGAAGGACTGGGTGAGCATGTAGGAGGCCACGGGCAGGTCGATGACCATGG
>CAVKOL010000109.1:0-9126 GCA_963658035.1 Bacteroidaceae bacterium
AACTACGCCATCAACGGCGGCAAGGACGAGAAGTTCATGGACAAGCAGGGCAACCACATGCAGGTTGGCCCCGAGTACACCCCGGTCACCTCTGAGTACCTTGACTACAACGAGGTCATGCACAAGTTCGACCTCATGATGGACTGGCTGGCCGAGCTGTACGTCAACATCTTGAACCTCATCCAGTACATGCACGACAAGTACTACTACGAGGCCGCCGAGATGGCCCTCATCGACACCGACGTCCGCCGCACCTTCGCGACCGGCATCGCTGGCTTCTCTCACGTCGTCGACTCCATCTCTGCTATGAAGTACGCCAAGGTCAAGACCATCCGCGACGAGCAGGGCGTTGTTGTCGACTACGAGGTCGAGGGCGACTTCCCCAAGTACGGCAACGACGACGACCGCGCCGACGACATCGCCGTCTGGCTGCTCAAGGCGTTCATGGCCAAGATCGCCAAGCACCACACCTACCGCGACTCCGAGCCCACCACCTCCATCCTTACCATCACCTCCAACGTGGTGTACGGCAAGGCTACCGGTGGCACCCCCGACGGCCGCAAGGCGTTCACCCCGTTTGCCCCCGGCGCCAACCCCGCTTACGGCGCCGAGCAGAACGGCCTTCTCGCTTCTTTGAACTCTGTGGCCAAGCTCCCCTACGAGTACGCCCTGGACGGCATCTCCAACACGCAGACCATCAACCCCTCTGCCCTTGGTAACGACGACGAGCAGCGCACCAACAACCTCGTCAACGTCCTGGACGGCTACTTCGCCAACGGCGCTCACCACCTCAACGTCAACGTCTTTGGCGTCGAGAAGCTCAAGGACGCCATGGAGCACCCCGAGAAGCCCGAGTACGCCAACTTCACCATCCGCGTCTCTGGCTACGCCGTCAAGTTCATCGACCTCACCCGTGAGCAGCAGCTTGACGTTATCGCCCGTACTTGCCACGAGGCAATGTAAGGCAACTCGCACAACACCTGGTCCGCGACTGGCCAGGTAGCGACGTGGACCCGTCGGCACAACGCCGGCGGGTCCTTTTTTCGTACTTTTTGATTAAGGGGGCTGCCGTGGAGCCTGGGGCTACTTGTGGTAGGGCTCGCCGCGGCTGATCTTGCAGGCGCGATAGACCTGCTCGAGCAAGACCACGCGAGCCAGGTTGTGCGGCAAGGTGATGGGGCCAAAAGATAAGGTCTCGTTGGCACGCGCCTTGACCTCGGCGCTTACGCCGTCCGAGCCGCCAATAACAAAGGTGATGTCGCTTTGGCCGCCCAGGGCCAACGCGTCCAGGCGCCGCGAGAAATCGGTGCTGGAACGCTCTTTGCCCTCGATGGCAAGCAAGATGACGTGCGAGCGCGGGCTGATGGCGGCCACGATGGCCGCGCCCTCGCGCGTGCGGGCAGCATCCACGCCGCCCGCCTTAGCTGGGTCGATATCGGCGATCTCGCGCACCTCCACCTTGGCGTAGGCCCCCAGGCGCTTGAGGTACTCGTCGCAGGCCTGCTGCCAAAAGCGCTCCTTGAGCTTGCCCACAGCAACGACGGTATAGCGCACGAGAACCTCCCTAACGGCCGCCTGCCAGCCAATAAAGGCCAAATCAGAGGCCTAGACCAGCTGAATCTTCTCGACGTCTTCGCGCGAGGTCTCGCGGTAGAGGGTGAACTTGCGGCCAATGACCTGCACGACCTCGGCGCCGCAGAGCTCGGCCAGCTGGTGGGCGGCGTCCTTGGTCTCAAGTCCCGAGTTCTCAAGCACGCTGCACTTGACCAGCTCGTGAGCCTCAAGGCTCTCGATGGCCTGCTCGGCCGTGGCCTGGGTGACGCCCGCCTTGCCAATAGAGACAACGGAGTCCAGGTGGTGGGCAAGAGCGCGAAGTTGTCTGATTTGGCGTCCGACGAGTGCCATGTGTGTGTCCCTCTCTCATATGTGGGCCGCGAGCTGCGGTTCTTTTCAACGCTTGTTAGGTTATCGCAGGTAGGGCGGTTAGGTCAAAGACTTATCCAGCATCTTGATAAGAAATTGAAGGAATGAGGGCACGACGGGCAAGGCTGCGGCGCGGTGGGGCCTCGCCCCTAGCCCCTGGGAGGCACGATGCAGTCGTAGCGCACGGCCTTGCCGGCGACCACATAGCTGGGTTTGACCCCGGCCAAAAGCGCGCCCTTGACCGGCCGTTTTATGACGACCTTGCGCGGCTGCGCGGCCAAGGCGGCGCCGAGAAGCTCTTCCTCGTCGTCGCAGGGGGCCTCCAGGTGATGCAAGAGCTGAAACTTCTTCTTGACCGCCGCACTCTTGGTGCGAGCGGGAAACATGGGGTCCAGGTAGACGACATCGGGCGAGAAGCCCAGGTTGGCCAGGCCCGCGATGCTGTCGCCAGGGACAAGGGCCATGCGGGCCGCGACCGGGGCCAGGGCCTCGTCGGCCTCGGCGCGCTCCAGCGCATCTGCCAGCAGTGCCGCGATGACCGGGTCCTTCTCGAAGAGGGTCACGTGGAAGCCGGCGGCGGCCAGCAGGAAGGAGTCCTCGCCGAAGCCGGCGGTGCAGTCCACGGCCGTGGGCGCCTCGACCCCCTTGACCTTGGCCGCCTTGACGAGAAGCTCACGGCCCAGGCGGTCGGGGCGCACGCGGGGCAACATGGACGTGAAGTCTGCGCGCAGCTCCATGCCGTCGCCCACGAGGGTCAGCCCCTCGGGACGGCGCACCAATTCGACCCCGTCGGGCATGGCAGGCGTCGTGCCCGCCGCACCGCCCGTGACCTGCACGTTATTCTCGCCAGCCTCCAAGCCAGCCCCCTACTCGGCGCTCGCCGAAGAACCGGCGGCCTCGTTGCCCAGGGCCTGCGCGGCCTCGGTCTGCTCGTCGACGAACTTGTCGGCCTCGCTCAGCTCCACGGCGTCGCGGATCTGCTCGGCCACGGTCTTCTTCTCCTCTTCCTCGTCGTGCTCGTAGGTGACGACATAGGGCGCGATGTTGTTGCGGGCAAACAGGATCGACATCTCGCGCTTGAGGCTGCGCTCCAGGGCACCGCGGTCCTTCTCGGCGCACGTCGCCACCACGCGCAGGGTCATCGTGGAATCGGTAAGCTCAACGACGCCCTTGTAGAAGGGGCCGTCCAAGATCGCGGGCACGCGCTTCTTGACGTTGGGCAGCTCGCGCTGCAGGACGTTCTCGACGTAAGGCAGCGACTCGCCGGTGGGCAGGTTGACGTTGACCGTGGCGTAGGAATCCATCTTGGTCTTGTTGAGCACGTTGGAGATGCCCGAGTTACGCAGGACAAGCACGTTGCCGTTGCCGTCGTTGATCTTGGTCGTGCGCATGCCGATCTCCATGACGGTGCCCGAGTTGCCGCCCACCGCAATGACGTCTCCCACGCGAAACTCGCCCTCGAAGATGATGAAGAGGCCGCAGAGAAGGTCGGTGACCAGGTCCTTTGCGCCAAAGCTCACGGCCAGGGTGATGATACCCGCGCCCGCGAGCAGCGTAGCGGTGTCGACGCCCAAGGCGCCCAGGCACCAGTAAAGCATGCACAGCAGCATGCCGTACTTGACCGTGCTGGAAAGCAGACGGCAAACGGTCTCGCCGCGAGCGCCCAAAACGTCGGACAGCAGGCGTAGCAGCCAGCGCAGGACGGCCGCGACCGTAACGGCCACGCAGGCGTACATGATGGCCGCCGTGACCGCGAAGATGTTGAGGCCGCGCACCCAGCCGCCGGCCAGGATGTAGGCAAAGACCGAGTCGCCGCTAAAGGCCTGGTCCTTCAAGACGACGGCGAGAAACACGAGGAAGACGCCCAGGCCGGCAAACCAGCGAAGGACCGTGCCCAGCTTTTGCTCGGGGGTCTTCTCGCCCCAAGAGAAGGAGCGGTTGAGCCAGCGCGAGACGGCCGACTCGCTCTTCTTGACGCGGCCGTCGGCCAGGGTGACGTCGACGATGCGGCCCTGGGGGTCACGGGAGTGCGGGTCGGCCGCGGGGACGGCACCGGCACCGGCCGCCACGGTGCCCGTAGCGCCCGTCTCGGCCGCCGCTGCGGCCCCGGCGTCAAGCGTCAGGACCAGGAAGACCACCAGCAGGCACACGGCCGCCACGCCGGCCGTGGTGGCCGTCAGGGGCCCGCGCTCGGCCATGAGCTCGCCCTCGGGGCCGGCGACAAACAGGTAGTAGTCGTCCGTCTCGACGCAGTTGGCAAACAGGGTCTGGCCGCCCACGGTGATGTAGTCAGAAAAACCGTCCTTGAGCTGGGCCTTAGTGAGACCCGCGTCCTCGTAGCTCTTGCCCTGGACCTTGTCGGAGGGGTAGTAGGCAATGGTGCCCGTGGCCTTGTCGACGGCAAAGGCAAAGCCGGCCGAGCCCACCTTGACGCCGTCCAGCACGTGGTCGATCTTCACCGACTTGAGCAGGTTCTCCAAGCGTTTGGGGCGCACGGCGATCTGCACGATGCCGCTGGCGTAGCCGCGCTCGTCGTGGGTCGCCACGCCAATGAACTGCTGCGCCTCGCCCGTCGAGTCGTTGGTCGACACGGCCTGCACCAGCTCTTCCTTGCCGCCCAGAAGCTCGCGGAACTCGTAGGAGCTGTCGGCAGGGTCACTGGAGAGGCTGTAGCTGCGAAGCGGCGTGGACGAGGCGATCATGTCGCCGTTGCCGTCCAGCACGTAGACGGCCGCGATCTGCAGGACGTCGGCCAGCTCCTGCAGCTTCTCCTTGGTTGCAAGGGCGGAGTTTTGGTCCACGATGTAGGCGGCCACGCGGCATTTGGAGAGGTAGCGGGTGCTGTACTGGTCCTCAAGCTCGCTCTGGCGCTCGGCGTTGCGCTCGATCGTGTCGCTCACCTGGTCGGCGCGGGCGGCGTTTGAGGCCGACTGGCTGGACAGGGCGAAGAGCGTCTGCATGTAGAAGCTCACCACGACGATGACGGCCAGGCCCACGACCGAGAGGACCGCAGCCTTCTTGCCGATGGTGCGGTTATACGCCAGCGGCCCCAGGCGGCTGAACTTCTCGGCTGCTGCCTGGCCGGACTTCTCGTCTTCGCCCATGACAAAGACGCCGTAGAGGGCCACGCACACGGCCACCACGACAAAGACAAAGAGGATGACGCCCACCGTGGTGTTTCTGGACTGCAGGGTGGTGGACTCGGGCACCGCGTAGACGTAGTAGGTGTCGTCGATGCGCTGGACGCCGCAGTAGAGGTCGGCGCCGTTGGAGGTCACGCGAAAACGATTGCCGTCCTCAAGGTCGCCCGCGTCGAAGCCGGCGTCGTAGGCGTCGGTGCCCACGAGGTCGGACTGCGGGTGATAGGTGATCAGGTGGTTCTGGGCCGAGATGGCAATGACGTAGCCGTCCTGCCCCACCGACAGGTTCTTAAGCACGCTTTGGGTCGAGCCCGAGGTGGCGATAAGGTCGCGCAGCTCGGTGGGGTCCTGCTCGATGACGACCATGGTGTTGTCGTCGATGCGGGCGGCGTAGTAGCGGTCGAGCCAGCCCTGGTCGGCGATCTCGACCTCGACGGCCGCCGAGGCGTCGCCGGTCTCGAAGACCTGGCGCAGCTCGTTGAAGCGCGCGTAGGAGAAGTTGGCCTGGGTGTCGGCCGCCTTGGCCACAACCTGGCCGTCGCGCGTCACGACCATGACGTTGTCGACCTCAAGCAACTGGCGGTACTCGTCCATCTTGGCGTCGGTCGCGGCAAAACCCGCGTCGTTTTGCGCCATGAAGGCCACGCTTTGGGCCTTGGACTGGTAGATGCTGTCGTAGATTTGGGTGTTTTGGCTGGTCTCGTCCTGGGCCTCGGCGAGAAGCTCGGGCAGGTTGGACGAGCACTGGGCGATCTCGTCGTCGTAGGAGGTGTAGGCCAGGCGCTGCTGGATGTTAGAGAGGAGAAGCCCGCACGCCACCGCCGCCGCAGCGATAACGATAAACAAAGCGCAGGTCTTTCGCTTAAGTCTGGTAGTCATCAATGGCTCCTAGTCCCACTTGTCGATCAAGGTCTCGATGGTGCCGTCGTCGAGCATGGCCTGGATGGCCGCGGCGACGGGCGCGGTGAGGTCGCTGTCTTTTTGGGTGGCCACCGCGTAGTCCTGCGGGGCGGCCTGGTAATCGGAGAGGATCAGGCGGTCGTCGTCGAGGTAGGCCGCGGCGATCGCGCCGTCGGCCGCCATGGCGTCGACCTCGCCGGATTCCAGCGCGCAGGACAGCTCGGCGTAGCTGGGATACTCCAGCAGGTGCCAGGTGTCGAAACTGACGTCGGTGTTATCGTCGTTGGCCGTGACGACCTGGCCGTTGGTAAAGCCGCGCTCGGTGAGGTTGTTGGCAAGGTAGGGGGCGGTGTTTGCCCCGGCCAAGGTGCCAAAGGTGTGGTCTTTAAGGCCGTCAACGCTGGTGATCAGCGAGCTCTTCTCGCATACCAGGACGATCGCGTCGTGGTAGTAGGCCGGCGAGAAGTCGAAGTTCTTCTCGCGGTTTTGGGAGTCGGAGTAGCAGGCCACCAGGCAGTCGACCTCGTCGTTTTGCAGGGTCTCCTTGCGGGTGTCGGGCGTCACGGTGGTAAAGGTGCAGCCCGCGTATCCCATGCGCGTGGCCATCTCTTGCGCGATGTCGATCTCGAGCCCGTAGTACTTGCCGTTTGCGGCGTTGAGCTCGCTCATGCCGGCGATGTCGTCGCGCACGCCCACGCGCAGGGTCTTGCCGCCGGACGCCGAGGACGAGGCTGCGCCGGACGTGCCCGCGCCCTTCTCGCCGCAGCCCACAAGCGCAAACGAAGCGCTGGTCAAAAGGGCACCGGCCAGCTTTATGGCCTGCCTTCGCCCAAGGTTGCCGCCGTATCTCATGGTCTTCTCCCCAACCCGCGGGCCGCCGCAAAAGAGGGTGGCGAGAAGCCCTCGCCCGCGTTACTGCGCGGAGGGCTTTGCCGCGGCGCCGACCTTGCCCATGACCTTAAGCAGGAAGTTCTCGACCATCGCGAGCTGCGGCGTCTGGCCGTCCTTCTTAGAGACGATGCAGACGGGCACCCTCAACGTGTGGGCGGGGTCGATGGGCACGCAGACCGTCAGGCTGTCCGGGTTGTTGGGAGCCGGAATCACCGCGGAGAAGTAGTAGCCCTTGCGAACCCGCATGAAAACTTCCATGTCCTTTTGGTTGTCGATCGCCTCGATCTTTCCCAGCAGCCTTTTGTTCTTGTACATAACCAGGATGGACTCGTTGAACGAATCCAATTCTGGAGACATATTAGCAGGGTAGGCCGTAAGATCTGCCAGCGAGACGAACTCCTTGTTGGCCAGCGGGTGGTCGCGGGTAACGACGATGCCCGTGGGCAGGGTGCCCACGGGGGTGCACTTGAGGTCGGGGCGTTCGTAGCGGCCGATGGTGACCAGAGCGGTGCAGGCGCCGGACTTAAGGTCCGAGACGGCCACGCTGGGGTATTCCAAAGAAAAGTCCACGTCAAGGCCCGTGGTGTCGCCGACCATCATCTGAAATGCCTCGCGGATGTTGACGTTGCCGTCAAAGTTGGGGGCGCACAGCTCGAGCCTGATGGCCGCCGAGCCTGCGACCTGCTGCGGCTCGCACTTGCCGGCGACAAAGTCCTCTAGCTGCGAAAACGCGTCCCTGGCCGGGCGGGCCTTCTCGCAAAAGGCGGTGCCAGCCTGGGTGGGGACGACACCGTGGCTCGTGCGCTCGAAGAGCTTGGTTGCGGCCTCGCGCTCCAGGTCGCCGATGGCCTTCGAGACCGCCTGGACGGTCACGCCCTGGGCCTTGGCCGCCTCGGAGAAGCTGCGCAGGTCATAGACCGAAACAAAGTATTTTACCTGGTTGATGTTCATAGTTGTCCCCTGATGTGGTCGCGGCGCGAAATGGCTTGCCAACAGCGCCGCGTAAGGGCTGTTGGGTGGATTTTTTCTTCTGGTATATCTTATCTGTTCAAAATTTAGTTGAACACCTTTGGGGCAAGAAATTTGGCAAGCGGCGCAGGTGTGGCCATCAACGCGCGATTGACGGGCGCGGGCGGGGCAAGTATCCTCGACGGCATGGATAAGCAGACAAACATCGATGCGTGGCTCGCCAACGCGCCCGACCAGGTGCGCGAGACATGCCGCGATCTTCTCGCCACCGTCGACGCCATGCGCGCAGACCAGGTGATTTATCCCGCGCAAGACGACATCTTGAACGCGCTGGCCTGGACCGCACCGGGCGACGTGCGCGCGGTCATCTTGGGGCAGGACCCCTACCACGAGCCGGGACAGGCCATGGGGCTCTCGTTCTCTGTCCCGGCGGGAACCAAGCTGCCGCCCAGCCTGCGCAACATCTATAAAGAGATGTCGGCAGACCTGGGCTGCCTGGCGCCTGCCTCGGGCGATTTGACCGGGTGGGCCGAGCAGGGCGTTTTGCTTCTCAACACCACGCTTACGGTGCGCGAGCACGCGGCGGCGTCGCACGCGAAGCTGGGCTGGCAGGTGGTCACCAACTACGTGGTGCGCCGCTGCCTGGAGCTTGAGCAGCCGGTGGTTTTTCTCACCTGGGGCAGGCACGCCGTGGGGCTGGTCGAGGCGGCGCGGGCCGAGGTCACGGCCGCAGGCGGCGCGGGGGCGGCGGCCTTGGGCAACAAGTTCACCCTGGCATCGACGCACCCTTCTCCCCTCTCGGCCAACCGGGCCGGGGGCGGATTGTCCGCTTTTATGGGCTCGCGGCCCTTCTCGCAGGCAAACGCACTGTTGGAGCAGCACGGCGCGGCCGCGATCGACTGGGCGCGGGTGGGGTAAACCGGCTCCGCAGGTGTCGTTGGCCGCCTCACGGCCGCAGCACAGGCGCCCACCAGCAAACACGTCGAAGATTTCTTGGTTTAAAACGCGACCCACCAAGTAGCCAGGCCCTTTGGCCATATCGCCAACTGGGCAAACGTCACGAAAAAGGCCCTCGCTACTTGGCGAGGGCCAATTTAAACCAAGAAAAGTCGCGCGAGGTGCCAGCAGACGCCAGCGGGCGCCGCCTAGAGCCTTGCGACGCCGCTCTTGCGGGCGGCCTCGGCCACGGCGGCGGCCACGGCGGGGGCCACGCGCTCGTCGAAGGCGCCGGGGATGACGTACTCGGCACAGCGCTTGTCGTCGTCGACCAGGCCGGCGATGGCGTAGGCCGCGGCCTCCATCA
>CAVKOL010000110.1:0-9125 GCA_963658035.1 Bacteroidaceae bacterium
TCTTGGACAAGGATCCCGACCAGGCGGCCGTCGCCAACATGGTCTTGGCCAAGAAATGCCGCCCCTGCTTTGACTACCACGTGGGCCGCGGCCCCGGCGTGTGCTGCGGCGCCGTGGACACCGTCGAGTACGCCGCCCACGTCGACCAGGTCGAGCGCTTCTTGCAAGGCAAGCGCTCCCAGATCGTCGACGAGCTCAAAGACCAGATGCAAGAGGCCGCTGCCGACCTCGACTTCGAGAAGGCCGGCCGCATCAAGAACCGCCTGACCAGCCTCAACGCCCTCGATGTCCACCAGCAGGTCGTGCTTTCCTCCAACGTGTCGATCGACCTTATCGGCATCTACCGCGAGGAGACGATTAGCTGCGCCTGCGTCTTTGTCGTGCGCGAGGGCCGCACCGTGCGCTCGGTCGAGTTCATCTTGGACAAGGGCCTGGACGTGGGCGAGGAGGAGCTGGTCGCCGGTTTTCTCAAGCGCTACTACGACGAGACGGCCGACGTCCCCTCGCAGGTCGAGCTCACCTGCGAGCTGCCGGATGCCGAGGTCATCGGCCAGTGGCTTGCCGAGAAGGCCGCCCACGCCGTCGAGCTCCACTGCCCCCAGCGCGGCCAGCGCAAGCACCTTTTGGACACTGCCTGCCAAAACGCCAAGCACGCTCTTATGCGCTACATGGTGCGCACAGGCTACGCCGACGACCGCACTAACAAGGCGCTGCTGCAGCTGGAGAGCGCCCTTGCCCTTGACGCGCCGCCCATGCGCATCGAGTGCTTCGACATCTCGACCCTGCACGGCCGCTTCACCGTGGCCTCGATGGTGGTCTTCACCAACGGCCGGCCCGACAAGTCGCAGTACCGCCGCTTCAAGATCCAGGCCGAGCTGGAGGAGGCCAACGACTTCGTCTCGATGTCCGAGGTCCTGGGCCGGCGCTACGCACCCGAGCGTATGGCCGACGAGCGCTTTGGCAGCCGCCCCGACCTTCTGGTCGTCGACGGCGGCAAGCCCCAGCTCACGGCGGCCATGAACCAGCTGGCAGAGCTTGGCCTCGATATCCCCGTTTGCGGCCTGGCAAAGTCAGACGAGGAGGTCTTTGTCCCCTGGGACGAGACCCCGGTCGTCCTGCCCTCGGGCTCGCCCTCGCTCTATCTCATCAAGCAGGTGCGCGACGAGTCGCACCGCTTTGCCATCACCTTCCACCGCGAGCTGCGCGACAAGGCCATGACGGTGAGCATCCTAGACGAGATACCCGGCGTGGGCCCCAAGAGAAAACGACAGCTCACCCGCGCCTTTGGCTCGTTCAAGCGCCTGCGCGAGGCCACCGAGGAGCAGATCGCGGCCGTCGACGGCATCTCGGCGGCGCTGGCGCACGAGATTTACCAAACTCTGCGCGATTTTGAGAGAAATTGACGGATTTCCTTCTCTGTCTTGGCTATAATTGAGCGCAACCATTGGCCAAGCACACGTGAAGGAGACCCAAGATGTCCGATGCGCCCAAGCCCCTCGACGCCGAGGCCGCGGCCAAAGCAGCCTTTGCCGCCGCCCACGACAAGCCCTTCCCGCAAGACATCTTCACCGCGCCCCAGCTCAAGTGGGCCGTCGTTGGCTGTGGCGTGATCGCCAACCAGATGGCCGAGTCCCTGGCCCTGGCCGGCCGTCACCTCTACGGCGTCCAGAACCGCACCGCAGACAAGGCCCAGGCCTTCGCCGAGAAGTTCGGCGTCGAGAAGGTCTTCTCCACCTTCGAGGAGCTCTGCGCAGACCCGGCCGTCGACGCCGTCTACGTGACCACGCCCCACAACACCCACATCACCTACCTGCGCGCCGCCTTGGCCGCGGGCAAGCATGTCCTTTGCGAGAAGTCCATCACCTTGAACTCCGCCGAGCTGGACGAGGCACAGGCCCTGGCGCGCGAGAACAACGTCGTGCTCATGGACGCCACGACCATCCTGCACATGCCCTTGTACCAGCAGCTCCTTGCCCGCGCCAAGGCGGGCGACTTTGGGCACATGAACCTCGCCCAGGTGAACTTCGGCAGCTTCAAGCCCTACGACGTCAAGAGCCGCTTCTACAACCGCAACCTGGCGGGCGGCGCCATCCTGGACATCGGCGTCTACGCGCTGTCCATCATGCGCCTCTTCATGGACGAGGCCCCGCAAGACGTCAAGTGCCTGGGCAACCTTTGCGAGACGGGCGTCGACATCTCGAGCGGCATCATCTGCAAGAACAGCACGGGCCAGCTTGGCGTGATCAGCCTCACGATGCACTCCAAGCAGCCCAAGCGCGCCGTCGTGAGCTTCGACGACTGCTACCTTGAGATCGACCAGTACCCCCGCGCAGACAAGGCAACCATCGTCTGGACCGCCGACGGCCGCAACGAGGAGGTCGCGTGCGGTGAGGAGGCCTACGCCCTGTGCTACGAGATGGCCGACCTCGAGCGCGCCGTTGCCGGCGATAAGCAGGCCGCCCATCTCATCGACCTTGCCGCCGACGTCATGCGCATCATGACCCGCGTCCGCACCGACCTGGGCGTCGTTTACCCCGAAGAGGAGAAGTAGGCCATGCTCGCCGACAAGCGCCACTCCCAGATCCTAGAGATCGTCTCGCGCGACGGCTCGGCCACCGTGGTCGACCTTGCCGAGAAGCTGGGCATCTCTGAGTCCACGATCCGCCGCGACCTCGAGAAGCTCGACGAGGCCGGCCGCCTTACCAAGGTACACGGCGGCGCCGTGGCCCTTGACCCCGAGGGCGTCATCCGCGACATCCCCGTGGCCGAGCGCACCGGCCAGCACGCCGACGAGAAGCGCGTCATCGCCGCGCGCGCGGCCGAGCTCGTGAGCCCCAACGACTTCGTCTTCTTGGACGCCGGCTCCACGATCGACGCCCTGATAGACGCCTTGACCGAGAAGCGCGCGACCTACGCGACCAACTGCGTGAGCCATGCCTTAAAGCTTGCGTCGAAGGGTTTCGAGGTACTGGTCCTGGGCGGCAGCTTGAAGGACGCGACCGAGGCCCTGGTGGGCCCCGACGCCAACGCGGCCATCTCGCGCTATCACTTCACCCTTGGCTTTTGGGGCACCAACGGCGTCACCAAGAAGGACGGCTTCACCACGCCCGACATCTACGAGGCCGAGGTCAAGCGCCTGGCCATGGGCCAGACCATCCACCGCTTCGTCCTGTGCGACGCGAGCAAGATGGGACGCACGAGCCTGGTCACCTTTGGCGCCATGGAAGACGCCGTCATCGTGACAAGCGCCCTCCCCGCAGGCAGCGAGTTTGCCGACTGCGACAACGTCGAGGTGGTGGGGTAGGGCGCCTTTACCCGTCCCGGGTTGCAGCGCGCCCCGCCAGTCCGTCCCTTGCCGCGCCCTTTTCGCCAAGAAATGACTGGTTTTGCATGAAACCGGGCAAAATCTTCCAAAATCGATGAAAGAAATTGCTCAAATCACTTCACAAGCTTTCAAAAACGTGCAATACTATCCACCAACGAGCAAAACACGTCAATAGTGGAGGTTCGCATGATCTATACCGTCACCTTCAACCCGTCGCTTGACTACATCGTGCGCGTGGACGACATGCGTCTGGGTGTGATCAACCGCACCAACTACGAGCAGATCCTGCCCGGCGGCAAGGGCATCAACGTGTCCATCGTCCTGGGCAACCTCGGCCACGCCTCGCGCGCTCTGGGCTTCTCGGCCGGCTTCACCGGCGTCGCCCTGGAGTCCCTTCTCGCCTCTTCCGGCGTCGACCACGACCTGGTCCACGTCGCCGAGGGCTTCACGCGCATCAACGCCAAGATCAAATCCAACGAGGAGACCGAGCTCAACGGCCAGGGTCCCAAGATCACCCAGGCCGACATCGACCAGCTCTACGCTAAACTTGACGCCCTGGTCGAGGGCGACATCCTCGTCATCTCGGGCTCTGTGCCCAACACCTTGCCCGGCGACATGTACGAGCGCATCATGGCCCGCCTCGAGGGCCGCGGCGTCCGCATCGTGGTCGACGCCGAGCGCGACCTTCTTACCCGCGTCCTTTCCTACGGCCCCTTCCTCGTGAAGCCCAACAACATCGAGCTGGGCGACATCTTTGGCGTGGAGCTCAAGACCCGCGACGAGGTCGTGCCGTACGCCAAGAAGCTGCAGGAGAAGGGCGCCAAGAACGTCCTGGTCTCCATGGCGGGCGAGGGCGGCGTTTTGGTCGCCGAGGACGGCAGCGTCTTCAAGAGCCCGGCCGCCAAGGGCACCGTGGTCAACTCCGTGGGCGCGGGCGACTCGTCGGTGGCGGGCTTCATCGCCGGCTACCTCGAGACCGGCTCTTACGAGACGGCCTTCAAGATGGGCCTCTCCGCAGGCTCTGCCAGCGCGTTCTCTGATCACCTCGCCACCCGCGAGGAAGTTTTGGACCTGATGTCTCGCTAAGTGGCGAGGCTCGTCATATCACAGAAAGGGGTACTAAGCATGAAGATCACCGACCTGCTTAAACCCGAGGCCGTAAGGCTCGGCATCGACGCGCAAAGCCGCGACGAGGCCATCGACCAGCTGGTCGCCCTGCACGTCGCCGCCGGTAACGTCAACGACGCCGACGGCTACAAGGCAGGCGTCATGGCCCGCGAGGCCGAGTTCTCCACCGCGGTGGGCGACGGCATCGCCATCCCGCACGCCAAGGTCGCCGCGGTCAACTGCGCGGGCCTGGCCGCCGTCACCGTGCCTTCCGGCCTCACCGACTGGAACGCCCCCGACGACGCCCCCGTCGACCTCGTCTTCATGATCGCCGCCCCCGAGGGCGAGAACAACGCCCACCTCGAGATGCTGGCCAAGCTCTCGGCCCTGCTCATGCACGAGGACTTCGCCAACGAGCTGCGCGCCGCCAAGACGCCCGAGGCCTTCCTGGCCGCGATCGACGCCGCCGAGGGCGGCCAGGCCGAGAAGGCCGCCGCTAAGGCCGCCGCTCCCGCCGAGGGCTACGACGTCGTGTGCATCACCGCCTGCCCCACCGGCATCGCCCACACCTACATGGCAGCCGAGTCCCTCGAGAAGAAGGGCGCCGAGCTGGGCCTTCGCGTCAAGGTCGAGACCCAGGGCTCCGGCGGCGCCAAGAACGTCCTCACCGCCGCCGAGATCGCCGGCGCCAAGGGCGTCGTCATCGCTGCCGACAAGAACGTCGATCTCGCCCGCTTCGACGGCAAGCCCCTCTATAGCTGCCCCGTCGCACGCGGCATCTCCGAGCCCGAGGTCCTTCTCAACAAGGTCATGAACGGCGAGGCCCCCATCCACCACGCCAGCGGCGCCGCCGCTAAGGCCGCCGACGCCCCCGCCGAGGGCGAGTCGGCCTGGCGCAAGATCTACAAGGACCTCATGAACGGCGTCTCGCACATGCTGCCGTTCGTGATCGGCGGCGGCATCCTGACCGCCATCGCCTTCCTGGTCGACCAGCCCGGCCTGGGCACCAGCTCCTACGGCTCGTCCATCCCGGCCGCGGCCCTGTTCAAGACCATCGGCTCCGAGGCCTTTGGCCTGATGCTCCCGATCCTGGCCGGCTACATCGCCTCCTCGATCGCCGACCGTCCCGGCCTTGCCCCCGGCTTCGTCGGCGGCCTCTTTGCCAAGGCGGGCTATGACTTCGCCTACCTGGGCACCCTCGACTCCACGAGCCTCATCTCGGGCGGCTTCATCGCGGCCCTGTTCGCCGGCTTCGCGGCAGGCTACCTCACCTTGGGCATCGAGAAGCTCTGCGACAAGCTCCCCAGCTCCCTTGAGGGCATCAAGCCCATGCTGATCTACCCCGTCCTGGGCACCCTGGCCATCGGCGTCGTGATGCTCGCCCTGAACCCGCTCTTCGCCGCCATCAACACCGGCCTCAACAGCTTCCTGTCCGGCCTCGGCACCAGCAACATCGTCGTTCTCGGCCTCGTCCTTGGCGGCATGATGTCCGTCGACTTCGGCGGCCCCTTCAACAAGGCCGCCTACGTCTTTGGCACCGCTGCCCTTGACCCCTCCTCGGGCCTTGGCACCACCGGCCAGATCATCATGGCCTCCGTCATGGTCGGCGGCATGGTTCCCCCGCTGGTGATCGCCCTTTCCACCACCTTCTTCAAGGACCGTTGGACCAAGCAGGACCGCAACGCCGGCCTGGTCAACTACATCATGGGCCTCTCCTTCATCTCCGAGGGCGCCATCCCCTTCGCCGCCGCCGACCCCGGCCACGTGATCCCGTCCTGCATCATCGGCTCCGCCATCGCCGGCGGCATGTCCGCGGCCTTCGGCTGCGCCAGCCCCGCTCCCCACGGCGGCGCCTGGGTCACCGCCGTCGTCACCAACCCGATCATGTGGCTCGTCGCATGCGTCGTGGGCTCGGTCGTGGGCTGCCTGATCCTCTCCTTCTGGAAGAAGCCCATCAAGGAGGACTAGTCCTTCTCGGTTAAGGCCAAAAGGCAAAAGGCAAGTAAACACGCCATCTACGGGCGGCTCCTTCACGGGGTCGCCCGTTTTCTTTAACGCGGCGAGAAACCCTTGGGCGCCCGGGGTCTGTGGCCGCTATACTCAAAAGGTCCTAAGAGGGGAGAAGAACCTATGCAGACAGATTCCCAGAAGCCCAAAACCAAGAGCGTGCCCGACGTCGTCGTCTTGACCGGCATGTCCGGCTCGGGCCGCACGCAGGCCCTCCACGTCTTCGAGGACATGGGCTACTTCTGCATCGACAATCTCCCGCCGCGCCTGCTCTTGCAGCTGGCCGAGCTCGTGGGCATAAACTCGGGCGTGGGCCGCCACCTGGCCGTCACCTGCGACATTCGCAGCCAGGGCCTCTTCGACGAGATAACCGATTCCATCGAGCAGCTGCGCGCCCACGAGATCTCGTGCCAGGTCGTTTTTCTCGACACCTCAAACGAGGTCTTGATGCGCCGCTACGACGAGAACCGCCGCCGACACCCTCTGGCCAGCGACTCCGAGACCCTTTTGCAGTCGATCGAGCGCGAGCGCGCCCAGCTCTCGCAGATCCGCGAGGCCGCCGACCTCATCATCGACACCAGCCGCCTGCGCACCCAGGCCCTGCGCTCCCGCCTGCGCCGCACCTTCTCGGAGCTCACCGACCAGCAGCTCATGGAGGTCCACGTCTTCTCGTTTGGCTTCAAACACGGCATGCCGCAGGAGGCAGACCTCATGATCGACGTGCGCTTCTTGCCCAACCCCTTCTATGACCCCGAGATGCGTCCCCTCACGGGCAAGGATAAGAAGGTCGCCGACTACGTTTTGCAAAACCCCAGCGCCGAGGCCTTCATGGACGCCTGGTTCAAGCTGCTGGACGTCGCCATGCCGGGATATGTCGCCGAGGGCAAGAGCCGTCTTTCGGTGGCCGTGGGCTGCACCGGCGGCCAGCACCGCTCCGTCGCCATCGCCGAGGCCACCGCGGCCTTTCTCCAAAACAACGGCTACCACGTGAGCGTCTCTCACCGAGACCTGGCGCTTGCCAACCAAAGGACCAGCTAGCATGTCTTTCACCGCCGAGGTAAAAGACGAGCTGTCCCGCGTTGAGTGCGCCGAGCCCGCCGCCGAGCTGGCGCAGCTCTCGGCCCTCATGCGCGTCTGCGGCACCTTGTCCTTCAGGGGATCTGGCCGCTACGCCATCAAGATCGCTACCGAGACGGGCGCCGTCGCCCGCACGATCATCAAGCTCGCCCACAAGTGCTTCGACCTCGAGACGGCCCTCACGGTGCGCCGCTCGGTCCTGCATAAGACGAGAAACTACCTCATCGAGATTCCCGAGCAAGATGAGTTGGGAGACGACCTGGTGGACCTGGGCATCCTGGTGCCCGGCCAAGGCTTGGCAACCGGTCTGCCCAAGCGCCTTCTTGCCACGCCTGCCTGCCGCGCCGCCTTTGTGCGCGGCGCCTTTATGGCGGGCGGCTTCATCGCAGACCCGCGCGGCGACTTTCACTTGGAGATCGCGGTCACCGGCGAGGACTTCGCCAACGGCCTGGTGGCTCTCATCGCGAGCTTCGGCGTGACGGCGCGCCTCAACCGCCGCCGCGGCGCCTATGCAATCTACCTCAAGAGCTTCGACGACATCATCGCCCTGCTCAAGGCTATAGGCGCGGTGAGAATGGCCCGCGTGGTCGAGGTCGCCCGCGCCCAGAAGTCCGTCAAAAACGACGTCAACCGCCGCGTCAACGCCGAGATGGCCAACCAGGCCCGCTCGACGGGCGCGGCCGCCTCGCAGCTCGAGCTCATCGATAGGGTAGAGGACCAGCTGGGCTTCGCCGCTCTGCCAGACGCCCTGCGCGAGTTCTGCGAGGCCCGCCGCGAGCACCCCGAGCTTTCGCTGGCAGCCCTTGGCGCCGAGCTCGACCCGCCCGCGTCGAAGTCGGCGATGTATCACCGTGTGCTGAGGCTCCAGGAACTTCTCGCCGAGGCAAACAACTCCGGTGAACGGTCGCACGAAAAATAATTTCGTTGCGAAAGATACCTCTCAAAATACTGGTTAATACCAGTGTTTGCGCAGGTAGAAAGCGTGTCTAGGCGCCACATACCATGAAAATGGCAAAAAACCACCAACTTTTTTGCGAACGGATTACAAGAACTGGTGTCATAGAGCGCCTCAGTGGGGTAATATAGACCCCGGCAATTATTGCCCAACATAACAAGGTCGCTCGGGGACACGCCCTGGGGGCCTCGTGAAAGGAGAAGGCATGGCAGTAAAGGTTGCTATTAACGGCTTTGGTCGCATTGGTCGTCTGGCTTTCCGCCAGATGTTCGGCCACGAGGGCTCCGAGATCGTCGCTATCAACGACCTCACTTCCCCCGACATGCTCGCTTACCTGCTGAAGTATGACTCCACGCAGGGCAACTACGGCCGCGACCACAAGGTTGAGGCTACCGAGGACTCCATCGTCGTCGACGGCAAGGAGATCAAGATCTACAAGGAGGCCGACGCCAACAACCTTCCTTGGGGCGACCTCGACGTCGACGTCGTGCTCGAGTGCACCGGCTTCTACACCTCCAAGGCTAAGGCCCAGGCCCACATCAACGCTGGCGCCAAGAAGGTCGTCATCTCCGCTCCCGCCGGCAACGACCTGCCCACCATCGTCTACAACGTGAACCACGAGTCCCTCACCGCAGACGACAACATCATCTCCGC
>CAVKOL010000111.1:0-9099 GCA_963658035.1 Bacteroidaceae bacterium
GCCGCGTCCTGGTCGACGCCGAGCACCTGGTGACGGCGCACTTCAAGGCGACGAGTGTTGAGCCGGACGACGGCAACAAGGGCGACGACGCTATCGACGGCGGCGGGACCGTGGACGGTGACGGCACGTCGGACGGTGACGGTTCGAGCGCTGGGACCGCCAAGGGCGGCAAGAAGGGCGAGAAGGTTCCTCAGACCGGCGACTCCTCCGTCGACCTCTACGGCGCCTTGGCCGGGGCCCTTGCCGTCACCGGCGCCGCCATGGCCAAAAGCGCCGCGGAGTAAAGCTTCTCGGCACCCGACACACAGACAAGCAAACGAAAACCGGGCTTCTCGCCACTAAGCGGGAAGCCCGGTTCCTTTTAGTTTGGCGAACGCCGTTAACGCATAAAACGGCGGCGGGCGGCGAGAAGGGCGGTGCCGGCCAGGGCGGGGACCGCCGCCACAAGGGTGGCGTCGCCGGTGGAGGGGGTGTTGCCCTTGCCAGAGCGGGAGGTCTTCTCGGCTGCCTGCTTAAGGCCCGCGTGGGGCTCGACGGCCAGGGAAGCCAGGGCGGCGCTGACGTCGTCGGAGGTGGGGGTCGTCATGACCACTGCGGTGCGGTAGTCGGCACCGGCAAGCGCCAGAGTATCCTTGGCGGTGGCGACGGCCGCCTTGAGGGCGTCGTACTCAGCCTGGGTAAGCCACTGCTTGTCGGCGGGCACGTCGGCGCCGTCGCTGCACACCACAGCGCTGCCAAGAAGGGCCTCGGCACTGGCGATCTTCTCCTCAAGGGAGGCCAGCTCGTCGACGCTGGCCCAACTCTGGGACTGGGCATAGGCCTTGATCGGCAGGTTGTCAAAGACGATGTTGGAGGCCTTGTTCTTCTCGGTCATGGCCGCCGTGACCTTTGACCAATCGGTCCAGGTGCCGGTGCCCGTCGAGTCGGCGGTGTCGACCGTCCAGTCCTCGACCGTCGAGGTGATCCAGCTCTCCCCGGCATTGACCTTGGCCACAAAGCCGGACTCCCAGGTGTCGACGACCTTGGTGTTGCCCTCGTCGTCCAAGTCCAGGTCCTGCAGCTCTTTGACACCCATGTTGTAGTTGGCGGGCTGGGTATAGGACCAGGTGCCGTCGTCGTTTTGGTGCGCCTGCGTGACCACCACCGAGTAGCGCTGGCCTTCTCGCATGCAGATCCAATCTTCCTCGTCGATGGCCAGGCGGTGGTAGCCGCCGTAGTCAAAAGTGTCGGAGGCGGAGAAGACCTTGCGGGAGTGGTCGGCGTCGGTGGGGTCGGCGGCGTCTTTGTCCAGCAGGTAGACGTCGAAGGTCACGGTTGTGTTGGGGAGGGTCGTCTCGCAATAAAGGGAGCGCACGGCCATGTCTGCCTTGGCGGTGAAGATGTTGGCACCGCTCACCTTGCCGCTAAAGGTGGCGTAGGTCGTGCCGTTGACCGGCAGGTAGTCGTACTGGTCGATGATGCGGCCGGTCGAGGAGCCGGTGTTGGACTGCGTGACGTCGAACTCATAGGTCTCGAAGTTGGAGACGGACTTGTCGTAGTAGCTCACGTAGAAGTAACCGGTGTGCTTGCCGTTCTCATCGACAAGGCCCCAGTCGGGAGTGAGGCCCTGGCCGTTGGGGAACTCCTCGGTCTGCGAGCCAAAGCTGTTCTTCACGATCCAGGCGCCGTCGCCTGCAGGCAGGTTATTGACGCCGTCGCTAAAGTTGGTGCGCGAGTAGGAGTCGTCGTAGCCCACAATGGTCACGCCGTGGTTCACGGCCTTGCCGTCGTCGTAGGTGTACTGGGCCCAATTGTCGTTGAGGTAAGTGGTGACGCCGGGGACCTTGGTGGCACCGGGGGTCGCGTCGTCGGCGTACATGGACATGGCCACGGCGCGGCCGGCCTTGAGCTCGCTCTTGATCGCGGCGACGGCGGCCTTGTCGATGCCGGTGACCTTGCCGTCCTTGAGAACGCGGGTCTCGGGCAGGAGGTTTCCGTCGGTGAGCTCGTAGAGGGAGGTCTGCCACAGGTCTTGACTCACGGTCCAATCGGAGAAGTACTCCTTGGAGTCGATGCCGTCGGGAGCAAACCAGTAGGCGCCGGCGTAGCTCACCGGGGTACAGGTGAGGTCATAGACCTCGCGCCACTTCTTGAGCTCCTCCTCGGTGGGGTTCTCGGTGGTGAGACGGCCGCTCGCGCCCTCGATCGCCTCGCCGAGCCTGTCGCCGCTGATGACCCATGTGATGACGTTTTCCTTGTTCTTGTAGGGGGCATCCGACTCGACGACGGGGCCCACGCCTGCGGCAAAGAGAGACGAGGCATAGGTCAAGGAGCCGCCGGTGTTGATGCCCTCGTTGGGGTTCTTGCAGGTGGAGTAGTAGCCCTCCCCTGCCTGCGCGGCACCCGCCACGCTCTCGGGAACGCCGCCGTTGGCGTAGACGAGGCCCGCGAGCTGCAGCTCCGAGAGATCGAGGGACGAAGGCATCGTGCCCTGCGCCTTGGTGGCCGAAAGGATGCTCGACTCGCTGGCAGAGATCGCGGCAAAGGCCCAGCAGGTGTTCCAGGGCGACTGGTTCTTGACCGAGGTCACCAGGCCAAGCTCCCGCAGGTCGACCGAGTCGGTGGACTGGCCGTCCGCGATGAGGGCAGCGTCAAGGCCGTCGGAGGTGTGGGCCTGGAAGTCCTCGTCGCCTATCTGCTGGGCCGAGACCTGCGACCACTCGTCAATGACGGCCTGGTCATCGGCGTAGGCGGCGGTAGGAACAAAGGCCGCGGCCGAGGCGGCGACGGCAAAGGTGAGGCCGGCGAAGAGCGCGCGGCGGGCAAGGCCAAAGCGGGGCTTGAGGTCAACCATGGTGGTGCCTTTCTCTGAGGTTGAGCTATCTTAACGCCAGCTGATATGGGCGGGGGCACAAAAGACTTCGAAAGGCAACAAATGTAAGGCTACCGGCACCACTTCTGGAGGCCGCAGGGCCAAAACGCAGGCGGCAGCGACCCCAGATAGCGCAAGCGCGACTTCTTCCACTTTAAAATTGACTTCGCCGAATAGCCAAGCTCTAGCGAATCACGTTTGCCCAGTTGAGCGCGGTACCCAACAACCGGTCTACTCGCCAAACCCAGATTTAAAGTGGAAGAAGTCGCGCTTGTGTGTTTCGAGACCCCAAAACAGGCCCGGCGGCGCCCCAGCTACTAAAATTGCGCCGCCGGTAGAGGGGGTACCGGCGGCGCGGGGGGTATTTTGTTTACTCTCTATGAAAGTCTGTAGTACCCAAAGCTAAGGAAAATCGCCCCGTCCTCTACCGCAAGCTTTAGCGCGGCACCTAAGATTTTTGATATCGTCCCTCCGGTCCTTCTAAAACCTAGCGCAGTACTGGTGGCCTTAATCAGTAAATCTTCTTCCAAGCCCCTAGGATGATTACGCAAGGAATATCTAAGCGCAGTAACAAGTTCCTCTGGCGCGATTTCATTGATATCGCGGTTTCCGCCAATCCTAAAGTAATTGATATCTTTTAACTCTAAATCCTTGGGATAGATGAACGTCATATCGTTGAAGGACTGGCTGCGAGAAGGCACCCGAGCAAGCATCTGCCTAGATTTGCTTGCCACATTTGCGCCAGCTCTCTTCAAACCAAAACTCTCTCTGGTTCTTGAGATCAAGTAGCCAAGCTCTATCGGCCCCTCCTCCTCGATGATCTTGGACATCCTAGAGATAGCGAGCTCCCTGTTCTGTCCAACACCGTACTCATCGGCCGTCACTTGATAAGGCTGCAAAGAGACCGCCACATATGCCTTCTTTTCAGGCGGCTTTCTAGAGAATCTGTAGCCACCGCTGCCGCTGTTGGGAGCTTTCTCAGCAGCAGGCCTCGTCTCCCTAAATGGGGTCGCCGACTTTCTCTCGGTCCAAGGTTGGGTTGCTAATGGAGTATGCACAGCACGTTTCGTGGGAGCCGTTTGTTCCTTAATCGGCTTCCCAACGTTCGCCACAGAACTTCTAGTGGCAAAAGCCCTGTCATTTAGCGCGTCATCGATAGTCGAATTGCGCAAGCGAGTTCCACTTAAGCCGGTGCTGCGATTCGGTAAATTAGTTATTTGCTCATTCGACGAGGGCTCCGTCGGCGCGTCTTCCTTCATAGCGACACGGACTCTATCCAGAAGCTCCGTCGAAGCCGTCTTCTCAGCGCGTGCCTTCGGATAGATTCCTAAGTCTTCAAGCTTGCTATAGACATCCTCGAGGCAAGCCGTCTTATTGGCATAATATCGACTGCCCCGAATGCGGACGAACTTCCAGCCAAGACGCTCAAGGACGGTTTGTCGCTCGAGGTCTTCTACCAGTTTTTGATCGCCGGAATGCCAACGCTCGCCGTCGCACTCAATCGCAATGCGCCGACGTCCTCTGACGATGGCTATGTCAATCCTATAAGAGCCAACAGGAAACTGTTGCTGGATATCCTCATAGCCACGCCTCAGAAGAGCTTGTCCGACCTCAACTTCGAATGGAGAGTCCGCGGCCTTCTCAACCCGATGCAGCTCTGTCTCGAAGTCGTCGGCACGGTTCGCATAGTCGAGAAGACCGCGCCGTAAGTCCCCAGCTTTGAGATCTCTCGAGGCATCAAGCGAGTGAACGATCCAGAGTTGATCTCGCGCGCGGCTCACCGCAACGTTATAGCGCTTTTTATAAGCGTCGTCAGGTCCCTCGGTTCGCAGGCGAAGCGGCCCCTCGCCCTCGTTGCTGTCAACCAAATTAAGAATGATGACATCACGCTCATCGCCCTGGAAATTGGCCGCATCTCCGCATAATATCGCATGCTTCTCAATCTGTGCAGCGCCCAAAGCGCTATATAGCTCGTTATAGACAACGCGCGCTTGTTCGGGACCCAACATGGAAATAACGCCGAAGGTCTTATCCGCGTACTCGGGTTGTTTTAGGCACGCCTTGATGATTCTGACGGACTCGTCGGCTTCCTTTTGATTAGTCTTGCCATTTGTTGACCGCAGCCCATTCGCGACACGCTGCACAACAATAGGGGGACACAACTCACTCGAGCCCTTATCACGCAGCGGGCGAATCTTACCATCATAAGAAGTTTCATTACAATAGCCGATAATGTCGGGAACGCATCTAAAGTGTTCCCTCAGCATCAAAGGCTGAAATGTCGTAGCAGCCAAATCGTATAGTGAGGTTTTAGGCCCGTACAAGTGCGCGTTAGGAATGACGCCTTGAATATGAGACTCAATATTGCTTTGAGCTGCCTCGCTGTCCACCCCAACGGCCATCGGGCTCACCTGTTTGTCATCACCAACGACGATGAGTTTATCGGCCAATACCGTCAGAGCCAACGATGTGATGTCGCACTGGCTGGCCTCATCGATGATCAAGACGTCAAATCGGGTCTTACGGGGATCGAATGTGGACAGCGCCAAGTTCATCGGCATAATCCAACAAGGGACCGCATGTTGACATTTGCTCATAAGACTACGGGCTTCAGCACGGTACCGAGCAGCGTGCTTCCCCGTACCCTTACCAATCTTGCTCATCGTCAGTTTCCAACCGCGAAGTGCCTGGGTCAAAGAGATATCCTTTGAGGTCTTCTCAATAAGGGATTTCCATGCCATCTTGGAGGCAAGCGACGAGGTGGTCGTACGGTATTCCCGACTAAGCTCGACGGCTTTCCTCTGCAGGTTATCGGTAGAAGATGGATGCAGCACGGAAAGCTCAGCCATAATCTGCTTGTATTTCCACGCTTCATGAATCCTTTGGGGAACGTCAGGACCACCGTGGCCGCAGGCTCGCTCCCTCACGGCCATGGACCATGAAGGGGCGACTTGCTCCAACTTATCAAGAAGCTCGTGTCTACGGACCAATTCGTCACGAACCGTGAGCATGGCCGATATCTTCTCGTATGCATTGCCGTACGCCAGCGAATCGAGCGAATCCACGGCGAGCAAAGCATCCTTGAATAAAGAAGAGCCCGACGAACATCCCCTTTGCAATGTGCTCTTGAGAGTCGAGATCGGCTCACCTGTTTTTAAGGCGCTCAACCAGCTACAAAGAAACTCGAGGATATCGGCACAAGAAGAGCTGATCTTTGTCGACAGCTTTTCTATTCTCTCGTTCTCCCCGGCAAGATTGCACTCTCCCAAAAGCGCCTCGGAAGGAATACCCAGCGGAGCAAGGGCGGGTACAACCTCTTTAACCACGCCATCGTACCAGTCGAGAGCAGACTCGATTAAGCCGATATATCGTGATGCCGCGTGTTCGGGAGAGCTCACGTCAAGGCTCTCGAAACTTGGGCCCCCGTTCTTCTCGATCAGCTGGCTCCAGCATACTGAGCATTGTTTCCTCGCTAACTGCAAATCAACATATAGCAGCGCAAGGGCGCACTCTCCCGCGGCCTCAACGGCATGGCCGTCAACCAAAACGCAGTCGGCCGCGGTATCGTCCTCGGAATCAAAGAGACCTCCAAGCCACGCCGAGATCTTCCCTTTACCGAGTTTCGTTTTTCTTCTGCAAAGGGCATCCTTGATAGATTCAGGTGAAGCGCCCTCAATTAGCCGCAGCTCGTGCCCGAACGCCTTGACGGTGCATTCGGTCGAGAGTGCGTCGGTGAGCGATATTTGCTCGCATAGCTTTTTCCAAAGCCCGGCATATTCCTCGCCGCGCAATGAGTCCGCTGCCGCGGCGCGCATCCAGGCTTCGGCAGAGCCGTACCTAGCTAGCAAATCACGAATTGCCTCGAGGGCATCAAGTGACGCCTCTTTTGGGAGAAACACATGGCTAAAGTCGGTTATCAGTTCGACACCCGAGCCAGTCTCGCAATAGCTCCAGGAATTCCTTTCGCAGACTGTCTGTGCATTGGCCGAGTCCTTATTTAACCCGAGACAAAGACTATTAAAGTCCTTCGGATCCAAAAGTGTTTCCAGGCCACCCAAGCAATCACATGCCCCAAACGCTAGGTCGGTCTCTTTATCAAGGCGCGCGCTTAAGGCATAAAGCTCAGACAGTTCTTCATCGGACAAAGGGAAGGGCACACCCCGTTTAACAATACCCGGAATAAGATCTGCAAGTTCCTCAGCGTTCTCTCCAATAAAGAGGGCCGCATCTATCGGAGAGAAGCTCTCCCCTTCCACTTGAAGAATTTCGTATTCCTTTTCAAGGTCAGAGTAAATCTCCTTCCTAACCTGAGCCAACGAGGCGATAATCTCTTCCCGTAGAATTCGTTCCTGTTCGATCTCTCTATTCAAAGAGACAAGATTCAGGGTACTTTGATGCTCAACGATAGAGTCCACCGAGCGCTCCATATCAGCCGTGGCTCCATCGATACAAGAGACACAAAGACCCTGCAACTCTTCAGGCATCTTGTCTTTTAGAACCTTAAGCGCCTTAGTGGTGTAACTACTGACGAGCACGGTTTTACCCTGCGCCAAAAAATGGCCCATGAGATTAGCGATTGTGTGTGTTTTACCAGTGCCCGGAGGGCCTTGTACAAGAACAGCGCTTGAGTTCTCTATGCTTCGGGCGATTCGGAGCTGCTCTTTATTGGCAGGCTTGGCCAATAGGATGTCAAGGGCTTCCCCGTTTATCTCTGCGAGCCGATCTTCTATGGGCTTCTCGTCATCTTCTGTGAGAAGCTGCTTCTCTACGACGCATCCCATCAGTTCAAGAAGATGGCCCGGCAATTCGAGGGAAGACAAGTTGAGCGCCTCAAGAATTCTGTCAATTGCCCTTGCCACTCCGTTTGGCTTTTCTCTTAGGAAAAACGACATCTTGCAAGTAATGAAGTACTGCGTACCGGGGGCAAGACACTCGTCTGGGCTTTCCCGGTACTGTCCTTGAGACGTCAACGCGTTAATGAGCTGCCTGAATATCGGTTGTGCAGTATCCTCATCGAACGGGTGACAATCAGCCGTCTCAATACGGTTCTCGGCATCGCGGATGCACGAATAATTAAGGCCCTCAATCGAATTTAAAAGCTCAGTGTACAAACGCGGAGCATCGTCCGTGTCGACTAGAGAGATAACCTCATTCTCCGCATCCAAGACGACTTGAATGCGCTTAAGGAGCAGAGGATGGTTTACTTCTGCATGCTCCTTAGACTCGAAATACATCGAGGCAGCAACAAGCTCCTTCGTCTCGGAGCTGCGCTGGAGTTCCGAATGAATATCGTAAAGAGTTTTATATAAGCTATCCGCACCCTCTGCAAAAAGTTGCTCAGCGACCCATTCGCCACGCTTGGCCAGCCATTGCTCATACTCTCTAACCCGTTGTGCGTTCTTGTTAAAAGCATCTTCGCAAGTCATTGAGCCTTGCGAAAGCTTCTCATCAGGAAACTCGAGGGCAACTTTGCCAGGATAGACGTCCCAGCCGGGTTGGAGCCATTCATTAAAAGAGGTGTCAGGCTTAGGGCAACGCGTAAAACGCGGCTTCTTGACACGGAGCAAAGGGCCGTCAAAATTGTCGGGGCTCCTTGAGAATTGCTCGACAAAAGGGTTGCCCAAGCACGACTCCAAAGGGAAGTCGTTACGGTATTCGTAACCCCCAGCGTTCATCACAGTCTTATAGCGAAGTTTCGAGTACTCTTGTAGGAACTTAAACAAAGCCTCTGGGCGAGACTGATTAACGCGGACCTTGTCGTCCATAAGACCCTCATTCATCGTTAGACAATTCGGGTATTTATATTACACATGCGGATGGACATAAATTCTCTAATCGGACGTTACGATTAGATTGGCAAGCGAGAGGAGTCCGCGGATAGGGGGCTGCGCCAAAATTCTTACTCATCGGTACACACGACGAATTTTTGCGCCAGAATCGTCAATCGTCAGTAGTTTTATCGCTGATAAAGGCAATCAAAAGCCCGTCCAATTTATATAACCGCAGGTATATCACGTGCCACCTCTTTGCATCTCGAAGAAATCCATCCACAAAAACACTGACAAGCACCATTTCTCGCGCAATATAACGCGAGGGACACTGAAGAGTGGCGATTTTGGCGCCCACGAAGGTGAAACGCGGGCAGTCTCCACCCACAAAATTGCGCCGCCGGTAGAGGGGGTACCGGCGGCGCGGGGTGAGCCCGGTGGCCGCGGGGAGAGGGTCCGCGGCACCCGGCAGTGTTAAAC
>CAVKOL010000112.1:0-8825 GCA_963658035.1 Bacteroidaceae bacterium
CGACATGGAGAACCCGCCCAAGCACATGCCCTACTTCGTCATCGTCATCGACGAGTTGGCCGACCTCATGATGGTCGCTGGCAAGGACGTCGAGACCTCGATCGTTCGCATCGCCCAGCTGGGCCGCGCCGCCGGTATCCACCTGATCGTGGCCACCCAGCGCCCCTCGGCAGACGTCGTGACCGGCCTTATCCGCGCCAACATCGACAACCGCGTGGCACTGTCGGTCGACAACTCCTTGAACTCGCGCATCATCTTGGACCAAAAGGGCGCAGAGCAGCTCTTGGGCCGCGGAGACATGCTGGTGAAGCTGCGCGGCAAGAAGCCAAGGCGCGCCCAAGGTTGTTGGGTTTCCGATGACGAGATCGAGCAGACGGTAAAGTTTGTTCGCGAACAGGTCACGGCCGACTACCACGAGGACATCCTCACCGCCGTCGTGCCCAACGCGCCGGGCGCTCCCGGCGCGGCAGACGCCCCCAAGGAAGACGACCCGCTGGTGTGGCAGGCCGCCCAGCTTGTCGTGGAATCCCAGTTGGGTTCCACCTCCGGCCTGCAACGCGCGCTCTCGGTTGGGTACGCTAGGGCGGGGCGTATCATGGACATGCTCGAGTCCAAGGGCGTCGTTGGCCCCGCCAACGGCTCGAAGCCCAGGGACGTTTTGATCGATATGGAGGGCCTTGAGGAGCTCAAGACCCAAGAGGCTATGTATCAGGGGGTAGAGTAGGGTGCCAAAGCCGCATTTCAGCGAGCTGCTGCAAAGACGCCGGCACGAACTCGGCCTCTCCATCGAGCAGGCCTCGCGCATCCTCAAGCTGCGCGAGGATGTTTTGGTGAGCTTCGAGGAGGGCGACTTCGAGCGTATCCCGCAAAGCGGATATGCCCAGGGCATGCTTTCTTCCTATGCCCGCTACCTGGGTCTCAACTCCCGCGAGATCACCGATCTTTTTCAGGAAGAGCTCTACCACTACGTCCACGGAACCTCGTCGCACGAGCTGCGCCGCCGCACGCGAGACACCCAGACGGGCCGTTTCATCGCGGGCTACGACGTAGTCAACGCCGAGGGCTCGCGCCCCAAGGCCTACGTTGAGTACCGCGGTCTTCTCCCCACCTCGGGAGGTCCCGCGGGCGACATGGGCGCCTTTGCCTCTGTATCTGACGCCCGCCCGCGCCGCACCATGCCCATGGCAGGCTCGGGACCGTCTGCCGCCTCGGCCTACGGGCGCGGCGGCTACGGCCAGGGGCAGCAGGCCCACAGCTATAACGCCTCTGCGCAGGGGGCCTCTAGCCAAGACGACGAGGCTTACCGCAGCAGTGCCCGCAGGGCCCGCAACCAGCGCAGAAGGTCCACCAACAACAACGACCCCGCCTCGAGGCTCTTGTCCCAGAGGCAGCAGGTGACGGGAGCAGCTAGTACCCAGATGACCAGGCAGTATTCCGGCAGCCGCGCCAACAGCGGGCGCACCGGCGGCTCCAGGCCCCAGCGCGCCTATCGCCGCGACGACGTGAGCACCCGCCGTGTTGTGTCGGGCGACTACAGCGACGACATGCGCTACGACGACCGCGCCAGGCCCTACGAACGCGCCTCGACCATCTCGGGGCGTCGGTCCTCGCGAAACATCGCCAGCGTCGACAGGCCCAACGTGCGCCGCCGCGCGCCCAAGGGCGGCTACGGCCCGGGGACGGGTTCGAGGAACCAGCGGGGGAGAAGACAGCCTGCCAAGAAGCAGGGTCTTCTCGGCGGTGTCCTGGGCTTCTTTGCCGACTCGAGAAACGCGACGTTTGCGATCATCGTTCTTCTCGCCATGGTCTTGACCGGCATCCTGGTCTTTGCCGCCACGTCGTGCGTCAACGCCAAGACGGGCTCTACCAGCAGCCAGGCCGGGCAGACGGTGAGCGTGAGCAGCACCGATACCAGCTCGTCCAAGAACAGCGGGTCGGGCTCGTCGAGCTCTAGCGACTCGGACTCGTCATCGTCTTCCAAGTCCACGACGACCGACAGCTCCAAGACGACGGTGAGTGACTCCAACGCCGCCGACGCGACCACCGATGCCGCCGACGGCGCCGCGACCGATGCCACGGCCACCACGACCCAGCAGGCCACGGTGGTCAAGGTCTCGGTGGCCGACGGCGAGTATTCCTGGCTCGAGATCACCTGCGACGGCACGAGCGCCGTGGCCGAGAGCGTGACCGGCCCCTGGGAGCAGGAGTACACGGTCACCGACTCGATCACCATCCGTGCCGCCAACCCGTCCAAGGTCTCGGTGACCGAGAACGGCAAGAAGGTTGATTTCACGTCCAAGGCCTCGGGCACGGGCACCCTCACTATCAAGGGCACCCCCGTGACCACCACCGACGAGACGGCCGCAGACGGCACCGACGCCGCCGCAACGACCGGCACCACCAGCACGACCACCGCAACTACCAGCACGACCACCGCAACTACCAGCACTTCGACCGCTCAATAGCCCTAGGCTTTTGGCTTTTTAGGAGAGGAACCATGGCTAAAGAATCCAGCTTCGACGTCGTCTCGGTCGTCGACATGCAGGAACTCGACAACGCCTGCACCCAGGCCGCCCGCGAGCTTTCCCAGCGCTACGACCTTAAGGGCACCGGCGCCACGCTCGAGCTTTCCAAGAAGGAGGGCACGCTCAAGATCGAGGCCCCGTCCGACTTCGTGTGCGGGCAGGTGCGCGACATCTTGGGTTCCAAGCTCGTCAAGCGCGGCATCGACCTGGCCAGCGTCAAGTGGAAAGACGTCGAGGCCGCCAGCGGCATGACCGTTCGCCAGTACGGCACCGTGGTCCAGGGCATCGACCAGGACACCGCCAAGAAGATCTCTAAAGAGATCCGCGATATGAAGGTCAAGGCCAAGGCCACCGTCGAGGGCGACAAGCTGCGCGTCGCCAGCGCTTCCCGCGACGTCCTTCAGTCCGTGATCGCGCACCTCAAGGAGTGCGATTTCGGCCAGCCCCTGCAGTTCAACAACTATCGATAAGGCCGGTGGAGCCAAGTGTCGAGCAATACCGCGGCAAACATCCTGTTCATCACCTTGGGCTGCGCTAAGAACGAGGTCGATACCGACCGCATGCGCGCCCTTCTTTTGGCCGACGGCTTTGGCGAGGTCTTCTCGCCCGAGGAAGCCGATCTCGCCATCGTCAACACCTGTTCCTTCCTGGCGTCGGCCACCGAGGAGTCTGTCGAGGCCACGTTAGAGATCGCCGAGTCGCGCGAGGCCGGCGTGCGCGAGTGCCCCATCGTCATGTGCGGCTGCGTGCCCTCGCGCTACGGAGACGAGCTTCGCGCCGAGCTCCCCGAGGTAGCGGCTTTCGTCAAGGCCGAGGACGAGGACGGCATCTGCGGCGTGGTCCGCGGCGTTTTGGGCCTCGAGGCCACGTCGGGCTCCGCGATGGACTGCGGGCTTCTCCGTACCGTCGAGGGGGCCTCTGCCTTCGTCAAGATCTCTGAGGGCTGCGACCGTTTTTGCACCTTCTGTGCCATCCCGTACATCCGCGGCCGCTATCACTCACGCCCGCAGGACGAGATCTTGGCCGAGGTTGGCGCGTTGATGGAGGGCGGCGTCCGCGAGATCATCCTCATTGGTCAGGACACCGGCATTTGGGGCAGCGACTTTAAGGACGGCTCCAGCCTGGCCGGCCTTCTGCGCGCCACGGCTGAGGTCGTGCGCCCCTACGACGGCTGGCTGCGCGTCTTATACCTGCAGCCCGAGGGTATGACCGACGACCTCATCGCCGCGATCCGCGACACGCCCGAGGTCCTGCCCTACATCGACATCCCCATCCAGCACTGCTCTTCTCGCATCTTGAAGGCCATGAACCGCTCGGGCAGCCCCGAGGAACTGCACGAGCTCTTTGCCCGCCTTCGCCGCGAGATCCCCGGCATGGTCCTTCGCACCACCGGTATGGCGGGCTTCCCCGCCGAGACGGACGACGAGGCCGATGAGCTCTACGACTTCATCGAGGCCGAGGAGTTTGACTACACCTCGGTCTTCGCGTACTCGGCCGAGGAGGGCACCCGCGCCGCGGCGATGGAGAACCAGGTTGACGAGGACACCAAGCTCGAGCGCACGCAGCGCCTGATCGACCTGGTCGAGGAGCTTGGTTTCTCCGCCACCGCCAAGCACGTGGGCGAGCGCGTGAAGGTCATCATCGACGGCGTCGAGGAGACCGAGGAGGGCCTCGAGTTCATCGGCCATACGTGGTTCCAGGCCCCCGACTGCGACGGCGCCGTCCATATCGCCTCGGGCGAGGCCTGCGTGGGCGACATCGTGACCGTCGACCTTGTCGACTCTTTCTGCTACGAGATGATCGGTGAGATCGTCGAGGATTAGGAGCGTGTTCTAGTTTTGTCTAAGAGCAAGGGTCTTTGGACACCGGCCAACATCGTGACCTGCGCGCGCGTGGTGCTCGTGCCTGTTTGGCTGCTTTTGGCCGAGCTTGTGGGCGTCACCCGCGGCGACGCCGTCTCGTGGCCCGGCATGTGCGTCTTTGCCGCCTTCGTCTTGGTGTCTCTCACCGATAAGCTCGACGGCTACCTCGCGCGTTCCAGAAACGAGGTCACGACTTTTGGCAAGTTCCTGGACCCCATCGCCGACAAGCTGGCCGTCGTGGTGGCGCTGTGCTTCTTGCTCGAGCACCAGATGACCTCTTCGTGGGTCCTGCTCATCGTGGTTGCCCGCGAGTTTCTTGTCTCTGGCCTGCGCATGGTCGTCGCGTCCAAGGGCGTGGTGGTCGCTGCCAGCAACCTGGGCAAATGGAAGACGGCAACCACGATGGTCGCCATCTGCGGCCTTTTGTTTGTCTGCGCCCTGCCGGCCAACATGGCTTTTGCCGGCTATCTTGAGGTCATCTGCCAGGTCTGCATGGCGGCCGCCGTCGTCTTGACGGCTTGGTCGGGCATCGACTACTTCGTCAAGTCGTGGCGCTACCTAAGCGAGGACTAGCATGGCTTCCAAGGTGATTTTCGAGCCCGACGAGGCTCTTTACGACCTGGCAGCCCGGGTGGTAAAGCTTGCATGCGAGAAGGGCCTTACCGTTGGCACGGCCGAGTCCTGCACCGGTGGCCTGGTCGCGGGCGCCTTGACGGCGGTCCCGGGGTCTTCGGCAGCGGTTCGCGGCGGCGTGGTGAGCTACGCCATCCCTGTCAAGCACGAGGTCCTGGGCGTGCCGTACGAGGGGCTTCTCGACGTGCCGCAGATAGGGGCCGTCTCGGCCGAGTGCGCACGCGCCATGGCAACGGGTGCCCGCGGTGTCTTGGCTTGCGACCTGTGCGTCTCTCTTACCGGGATCGCAGGTCCCGGGGGAGAAGAGCCCGGAAAGCCCGTGGGCACGGTTTGGATGGGCCTTGCCGCGGCCGGAGGCGTCAAGGCGTATCCCAACCTTTTTGAGGGCGACCGTGAGCAGGTCCGTCACCAGGCGGTTTATCGTGCCCTCGAGCTTTTATGTGAAGCTCTTCTGGAGTCTTAGAGCGGCATAAATCTTTAAAGCATTCCCGCGCAGTTGGCAAAAGGTCGGTTTAGGCCACGTCGCTGCGCGGGTTTTCTTATGGGGCGATAGGTTCGTGATAGATTCGCGTTAGATAGCCGCAAGATTCTTGATAGATTGCCTGCGTATCTTTTTGTCTAGACACTTGAACAGAAACGAGTGTTCGATTACTATTCTTAGTGCTGTTTGACAAGAAGGAGCATGCAATGGCTAAGGCTAAAGGTCCTGTGAAAGAGATCCGTCCCCGCACCACGGGTGAGGAGAGGGACAAGGTCCTTCTAGAGACCACCGAGGAAATCGAGAAGAAGTTCGGCAAGGGTGCCATCATGAAGTTCGGCGACGGCGGCCCCGACATGGAGGTCGAGGCCATTCCCACCGGCGCCATCGCCTTGGACGCCGCCTTGGGCATCGGCGGTGTTCCCCGCGGCCGCATCATCGAGATCTACGGTCCCGAGTCCTCGGGCAAGACCACGCTTTCCCTTGAGATCTTGGCCGAGGCCCAGGCTCTTGGCGGCATCGTGGCCTTCATCGACGCCGAGCACGCCCTTGACCCCGGTTATGCCGCCCGTATCGGCGTCGACATCGACGAGGTTCTCATTTCCCAGCCCGACACCGGCGAGCAGGCGCTCGAGATCTGCGACATGCTCGTGCGCTCCGGCGCCATCGACGTCGTGGTCATCGACTCCGTCGCGGCCCTGACCCCGCGCGCCGAGATCGAGGGAGAGATCGGCGACAGCTCCGTCGGCCTTCAGGCGCGCCTCATGAGCCAGGCGCTTCGTAAGCTCGCGGGCTCGCTCTCAAAGTCCAACACCACCTGCATCTTCATCAATCAGCTCCGCGAGAAGATCGGCGTCATGTTCGGCAACCCCGAGACCACGCCCGGCGGCCGCGCCCTCAAGTTCTTCTCGTCGGTGCGCATGGACATCCGCCGCATCGATTCCATCAAGGAGAAGGACGAGGTCATCGGCAACCGCGTGCGCGTGAAGGTCGTCAAGAACAAGGTCGCCCCTCCCTTTAAGCAGGCGGAGTTCGACATCATGTACGGCCAGGGCATCTCTAAGGAGGGCTCGATCCTTGACACGGCGGTCGACCTTCACATCGTCACCAAGGCAGGTTCTTGGTTCACCTATGACGGCGAGCGCCTGGGCCAAGGTAGGGAGAACGCCAAGAAGCAGCTTCTCACCAACCCCGAGCTTCGCGAAGAGATTGAGCACAAGGTTCGCGTGGCCGTTGGCCTCGAGCTGGGCGACGAGCGCGTGGGCGATCCCGTCGACCTCGAAGAGGTCGATGTGGACGTCGACATCGATGCCGAGGACGGTCTTGAGACCGAGGACGACTTCGACCTCTCCGAGGACGAGTAGGGCATTTTATGGCCACGTCCTTTGAGTGCGAGGTTCGCTTCCCAGAAAAACAGGCGAGCGCGTTTTCTGCCAAGAGAAGGCTTCCTGTCCTTGTGCTTGCAAGCGATGACCAAGAAGTTAAGTGGACACTGCCCTCTCGCGTGGCCAAGGTCCTTGACTCTCAGCTCGAGTCCGGCGAGTTCTGCCCTGCCTCACGGGCAGAACTCGCCCATAGGGTGAAGTCTTTGTCGCAAACGATTGGTTGGACAAGGCTCACCGAGCTTATCGACAAAAGGGATTACTCGGCCCAAGAGGCGCTAAAGAAGCTTGTGGGCGACGGCTATTCTCGCGAGGTCTCCCAAGGGCTTGTCGACCGCGCGCTCGATTGCGGACTTATCGATGACGTCCGCTTTGCCAAGTCGTTTATCCGCTTCAAGCTGTCGTGCGGCTGGGGAGCCAAGAAGATTTCCTACGAGCTGGGCCGCCGCGGCGTCGATATCAAAGAGGTCCCCGGCTGGCCCGACGAGTTCTTTGAAGAGGACTCCGAGTACGACCTTGCTTATAAGGCGGCGTCAAAAAAGCGCATCACTGGTAAGAACGACTACCAAAAAATCGTCCGCTTCCTGGGGTCGCGCGGTTTTTCCTTTGGCGTCGCCTCGTCCGTCGCACGTCAAATGTTGAACGAGTTTGACATTGATTAAGACGAACAATAAAATGGTTTAGCCGTTAAAAGGGCGTTCTTGCGTTGGGTTTCCAACGTTTTCTATATGTTTTAAAGGTCTGTTTGACAATTGTTTGCTGCTTAAAGAGGCATTTGAAAAACCGACAAATAAGACTGCGCTTCTAATGGCGGGCACTGCTTAAGGCAATGCTCTAATTTTTGAATATTTGATATAGCCATTAGAGGAGCCAAACATGCTTACAGAAATCATCATCGGGCTCGTTTGCCTAGCGATCGGCGCAGGAGTCGCCTATTTCTTTGTCGCTGGCAAGAGCAACTCCATGCGCAGCGAGGCCGAGGCCAAGGTCCAGTCCGCAAACCAGGAGGCCGCCCGCATCTCCGACGAGGCCAAGCGCCAGGCCGAGACCGCCAAGAAAGAGGCCGTTCTCGAGGCCAAAGAGCAGATCATGCAACTCAAGCAGAACTCCGAGGCAGAGGAGAAGAAGCGCAAGAGCGAGCTGCAGTCCATGGAAAACCGCATCATGCAGCGCGAGGAGTCCCTGGATAACCGCAACAACGCCCTCGATAAGCGCGAGCACCAGCTCTCTAGCCTCCAGGGCCAGCTCGACCGCCGCAAGCTCGACCTCGACGAGCTCGAGACCAAGCAGACCACCGAGCTCGAGCGCATCGCCGGCCTAAGCTCCGACGAGGCCCACGACGAGCTTCTCGCCCGCGTCCGTGCCCAGAGCGTTCGCGACGAGGCCCAGATCCTGCGCGAGTCCGAGCAGAACATCCGCGCCCAGGCAGACAAGACCGCCCGTGAGATCATCTCTACCGCTATCCAGCGTTGCGCCGCCGACCAGGCCGGCGAGATCACCGTCACCTCGGTCCACATTCCCTCCGATGACCTCAAGGGCCGCATCATCGGCCGCGAGGGCCGCAACATCCGCACCTTCGAGCAGGTCTCGGGTGTCTCCCTCGTGATCGACGACACCCCCGAGACCGTCGTTCTCTCCAGCTTCGACCCGGTGCGCCGCGAGACCGCCCGCGTCGCCCTCGAGAACCTCATCGCCGACGGCCGCATTCACCCGGCCCGTATCGAGGAGCTCTATAAGAAGGCCGAGTCCCTCGTCAACGAGCGCGTTCGCGAGGCCGGCGAGCAGGCCGCCTTCGACGCCGGCATCCACGACCTGCACCCCGAGCTCGTGAAGACCCTGGGCGCCCTTCGTTACCGCACCTCCTTTGGCCAGAACGTCCTTCAGCACTCTATCCAGGTCTCCGCGCTCTGCGGCATCATGGCCTCCGAGCTTGGCCTTGACCCCA
>CAVKOL010000113.1:0-8359 GCA_963658035.1 Bacteroidaceae bacterium
TCAAGATCGCCGCGGCTTCCGTCTCGACCGCGTCTGTCTCGGTAGCCAGGCAGACCTACACCGGCTCGGCGCTGACGCCTGCCGTCACGGTTAAGCTCGGCGAGAAGACCCTCGCCAAGGGCGCCGACTACACCGTCGTATACTCCAACAACGTCAACGCCGGAACCGCGACGGTCACCATCACCGGCAAGGGCAACTACGCCGGTACCAAGGCCTCGACCTTCACCATCGCCGCGGCCGACGCCTCAAAGGCCGCCGTCTCCGTTGCCGCCCAGACCTACACCGGCGCCGCGCTGACCCCGGCGCCCACCGTGATCCTGGGCAACAAGACCCTGGTCAACGGCACCGACTACACCGTTTCCTACTCCAACAACACCAGCGCCGGCACGGCGACTGCCACCGTCACCTTCAAGGGCAACTACACCGGCACCGCCAAGGGCACCTTCGCCATTAAGGCCGCCGACGCCTCGAAGGCGTCCGTCTCGGTGGCCACCCAGACCTACACGGGCGCGGCCCTCACCCCGGCGACTGCCGTGACCCTCAACGGCAAGATCCTGACCAAGGGCACCGACTACACCGTCGCCTACTCGAACAACATCAACGCCGGTACGGCGACCGCCACCGTCACCTTCAAAGGCAACTACGCCGGAACCGCCAAGGGTACCTTCGCCATCAAATCTGCCGATGCGTCCAAGGCGACTGTTTCCGTTGCTTCCCAGACTTACACTGGCTCCGTTCTTACCCCGGCGCCGACTGTGACGCTCTCCAATAAAACACTGGTTAACGGCACCGACTATACCGTTGCATACTCCAACAACGTGAACGCCGGCACCGCGACCGCGACTGTGACCTTCAAGGGCAACTACACCGGTACCGCCAAGGGCACCTTCAAGATCGCTGCGGAGTCCGTCGCGTCCGCGTCCGTCTCGGTAGCCAGGCAGACCTACACCGGCTCTGCACTGACCCCTGCCATTACCGTGAAGCTCGGCGAGAAGACCCTTACCAAGGGCACCGACTACACCGTGGCCTACGCCAACAATGTCAACGCCGGCACCGCGACCGTCACCATCACCGGCAAGGGCAACTATGCCGGCTCCAAGACGTCGACCTTCACCATCGCCGCGGCCGACGCTTCCAAGGCCGCCGTCTCCGTCGCCGCCCAGACGTACACCGGCGCGGCAGTGACCCCGGCCCCGAACGTGACCTTTAACGGCAAGACCCTCAAGCAGGGGAGCGACTACACCGTCGCATACTCGAACAATGTAAACGCCGGCACGGCGACGGCCACCGTCACCTTCAAGGGCAACTACACCGGCACCGCCAAGGGCACCTTCCAGATCAAGTCCGCCGACGCCTCCAAGGCCACCGTCAAGCTCGCCGCCCAGACCTACACCGGCACGGCCCTCACCCCCGCGCCTACCGTGACCCTCGGCAACAAGACCCTGGTCAAGGGCACCGACTACACCGTCTCCTACTCCAACAACACCAACGCCGGTACGGCGACCGCCACCGTCACCTTCAAGGGCAACTACTCCGGCACCGCCAAGGGTACCTTCGCCATCAAGTCCGCCGACGCCTCCAAGGCCACCGTCAAGCTCGCCGACCAGCCCTTCTCCGCTAAGGCCCTCACCCCGGCCCCCACCGTGACCCTCAACGGCAAGACCCTCAAGCAGGGCACGGACTTCTCCGTTGCCTACGCCAACAACACCAACCCCGGCACCGCCACGGCCACGGTCACCTTCAAGGGCAACTACTCCGGCACCGCCAAGGGCACCTTCAAGATCACCTCGGCCAGCGTCGTCTACCAGGCCCACGTGCAAAACATCGGCTGGCAGTCGGCCGTGAAGGACGGCGCCGTGGCCGGCACCAGCGGCCAAAGCCTGCGCGTCGAGGCCCTTAAGGTCTCCGTCACGGGCGCCGGCTGCGACGGACAGATCCAGATCCGCGCCCATGTGCAGGACATCGGCTGGCAGGGCTGGTCGACCATGGGCGGCACCTACGGCCAGTCCAAGCGCGTCGAGGCCATGCAGCTGCGCCTCACCGGCGAGCTGGCCAACCGCTACGACGTCTATTACCGCGTCCACGCGCAGAACTACGGCTGGATGGGCTGGGCCAAGAACGGCGCGTCGGCCGGCACCGAGGGCTACTCGCTGCGCCTCGAGGCCATCCAGGTCAAGCTCGTCCCCAAGGGCGGCGCGGCGCCCGGCACCACCGCTAACGCCTTCCGCAAGCCGGCGGCCACCGTCGAGTACCAGGCCCACGTCCAGAACATCGGCTGGCAGTCGGCCGTGAGCGACGGCGCCACCGCGGGCACCAGCGGCCAAAGTCTGCGCGTCGAGGCCCTGCGCGTCTCCCTGGCCCACGCCGACTACGCCGGCGGCGTCCAGATTCGCGCCCACGTGCAGAACATCGGCTGGCAGGGCTGGTCCACCACCGGCGGCACCACGGGCCAGAGCCTGCGCGTCGAGGCCATGCAGGTCCGCCTCACGGGCGAGATGGCCAACCACTACGACGTCTATTACCGCGTCCACGCGCAGAACATCGGCTGGATGGGCTGGGCCAAGAACGGCGAGCAGGCCGGAACGGCGGGCTACTCCTACCGCCTGGAGGCCATCCAGATCAAGCTGGTGCCCAAGGGTTCTGCGGCGCCCGGCAGCACCGCCAACCGCTTCCAAAGCCGCTAATTCGCGCTGTACAACGTTGTACCTCCCAGGCCCCGGGCGCACCCCGGGGCCTTTTTTACTGTCGAACCCCCACCGCGCCCCCGCCGCCCCGCCCGATAAAAAACCTGTTGACCCCGCCGCCCAAAGGACTAGAATCCTTCGGTGCAATTGCGGCGGGCCCAAGACACTGCTTCGTGCTTCGTGCTTCGTGCTTCGTGTTTCGTGCTTCGTGCTTCGGGCCCCGCCGCTTCAATTCAAAAAAGGAGTCTCCTTGGCACCTACGAACGCGGCCGGCAAGTCGGCCCAAAGGTCAATCCCCATCAGCGCGGCCATGATCCTTGTCACGCTGGGAGTCGTCTACGGCGACATCGGCACCAGCCCCATGTACACCCTCAAGGCCATCATGAGCGGCAACGGCGGCCTTTCCACCATGAGCCAAGACACCGTCATCGGCGCCCTTTCCCTCATCATTTGGACGATGACCCTCATCACCACCGTCAAGTACGTCCTTGTCGCCATGAAGGCCGACAACCACAACGAGGGCGGCATCTTTGCCCTGTATTCCCTGGTCAAGCGTTGCGGCAAGTGGCTGATCATCCCGGCCATGGTCGGCGGCGCCGCCCTTCTCGCCGACGGCATCCTGACGCCTGCCGTCACCGTGACCACGGCCATCGAGGGCCTGCGCACCATCGACTTCTTCCACGCCCTGATCGGCGACAACCAAGGGGTCGTGGTGGCAATCACCATCGCCATCCTGTGTGTCCTGTTTGCCATGCAGCGCGCCGGCACCGCCACCATCGGCAAGGCGTTTGGCCCGGTCATGACCGTGTGGTTTGCCTACCTTGCCGTCGTCGGCCTGGTCAACGTGGGCGCCGACCTCAACGTCTTTCGCGCCCTCAACCCGGTGCGCGGCGTGGCCTTCCTCTTTGACGGCAACCTCAACCGCGCGGGCCTCATGGTCTTGGGCAACGTGTTTCTCTGCACCACCGGCGCCGAGGCCCTCTACTCGGACATGGGACATGTGGGCAAGGCCAACATCTACGCCTCCTGGCCCTTTGTGAAGGCCTGTCTCATCCTCAACTACCTGGGCCAGGGCGCCTGGATCTTGGCCAACAGCAACAACGCCGCGCTCGCCGCCATGCCCGAGCTCAACCCCTTCTTCCAGATGCTGCCCGAGGCCGTGCGCGTCTTTGCCGTCGTGTTGTCGACGTTTGCCGCCATCATCGCTTCGCAGGCCCTCATCACCGGCTCGTTCTCCATCATCTCCGAGGCGATCCGCCTTGACCTCATGCCCCACATGCGCATCGCCTACCCGTCCGAGACCAAGGGCCAGATCTACATTCCCCTGGTCAACAACATCATGTGGGTGAGCTGCATCGGCGTGGTCCTGTTCTTCCAGACGTCCTCGCACATGGAGGCCGCCTATGGCCTGGCCATCACGGTGACCATGCTTATGACGACGCTGCTCCTCTTCACCTATCTGTCACGCGTGCGCAGGCGCCCCGCCGCGGCCGTGCCCTTCCTCGTGTTCTTCGTGGCGATCGAGGCGGCGTTTTTCTTCTCGAGCCTCACCAAGTTCATGCACGGCGGCTACGTGACCGTCATTCTCGCCGCGCTGATCTTCGCCGTGATGTACATCTGGCGCCGCGGCACCGCCATCGAGCGCACCCAAAGCGTCTACCTGCCCGTTTCTGAGTATGTCGAGCAGATCGCCGAGCTTCGCGACGACAACGAGATCCCTTACCTGGCCGACAACCTCGTGTTTCTCACCAACGACTCGTCGCCCGACCACCTGGACCGCGACATCCTCTACTCGATCCTGGACAAGCGCCCCAAGCGCGCCCGGGCCTACTTCTTCCTCAACATCCAGGTCACCGACGAGCCCAATACCCATGAGTTCTCGATCAACACGTTTGGGACCAATTACCTGTTCAAGGTCCAGATTCGCCTGGGCTTTCGCGTGAACCAGCGCGTCAACGAGTACCTTTACCAGGTCGTCGAGAAGCTCGTGGCAGACGAGAAGATCGCCGCGCAGCACCACAAGTACTCGATTTACAAGGACAAGGGCTCGGTGGGCGACTTCCGCTTCTGCATGATCCGCAAGGTGCCTTCCAGCTCGGCCGACATCTCTGCGTTCGACCGCAACATCATCATGGCCAAGTACCTCATCCGCCGCTTCTGCGGCTCGCCGGCGCACTGGTACGGGCTCGAGAACTCGTCGATCCTGTTCGAGTACGTGCCGCTGTTCTCGCGCACCAAGCGCCAGCACGTTCTTAAGTACGTCGAGTTCCCCGAGGTCGTTGCCCGCGCGAACAAGGCGATCGACCAGGCGCAGGACGAGTATCTTGCCCGCGAGAACGGCGCCGGCGTGGTCTTGGAGGAAGCCGCGCCTCGCCCCGAGGGAGCGGACGGCGAGGACGTCGACCTCTTCGACGCGGCGGTGCGCCGCGCCCATGACGACGAGGCCCGCTACGTGGGCAAAAAGATCATCGGCGGCGACACGGCGGTCTTTCGTCCGCTCACGGTCGACGAAGAAGCGGCCGACCAGTAGCGGGGGAGAAGACCACCGCGCGGCGCGGCCCTGGTGAGGACCGTGCCAAAAAGGCCCCGGGGACGTCGGACGTTCTCCCGGGGCCTTTTTCTGCTGACGGGCTGCCGCCGCAACAACGAAATCGCAAAATGTGGCGTCTTGCACAGATCCGTCGAGTATCCCGCCGCCTGCCACCGACGTTTCCCCAGTTGGCGAGAAGCCCAACCGCCCCCGCTACTCGCCAAATCCGTACAAGACGCCACATTTCCCAACTTCGTGCCATCGGCCTCCAGCGACCCGCCGCCCCCGCCGCAGAAACCTTCAACTGTCACCGCCTTCCCGCGGCAAGGAGTCCTCCGAAATAGAAATACGCCAATAATCGCGCCAATCTTCATGAATTACGCCAAAAGTTGGCGCGATTATGGCAAAATTGGCTCAATAGGAAAGGGATGAAAATGAAGTTAAATGAGCTCGAGACTTTAATTGCGCAGGGTGAGGGAATGTCGCTGGAGTTCAAGAGATGCGGCGGCGCCAAAATCGAAAGCGACGTGTTTGAGACCGTTTGTTCGTTTGCAAATCGGCAGGGCGGCACGATTTTGCTCGGCGTGACCGACGGTGGCGATATCTCTGGCATCGACGAGAGTGTCGCGCTGCAGCTTGAGCGCAACTTAATCAACGTCACTAACAATCCAAAGCTCTTTACCCCTTCTCCAACGGTTGAACTCACTCGAATCGTCGTTGGTGATGGGCGCGTCGTTATCAAGGCCTGGATTCCCATGGGGCCCGAAACGTACCGTTTCAAGGGTGAGGTTTACGACCGTGTGGCAGATGCCGATGTGCGTTTGACAAGCGATATACAACTATCGGGTCTGGCTATTCGCAAACGCGGTCTGTACTCGGAGAGGCGCGTTTATCCCTGGATCACCAAAGCTGATCTGCGGGCAGATCTTCTTGAGCGCACGCGCGAATTGGTTGCCCGGTCCCACTCTGCCGACCATCCCTGGGCGACCATGAGCGACGACGAGCTTCTTCGCGCCTCGCGCCTTTGGTCGCGCGACGCCGAGACGGGCGAGGCCGGTTTTACGCTTGCTTCCGTCCTTTTGGTGGGCAGCGATGACCTGATCTTTGACGTGGTGCCCTCTTACCGTACCGAGGCGCTGCTGCGCCGCCAGGACGCCGAACGCTACGACGACCGAATGACTGTGCAAACTAACCTTATCGACGCTTATGAACTGCTTGTCGGCTTTGCTGAGAAATGGCTGCCAGATTCGTTTGCCCTCGACGGGGCACAACGAGTGAGCCCAAGAAGCGTGATTGCGCGCGAGCTTGTGGCCAACACGCTTATGCATAGAGAGTATTCGAGCCCGTATATGGCCAAGCTTGAGATTTGCGACGGATATGTCGCGACGCGCAACGCGAGTAGGTCGGCCTATGCGCATCCAGTTACTCTGGACAATTTTGACCCAACGCCAAAGAACCCCGTTATCGCAAGCTTCTTCGCGCAAATCGGACGGTCCGAGAGGCTGGGGAGCGGCACGCGCGAGCTCTACAAGTATTCGCGTCTCTACACTGGGAAAGACCCGTTGCTTGAAGACGGGGATTTCTTTGACGCAAGGATTCCCGTGCCCAATACGCGACCGGAGCTTGCATTGGACACAGACGGGCAGATGTCCGCCCCAGAAACAAAGAGGGAAAAGGAGCGCGCCTTGATCTTTGGCTGCATTTCCCGTTGCGGGGTGGCAACGCCATCGGAAATATCACGAGAGACCGGCATCTCTGCGAGGACATTGTCGCGGCGCCTGAGCGAGCTAGTTGACGATGGCGCGATTGTTCGGGAGGGCAAGGGCCCGGGCACGAGATACAGGTTGCGCATGTAACCGCGCCTTTAAGTGACGTCAATTGCCCAGGGGCTTACAAGGCGCAGGCCTTTGCCCATTCTCCAGCGGCGGTACTGTCGAGGGCGATACGGCCGACTTGGCCAGATGCGTCATCAACGGCGAGTTCGGCAACAGAGACGACCGCCGAAACGCGCTGGGCGGCAACACTGCGCGTCAACGAGATTCTGTCGTGACGCGCCAGAAAAACCGGGAAGAGATCGCCTGGGGGCTGGCCGTGCTGGCCTCCGGGCTTCTCTGCCTGGTGATCCTGCCGCTGTACCTGCTGTGCTGGATGGTCGACTATTTCGAGCGGCGCTGGGAAGACAAATGACAAGGAGGGCCGGCGACTGTGATGTCACCGGCCCTCCGGCATTTAGGCAAAAAACTAGGCGGAACCGCTTGCGCAACCCCGCCTTGCAAAACCAGTAGGTTTTTTGTCTGAATCAATTATTGCCTAAACGAACCAGTTGTCAATCAGCGCGACCAAAAAACGAGGGACGAGCGGACGATGTCGTTGCCAAAGAGCGTCTCGAGCGACTTCGTCATCGAGGCTTTCAACGCCTGCATGTCCTCTATGGCGCGTTGCCTGCTCGTGCCCTCGGTTATTAGGCGGCTGTGCAGGTACATGAGCGTGGCGATCTGCTTGAGGCGCGGGTTCTTCATCTTCGATGTTCTCACGCGGTGGGAGAGGCCCGTCTGCGCCAGTGCGCGCTCAACCATTGTGTTCGTCTCGATCTCGTCATCCTGGTCGCCGAAGCCGTTGACCATGTTCGAGGAGTGCGCGCAGGCGTTCCTGATGAACTGGGCCTGGCGCAGCATGTAGTGCTCCTTCTCCATGACCTTGTCGCCCCACCGCTTGGCACAGAACAGGTAGAAGCCGGCGATGCTGCCGAAGGAGAACAGCTCCAGAAGTACCCAGGCGGGCATCTTGGCGGGTTCTTTGCCGTACTTCAGGAGCAGGTCCCTGCAGTAGAGGTCGTACTTGAGCATCGCCACGTCGCCCCTGCGGCGGTTTCTCTCGTCCTTGTTCAGGGACGCCATGTAGTCGGCGCACACGCTGTAGCCGTCCTCGTCGGGCCTTTCGGTGACGTTGCGGACGAGCTTCGTCCTCGCCGCGTGCTCCACGTCGAGCGTGAGGGGCAGCAGGGCGTAGCGAAGGTCGCGGTCGAGCGATGCCAAGGCGCGTAAGTGCCCGAAGTCGAGGTTGATGTACTGCCCATCGCGTTTGCCGCCGACGCGCTTGTCGAAGAGCGTTCGATAAGACCTGAGCTTGAAGTAGTAGGTGCGGT
>CAVKOL010000114.1:0-1078 GCA_963658035.1 Bacteroidaceae bacterium
TCGATGTACTTGCGCAGGGCCTCGAAGGTCTCGGTCTGGGTCCAGTAGCTCGAGAACTCGCCCGTCTCCATGGCGCGCACGACCGAGCGCGGCGCATAGACCTCGCCCGCGCCGGGAAGGCGATAGCCGTCGTACCAGGCTCGGCACTCCCCCAGGTCGCGGCCCCACTCCTTGCAAAGCCCAGCCACCTCATCGCCCGTGAAGCCCATGAACGGCGCCATCTCCAGCGGCTCGAGCATGCTGTACTCGTCAAACATATTGAGCGCCGAGTGCGAGCCGTACTTCTTGATGGGAAGGATTCCCGTCATGTAGACAAGGGCGAGAAACGGCTTGTCCTTGAGCAACCCGCGCAGGAAGTCCAGGTAGATTCTTTGGGCGTCCGCGTCGTCGGAGCTCTCGCGCATGACGCAGTCCCACTCGTCGATGACAACAACAAACTGGCGGCCCGTCTGCGCGTAGAGGTCGCTCATGACGTCGACCAGGCTCTTCTCGTCACGAAAACGAAGGTCGCGGTACTCAAGGAGAAGATCGAACAGAACGGACTTTTGAAGCTCGGCGAGCGCCTTGTCGACGCAGCGGCCCGACTTGGTCCAGAAATCCTGCATGTTGACCTTGAGCACGTCGTAGCTGTTGCGCTCGCGGTCAAACGAGGGGTCGCCGGCCACGGCAAGACCGGCGAACTCGGCGGCGGCATCGACCGTGCGGTCGTAATAGGCGCTCACCATGTTGGCGGCCATCGACTTGCCAAAACGGCGAGGGCGGCTCACGCACGCGTACAGGCGCTCGGTATTGATCACAGAGTTGAGCTGCGCGATAAGCATGCTTTTGTCCACGTAGATGCCCGAGGCGCGGCCACGCCTGAGCATCTGCGGTCCCGGGTTCAAAAACACGCCCATGTCGTCTTGCCTTTCTCGCCGTGTAAAGGGATAGGGCAATCATACCCCACGCCTGCCTGGGGGCAGCAGCGCGATGCGCCGAGAAGAGCGCGCTTCTCCGCAGCGGGTTTCTCACCGCTGCCTTGCTTTACAAATGAGGACTTGTCGGAAGTTTGGGACGGCCAAATCTTCCGACAAGTCCT
>CAVKOL010000114.1:1267-8307 GCA_963658035.1 Bacteroidaceae bacterium
CCGGCGGCGATGAGGGCGCAGCCGATGAGGGACTTGGCCGTGAACTGCTCGTGCAGAAAGACGAAGGCCAAGACCAGCGTGATCACGACGCTCAGCTTGTCGACGGGCACGACCTTGGAGGCCTCGCCGATTTGCAGCGCGTGGTAGTAGCACAGCCACGACGCCCCCGTCGCAAGACCGCTCAATATGAGAAACACCCAGCTCTTGGGACTAATCTCGCCCACGCCCGACTGCGCGCCCACCAAAAAGACCATGCCCCAGGCCATCACCAGCACCACCACGGTGCGGATCGCCGTCGCCAGGTTAGAGTTCACGCCCTCGATGCCCACCTTGGCCAAGATCGAGGTCAGGGCAGCAAAGACGGCGGAACCCAGAGCAAACACCAACCACATGCTCGGTCCCTCTTCACTTGATTGCGCTTTCATATTTGATGCTTCTTCCCGGGGCGAGAAAACCCGTGACCGTCCTAGCGCCGTTTGCGCCTGGTGTCGCGCAGGATGTCGTGCGCCACGTAAAGACCCAGGAACAGCGCCAGCATATACCCAATAAAGCCCAGGATAGGGATGCCAAAGATAACCGGCTCGATGCGCGCGTAGTAAACCACCGACGAGCCAATAAACAGACCCGCCACGATAACGCTCAAGGTCAGGCGGTTGGCGATGCGCGACAGGTCCTCCAGCGGGTCCTCGGTGCCGGCGACGTCGATGTTCATGCGCAGCTGGCCGCGGGTGAGCATGTGCATGGCGTGCCCCGCCTCGCTTGCCGCCTCAAGCAGGCCGTGGCTGGCGGCCAGGCTCTCGCGCGCCAGGCGCTTGGTCTCGCGCTTGGCCAGCTCGTCGTAGGACTCGTGCGAACGCAGGTGGCGCTTGATGATGTCGACCATCGAGGCGTTGGGTAAGAGGTTGTCCACCACGCCCTCAAGCGTCACCAGCGCGCGGGCCAGCATCGTCACGCTGCTGGGCAGCTCGATGCCGTTCTTGCGCGCCATGTTGATGAGCGAGTTCACAAAGCCGCCCAGGTCAAGGTCGTTAAGATCGGCCGAGCCGTAGTTGGCGATAATGGCGTCCAGCTCGCCCAGCAGGTGCGCGTAGTCGACGTCGGAGGTATCGCCCACCGAGAAGCGCAGAAGGCCGTCCGCCAGCCCCGCCGAATCGTAGCGCGCCACCGAGTAGAGCATGTCGCTCATGCAGCGGCGGTCGCTCGCCGAAAGGCGCCCCATGATTCCCAGGTCCATGTAGACGATCTTGCCGTTGGAGACCACGATGTTTCCGGGGTGCGGGTCTGCGTGGAAGAAGCCGTCGTCCAAGATCTGGGCCGTGTAGTTGGCCATGAGCTTCTCGCCGATCTCGCCCAGGTCGTAGCCTTGGGCCACAAGCTCGACGGTGTCGTCGATCGCGATGCCCTCGACGTAGTCCATGACCACGACGTGCTTGGTGCACAGCTCGGGGTAGGGCTTGGGGCAGCTCAAGTACTTGCAGTGGGCGTTCTTGCGGCGAAACTCCTCGAGGTTTCTTGCCTCGACGAGAAAATCGGTCTCTTCCCTAAAGGACTGCCACAGCTCGTCCACGACACTTTGCAGGTCAAGGAACTGGTCGGCGCCCATGAAGCCGCCCAGGCGGCGGGCCAGCGAGCGCACGATCGAGATGTCCTTGGCCATGACCTCCTGCACGTGCGGGCGCTGGACCTTGATGGCCACCATCTCGCCGGTGATGAGACGGGCCTTGTGCACCTGCGCGACCGAAGCCGAGCCCAAGGGGTTGTCGTCGATGGCGTCGAAGATGTCCTCGATGGGGGTCTTGTACTCCTCGCGCAGCGCGGCCAGCACGGTCTCGCGATCCATGGGCTCGACGCTGGTGCGCAGCTTCGACAGCTCGCGCGTGAAGGCCGCGGGCAGAATCTCGGACCTCATGGACAGGATCTGCCCTGCCTTCACAAAGGTGGGGCCCAGCTCTTCCAGCATGCGGCGCATGCTCTGCGGCGTGAGGCCGTGGAAGATGTCGTAGTGGCGCACGATGCCCAGGATGTCGGCGATGCGGCGCAGGCGAGACATGCGCGACAGGTCGTAGGCGTCAGAGCCCGAGGCCCGCCCGCCAAACAACCCGATGGTGGCCGAGTCGTCCTCGGAAGACGACAGCTCCTGCATCACCTCTTCGTACCAGGCGTTCAAGATCTGGTCGTATTCACGGCGCTTGGCGGCGCCGGGGTCTTCCTCGACGCCGCCCTGCGCGGTCTTCTCTGTTTCGTTTTGTGAAGTCACGCTACCGTCCGCTTAGCCTAGGCGCACTACTCGGTTTCCTCGGCCTCGACGGCCTCGGTGTCGTCGGCGGCGGGCTCAGACTCGCCCTCGACCTCGACCTTGACCTTGTCGGCCTCGATCTGGGCCGCGACCTCGGCCACCTTGGCGGCGTAGGCGGCGCGCTCCTCGGGGGTCATGACCTCGAGCTTGGCGCGAAGGGCCGCGTCGGAGGCGCTGGTCACGGTGGAGTCGAAGGTCTCCTTGACCTTGCGGGTGAGCTCGGCGTTAAGGTCCTTGCCCTGCTGGACGGTGAGCTCGCCCTTCTTGACGAAGTCGTCGATCACCTGCTGGGACTTCTCGGCGGTGACGGCAACAGCGCCCACGCTGGCGAGAAAAGCCTTGTTCAAACCGTCAACGATGTCAAAACCAGCCATGGTTTTCTCCTTTCACAGGCGAGCACCTCTCGCCTTCTTTAACCATGCGTCAACTGTACCCCTTAGGGGGTCGCGCGATTCAAGCAATTTGCCGGGCGGCGCGGCGGCTACCCCAAAAGGAGGGCGTGCAGCTCGTCGACCGTGCGGGCAATGGCGCAGCAGCCGGCGTTGACAAGCTCTTCTTCCTGGCAGGTGTTGCCGTAGAGGGTGCCCACGCAGGGGATGCCCGCCTCGGTCGCCGCCTCGCAGTCAAAGCGGCGGTCGCCCACCATCACGGCATCGGCGGGCGTGAGGCCCGCGAGGTCAAGCACGCGGTTGATGATCTGAGCCTTGGTCTCGCCGCCGTCGGTGCGCTTGGCGGCCGGGAAATCGAAGAGGTCGTAGACCTCGTTGGTCTTAAGGCCGCGCTCGAGAAGAAAGTCGCGCTTGGAAGAGGCGGTGCCCAAAAGCCGGCCCGCGGCCCGCAGGTCGCGCAGCAGCTGCTCCATGCCGTCGAACAGGGGCCAGCCGTCGCGGCCCAGGTTCTTGTAGATGGCGCGGTAGTCCTCGGTGATGGACTCTGCCTCTTCCTGGGACACGCCGTAGACCAGCCTAAAGGCGTCGGGGAAGGGCGGCCCCACGATGCGGCGCATGTCGCCCAAGGCCTCGTCGGTCCAGCCGTGGCTATGCATGACGTGGCGGGCGGTGCGGACGATGCCCGGCATCGAATCTGCCAGGGTGCCGTCGAAGTCAAAGATCACGAGCTTCTTGTTTGTCACGTCAACGCCGGTAAGCGCCATGCGTCTCTCCCTTATCCAAAAGATTTTCTCGCCATCGAGAATACCATGCGGGCCCGCCGCTCGCCCGGCTTTTGGTCCTGCGCGTCATTGCCCCGCAACATCGGCGGCGTATCATGGTGGGACCCTATGACAAGGAGCTTGCATGCACGCAGAACCTTTTACCTGTTACCGCCCCCAGACGCCCGAGGCGGCCGAGACCTTTGCCAGCCTGCCCTACGACGTCTTTGACCGCGCCTCTGCCGCCCAGTACGTGGCCGCGCACCCCAAGAGCTTCCTGGCGATCGACCGCCCCGAGACGGCCTTCTCGCCCGACCACGACATGTACGCAGACGACGTCTACGCCAAGGCGGCCGAGCTTTTGCGCGAGCGCGTGGAGGACAAGACCCTGATGCGCGACGGCTCGCGCTGCTACTACCTGTACCGCTTGGAGCAGGACGGCCGCTCGCAGACCGGCATCGTGGCCGCGTGCAGCATCGACGACTACGCAAACGGCGTCATTGCCCGCCACGAGAACACCCGCCGCGACAAGGAAGAGGACCGCGTGCGCCACATTCGCGCCACCGGTTGCCAGACGGGCCCCATCTTTCTTGCCTACCGCGACAACCCGGCCATGCAGGCCCTGGTAGAGGCCGCAAAGGGCGCACAGCCCGCCTATGACTTCACCGACGAGGAGGGCGTTCGCCAGACGGTGTGGCGCGTGGGCCGCCCGGCCGCGGTCGAGGCCTTCCGCATGATGATGGACTACATCCCCAAGGCCTACATCGCAGACGGCCACCACCGCGCCGCCTCGGCCGCGCGCGTGTGCCAGGAGATGCGCAGCGCCGACAAGGACTGCGACGGGCGCGAGGCCTACAACTACCTGCTGTGCGTCATGTTCCCGCAAAGCGAGCTCACGGTCCTTCCCTACTACCGCGTGGTCAAGGACACCTTTGGGCTGGACGAGAAGGGCCTGGTAGAGGCGCTTGAGGCCGCGGGCTTTACCGTGGGCGAGCCGCAGGAGGCAGGCGTTGCCCCCACCGAGCACGGCCAGTTTGGCTTCTATGCCTTTGGCACGTGGCGCGCGTTTTGGCCCGCGCAGACCGACGAAGACGCCGACGTGGTCGAGCGCCTGGACGTGAGCGTCCTGCAAAACAAGGTCTTGGGCCCCATCCTGGGCATCGACGACCCGCGCCAGGACCCGCGCGTCGCCTTTATCGGCGGAAACGCTGGGCTTGACGAGCTTGAGGCCGCGGCCGGCGAGAAGGGCGTGGCCTTTACCCTGTGCGCCACCTCGGTTGGCGAGATGATGGCCGTGGCAGACGCCGGCAAGCTCATGCCGCCCAAGTCCACCTGGTTCGAGCCCAAGCTGCGCAGCGGCCTGTTTATCCGCCGCATCTCGTCCAAGAGCTCGCTTTTGGACGGCGTGGCCCAAAAGGTGGCCCAAAAACTCGGCGAGAAAAACGCGGAAGAGGACAAGTAAACGAGCATGGCAGACGACGCTGAGCAAAACCCCAATGACGACGGCCTGGGAGACATCATCTCGAGCCTGATGGACAGCCTCAAGAACCCAGAGGGGCCGGTGGACGAGAAGCCCGTGGGCTTCGACGGGCATGCTCTGGACATCGGCCGCTTTGGCCGCGGGCTCATTGCCTCGAAGGACGCCGTGGCCCTTATGCGCCGCATGGTGGAAGACATCCAGGCGGCGCCGGGGGCCTCGGCCTATGCGCAGTGGCTGGCCCGCAGGCTATGCGAGGCGGGCCTTACCAAGACCGACGTCGAGCTGCCCAAGATCGCCGTCGTGCGGCCCAAGACAAGCGGCCTGTTCTACCTCCGCTGCCAGACGAGCAAGCTCGCCTACCTGGCGCAGCTGCGTATTCTGGGAATCGAGGCCGCGCTTAACTTCGCGCTTTTGGCCAGCGGCTGGATCGAGGACGTGAACGACGCCGCGCCCGAGCGCCTGGTGCAGTTCGAGGCGAGCCTGTGCGCCTCGGTGGCCGGGCAGGCGGGGCACGCCGTGCCCGTGGGCGACAGCGCCGAGACCTACCCCAAGACGGGCGGCGAGTGGGACGTGCGCTTTGCCATCTGCGAGGGCATGGAGTCCTTTAGGCTGCCCTGGCGCCTTTGCTACAACCTGCGCGTCAACGTAGCCGCGGGCGTTGCCGCCATCGAGGTCGACTACACCGAGCCGTGCCTCATGCCCGCCGAGTTTTGGTCCGCCGACCTTGGGGTCGTGCCCTCGACCGCAGACACCCGCGGCGCCGTTGCCTGCGACTACAACCTGCGGGTCGTTGTGCTTGCGGCGGCCCACGCCCTCATGCGCTGCCCCGCCCTGGAGACGGTGTGGGTGGCCTGCGTGAGCGACACGCCCGTGGGCTTCTCGTGCCTGTGCTCGGCCAAGGTGACGCGCGCCGACGTGGCCCAGCTCGACCTGGGCAACTTCGACCCGGTAGAGTTCCTGCGCGCCATCGGCGCCGTCCTTGAGTTGAAGGACGGCGAGCTGCAGGGCGTGAAGCAGGGCTTCTCGATAAACGCGCAGGAGTTTTGCCCGGCCAAGCGCTATGCCCCCATCGAGACGAGCGAGGCGCGCCTCTCGACGCGGGCGGCCGCGGGCCTGGGCGTGCAGCACGTGGCCGAGCTGAGCTGCGACCAGACGTGCGAGCTCAAGGAGCTGGCCAAGCAGGGGCTTTGCCACTTTGACTCGTCAACGCAAAACAACGTCCACTGGCTGTTGGAGCTGCGCGGGCAGGCGAAGGACCCCTACAGCACCGAGCAGATCAACCGCACCATCCAGGCCTTGCTTAACGGCGACGTTGAGGACGACGCCGAGGCGATCAACGACGCGCTTCTCACCGGGTCTGACCTCGAGCGCGCGGTCCTTCGCGCCGACGCGCTTATGGCCGAGGGCAAAAACGAGGAGGCCCGCGAGGTGCTGCAGGCGGCGTTGAAGCCCGTCGACGAGGCGGGCCTTTACCAGGACGGCGCCGGCGTCTACTGGCGTCACTTCGACCGCTACGCCGACCGTGCCCTGTGGAACCGCATGGTGGCGCCCAAGGGCATCGAGGTTCGCCTGGTGCCCGACAGCTACTTCGAGGCGCACATGCTGGCAACATCGGCCGCCCTTGCCTGCAGGAGAAAAGAAGAGAGCCTCGAGCACGCCCGCCGGGCCGCGCGCATAGCCCCGCTGTCTTTGCCGGCGAGCCTGCAGCTCTCGCAGCTTCTGGCCACCTACGGCGACATGAGCGCCGCCGACGGCGAGCTGTGCCGCCTGATCTCGATGGGGCACGACCCCGAGACCCTGGGCGTGGGCTACATCCGCCTGTCGATGAACCAGTGGCAGCAGGGCCGCATGCGCGTGGCGCAGGCCTGCTACCAAATGTCCACCAAGTGGATCCCCTCGCAGATCCTGCACGTAGGGGCCAAGATCGCCAACATGCTGGGGGCGGCGGCGCCGGGCCTGGGCGAGGAGCTCTCGGAGGCCCACGTGCGCGAGGCGCTGGCCGAGCAGGGCATCCCGCAGGCCCCCTGCGACGATGTCATCGAGGTGCTGCGCGAGACGGCGCAGGCGGCCGTCGACGAGGAGATCTTTTGGGTGGGCAAGAGCTGCCTGCACTT
>CAVKOL010000115.1:0-8139 GCA_963658035.1 Bacteroidaceae bacterium
CCTTGTACTGGGGCAGCATCTCCATGCGCACGCGCGGCTTGCCCTTGTCAAAGGCGCAGATCACGCCGTCGGGCTTGAAGCCGTCCACCATCTTGATGAACATGTTGAAGAAGCCAAAGAGGGCGTTGGTCGAGCGTCCGTCGGGCGCGTTCATGGGCTGGCGGATGGCGTGGAAGGCGCGGTGCATCAAAGAGTTGCCGTCGACGACGGCGATGGTTTTAGGCATGGGTCTCCTAGGGTGCCGATGGATTTTCTCCCTATTGTATCCGCCTTCCAGACGCGCTTTGGCGCCGCTCGGCGGTCTTTATGTTGTGTGCGCATTTGGTTGCCTTGCGCGATTACGAGTAGAATAACCAGATACGTTTAACTGCACGCACGCTTTGTAGCAAGGAGAACGCATGTCTTCTAACCGCACGTCCATCACAGACGAGGCCGGTTTGACCCCTAGAACCGTTACCCGCCGCGACGCTTTCCGCCTGCTCATCGGGACCGGCCTTTTTGCCTTGAGCGTCCCTTCGGTCTCTTTGGCAACCACCACGCAGGAGAAGCTCGACGCCGCTCAGATGAGCTATGACCAGGCCCAGGCCGAGCTCGACGCCATCGCCGCCGAGTACGCCACGCTCGCAAACGAGCTGGCAGACACCCAGGGCAAGGTGACCGATGTCTCGGCCCAGATCGAGGAGACCCAGGCCAGCATCGAGGCCAAGCAGGCCGAGATCGACGCCAAGCAAATCGAGATCGAGGCCAAGCAGGCCCGTCTCGGCGAGCGCATGAGCGACTCCTACAAGTCCGGCGCCCAGTCCACGCTCGACCTGATCTTGTCGGCCACCACCTTCGAGGAGCTCACCAGCAGGATCTACTACCTGGACAAGGTCAACGAGTCCGACCAGGCCATCATCTCTGAGGTCAAGACCCTAAAGGCCGACCTCGAGAGCCAAAAGACCGAGCTCGAGAACCAAAAGTCCCAGCTCGAGAGCCAGAAGAGCGAGCTGGTCTCTTTGCAGTCCACGCAGGAGCAGCAGGTGAGCGCGGCCCAGGCCAAGCAGGCAGAGTCCCAGACCCTGGTCAACAGCTTAAGCGACGAGGTCAAGGGCCTGATCGAGCAGCGCGACGCCGAGCTTTTGGCCGCCCAGCAGGAGGCCGAGCGCGTGGCAGCCGAGAAGGCCGCCGCCGAGGCCGCCGCGGCCGCCGCGAGGAACAACTCCAGCAACAACAGCTCCAGCAACAACAGCTCCAGCAACAATTCCAGCAATAACTCCAGCAACAACAGCGGCAACAACTCCGGCAGCGCCGTCGTGGGCACCGGCTCTCTTGCCGCGCTGCAGTCGGCCTCCTACCAGATGCCCTCCACCGGCTCGGGCTTCTGCGCCGCGTGGGTGAGCCGCGTCTTTGCGCTGGCCGGCATCGGCTCGTTCTCGGGCAACGCCTGCGACATGTACTGGAGCTACTGCGGCCTGTCCTTTGACAGCATCCAGCCCGGCATGATCGTGGCCACGGCCTCCGCGCCCTATGGCTCGGCCGCCGCGACCTACGGCCACGTGGGCATCTACATTGGCAACGGCACCGTGCGCGAGTGCCGCAGCGGCGTGGTCATGTCCTCCGACCTCAGCTCCTGGCAGGCCATGTACAGCAAGACCACCCCTGCCCGCTGCGGCTGGCTGGGTGGTATCAAGCTTTCGTAAGGAGTTTGCAAAGGTCTTCTCGCCATAGAACGAATGCGCGAGGTTGTCGGTATCGGCAACCTCGCTTTTTGTTGGCGAGAGACGCTTTTGACCGTTGGCACTTTAATTATGGTTGAGGGCAGAAATTGGACATCCGTCCCGCGCCAAACCTGTTATGGTTTAAGGCACGTTTCAGACAGCGCTCAACCGGCCGGCCTTCTTGGCCGGTCCAAACGAAGATCAAACAAAGCAGGTGCTTATGGAAAACAAGGGTCGCGGCACGCTGGTGACCGCAATCGTCCTATCCCTCGTGTTCGTCGCCATGGGCGGCGTGGCCGTGGCAACCGTCGCCACCAACGGCTTCACGACGCCGGTGGGGGAGACCGTCCAGGCCTCCGACCAGGGCTCCGGCGATAACGGAGGCGACGCCGGCGACGCCACGCCCGCCACCACCGAGGTCCAGGACAAGGAGGCCACGGCCGACCCCGAGCCCGAGACCACCACGACCGAGCAGGCCGTCCCCTCAGACGACGAGCGCGCGGCCGAGCTGGCGCTTGACCCCAGCCGCAACACCGGCTGGAACACCGAGCACAACAACGGCGTCAACACCGTCTATCTCACCTTTGACGACGGCCCCTCCGAGAACACCGAGAAGATCTTGGACATCCTGGACCGCTACAACGCCAAGGCCACCTTCTTCGTGACCGGCCACAACGCGGGCTACCGCTCGTCGATCGGCGACGCGTACCGCCGCGGCCACTCGGTGGGCATGCACACCATGACGCACGATTACTCGATCTACGACTCGGTGGACGCCTACTTCGACGACCTGCACCAGGTCGAGGAGGTCGTCAAGGAGCAGATCGGCTACGTGCCCTATCTCATGCGCTTCCCGGGCGGCTCGTCCAACACCGTCTCGGTGAGCCACTGCGCGGGCATCATGACCACCCTTACGCAGGAGGTCGTCGAGCGCGGCTACCAGTACTACGACTGGAACGTGAGCTCCAACGACGCCGCCGCCAACACCGTGCCAACCGAGACGATCATCGAGGCCTCGTGCGTGGAGGGCTACCCCAACGTCATGCTTTTGTTCCACGACTCGTCGCCCAAGACCACCACGGTCGAGGCGCTGCCCACGATCATCGAGTTCTACCAGGCGCGCGGCTATGAGTTCAAGGCCATCGACCGCTCGGTGTGGGTGCAGCACCACAGGATCTCTAACTAGGGCTGCGGGCACCGGGCACCGGCGGCGAGAAGGGCAAACGCGCCGCAGGTCACAGACACAGAGAAGACCCCCGCGTCGGGTACGGCGCGGGGGTCTTCTGCGCTGCGGGGCTGGTGCGAGGCGCTGAAGGCCGCGCGGCGGGCGCCGGGCGGGTTCGCGAGCCCGCCCGGCGCGGTCTTCTCGCCGCCTGGCCTTAGGCCGCGGCCTCGTCGAACTGGGAGTTGTACAGCTCGGCGTAGAAGCCGTTTAGGGCGAGAAGCTCGGTGTGGGTGCCCTTCTCCACGATGTCGCCGTCGCGCAGGACCAAGATGACGTCGGCGTTGCGGATGGTCGAGAGGCGGTGCGCGATGACGAAGCTCGTGCGGTTTGCCATGAGGGCGTCCATTGCGCGCTGGATGAGCTCCTCGGTGCGGGTGTCGACGTTGGAGGTGGCCTCGTCCAAGATCAGGGCCGGGCGGTTGGCCAAGACGGCGCGGGCGATCGTGATGAGCTGGCGCTGGCCTTGGCTAAGGTTGGTGCCCTCCTCGTTGATCACAAAGTCGTAGCCGCCGGCCAGGGTATGGATGAAGTGGTCGCAGCGGGCGGCGCGGGCAGCGGCCTCTACCTCGGCGTCGGTGGCGTCGGGGCGCCCATAGCGGATGTTCTCGCGAATCGTGCCGTTGAAGAGCCACGTGTCCTGCAGCACCATTGCGAACTCCTGGCGAAGCTTGGCGCGGTCCCAATCGCGCACGTCGACGCCGTCGACCAAAAGGCTGCCGTCGTTCACGTCGTAGAAGCGCTGCAGCAGCTTGATGAGGGTCGTCTTGCCGGCACCGGTGGGGCCAACGATGGCCACGGTTTGGCCGGGCTCGGCGGTGCAGGTGAAGTCGTGGATGATGGTCTTGTCGGCGGTGTAGCCAAAGCGCACGTGGTTGAACTCCACGCGGCCCTCGCGCACGGCGGGGACCTGCGGCTGGGCCGGGTTTTCCTCCTCGGGCGCGGCCAGGAACTCAAAGACGCGCTCGGTGGCGGCGGCCATGGACTGCATGGTGTTGCTCACATTGGCGATCTGCTGGATGGGCTGGGTGAAGTTGCGCACGTACTGGATGAAGCTCTGGATGTCGCCGGGGGTCGCGTTGCCCGAGAGCGCCAGGCGAGCGCCCACCACCACGACGGCCACGTAGCCGGCGTTGCCCACCAGGCTCATGAGCGGCATCATGAGGCCCGAGAGAAACTGCGAGCGCCAGCCCGAGGTGAAGAGCTGGTTGTTCTTCTCGTCAAAGGCTGCCACCGCGTCGTCTGCGCGGTCGAAGACCTGGATGACGTTTTGGCCCGCGAAGTCCTCCTCGATCAGGCCGTTGACCTCGCCCAGGACGTTTTGCTGCGCGCGGAAGTAGGGTTGCGAGAAGTGCATCATGACGCCCATGATCACGGCTGCCACGGGCAGGGTGACCACCACGACGCCGGTGAGCGGCAGGCTGATGGAGAGCATCATGACAAGCACGCCCACGATCTGCGTGACGCTGGTGATCAGCTGGGTGACCGACTGGTTGAGCGACTGGCCCAAGGTGTCGACGTCGTTGGTGATGCGGGAGAGCACGTCGCCCTTGCTGTGGCCGTTGAAGTAGCTCATGGGGACGACGGTGATCTTCTCGGCGATCTCTTTGCGCATGCGGTAGCAGACCTTTTGCGTGACGCCGGTCATGAGCCAGCCCTGCACCAGGTTGCAGGCCGAGCTTGCCAGGTAGAGGCCCAAAAGCAGCAGCAGGGTGCGGCCGATCCAGTCGAAGTCGACGGCCCCGGTGCCCGCGACCTTGGCCACCAGGCCCTCGTAGAGCTTGGTCGTGACCTGGCCCAAGACCTTGGGGCCAATGATGTTGAAGATGACCGAGCATATGGCGAAGATCACCGCGAAGATGACCGCCACCTTGTGCTTGCCCACGTAGGCAAGCAGCTTGAGCATGGTGTTCTTGAAGTCCTTGGGCTTCTCGCCGGGTGCGCCAAAGCCCCCGCGGCCACCGCCCATGGGGCCGCGGCGAGGCCCGTTGTTGGCGCGCTTAGGGACCTGGGTCTTGCTCATCTCGTCTGCCATTAGTTATCGCCTCCTGCAAGAACGGCGTCTATCTCATCTTGGGTCATGCCCAGCTCGGTGGGCGAGAGCTGCGACTGCGCGATCTCGAGGTAGGCGGGGCAGCTGCGCAAGAGCTCCTCGTGCGTGCCTTGGCCGGCCACCTTTCCTTCGTCCAGGACGACGATCTGGTCGGCGTGCATGATGGTCGCGATGCGCTGGCCCACGACCACGAGGGCCGTGTCCTTTTGGGTACGCGAGAGCTCCTCGCGAAGGCGGGCGTCGGTCTTGTAGTCGAGGGCGCTAAACGAGTCGTCGAATACCATGACCTCGGGTTTCTTGGCCAGGGCGCGGGCGATGGCCAGGCGCTGGCGCTGGCCGCCCGAGACGTTGGAGCCGCCTTGCGAGATGGGGCTTTGGAAGCCGCCCTCGCGCTCGGCGATGAAGTCGGTTGCCTGAGCTACGCTGGCGGCGGCGCGCATGTCGTCGTCGCTCACGACGTCGGCGCCGGCGAACTTGAGGTTGGACTCCACGGTGCCGGAGAAGAGCATGCCCTGCTGGGGGACGTAGCCCACGCGGCGGCGCAGGTCCGCGAGGGACAGGTCGCGCACGTCGACGCCGTCCAAGGTGACCTGGCCTTCCGTCACGTCGTAGAGGCGCGGGATGAGCTGGACCACGCTCGACTTGCCGCAGCCGGTGGAGCCGATGATGCCCAGCATTTGGCCCGCGCGAACGGTGAAGTTGACGTGGCTGACCACGTTCTCCTCGCCGTCGGGGTAGCGAAAGGAGACGTCGTTGAAGCACAGGGTGCCCTTCTCGCCGTCTGCGGGGAGGGTCTTGGGGGTTTCCGGGTCCTTGATGGAGGACTCGGTGGCCAGGACCTCGTCGATGCGCTCGACCGAGATCTCGGCGCGGGGGAGCATGACCGAGACCATGGTCAAAATCATGAAGGCCATGACGATCTGCATGGTGTAGGACATGAAGGCCATCATGTGGCCCACCTGCATGACGCCGTCGTTCACGCCCTGGGCGCCAAACCACACGATGAGGACGGTGACGCAGTTCATGACCAGCATCATGAGGGGCATCATGAAGCTCATGGCGCGGTTGGTGAAGAGCTGCGTGTTCATGAGGTCGCGGCTGGCGGAGTCAAAGCGGTCGAGCTCGTGCTGCTGCTGGCCAAAGGCGCGGATGGGCATGACGCCGTCGAGCATCTCGCGGGCGACCAGGTTCACGCGGTCGACGAAGCGCTGCATGCTCTTGAACTTGGGCAGGGTGAGGCCCATGAGCACGCCCACGACGGCGCAGACCGCGATGACGGCCACGCCGATGGTCCACTCCAGGCCGGTGTGGGTGGCAAGCACGCGCATCACGGCGATGACGCCCATGATGGGGGCCATCAAGACCATGCGGATGAAGAGGGTCGAGGCCATCTGGATCTGCTGGATGTCGTTGGTGCAGCGGGTGATGAGGGAGGCCTGGCTAAACTTGCCGACTTCGGCGGGGGAGAAGGACATGACCTTCTCGAAGGTCTGTTTGCGCAGGTCGCGGGCGATGGTCGCGGCGGTGTGCGAGGCGACGGCGCCGGTGAGGACGGTGGCGACGAGGCTCACGAGGCACAGGCCGAACATCTTGACCGACATCTGGGTGAGGTAGTCGTTTTGGACGTCCTCGAGGGAGATGCCCTGGGCCTCGTACTCCTGCGAGACAAAGGAGACGGCGCGCTGCTGGACGATCGAGCCGCTCATGTCGCCCATGGCGTCGGCCATCTGGTTGGCGCCCTCTACCAGGGCGTCCTTCTCGATTACGCTGGCGTTGACGAGGGTCTTGATGTCGTCGAGGTAGACGGTGCCCGTGGCCTGGCCGTTGATGGTCGAGGCGTCGACGCCCTGCTGGAGGGAAAGGGCCACGGTCTCGGGCAGGGCCAGGGCGTTGGCAAGGTCGCTGTCCTCGTCGAGGTCGGCGTCGGCGCCCTGGAAGGTGCAGATGCCATTGGCATCGGGGGCGCTGTAGGCGGCCTCGACCAGGGCTGCGTCGGCATCGGTCATGAAGAGCTCGAGGTCGTCGAGGGTTTCTCGCCGCACGGTCTTGGGCACGGCCGACTCGATGCCGCCCTGCTGGATGCCCACGTCCACGATCTCTGACATGTAGGTGGGCAGGGTGAGGTCGGCGTTGCAGCTCACGATTATGAGCGCTACGGCGGCAACGAGCGCCAGGATGTGGTTCTTAAAGAGCTTGAGGATCTTCATCGGGCGCGCCTCCTTCCTGGTCTTGGTCCTGGGCAAGGATTTGGTTGCAGCGTTTGAGGATGCGGATGGCCTCGCGGGTGTCGGCCTCGCCCAGGCGCGAGAGGAAGGCCTCGGCCTGGGCCTCGAATTCGCTGCGGCGGCGCAGGCGCTCGGCCTCGCCTGCCGGGGTGAGGGTCACGATCACGCGGCGGCGGTCGTTTGTGTCGTGCTCGCGGCTGACCCAGCCCTTCTCCTCGAGGGAGCGCAGGACGTTTGCCGTGCGAGCCGATGACAGGTGCGAGCGCTCGGCGATGGCGCTGGGCGTGAGGGCGGGCTCGCCGTGCTCGATGGCCAGGTGGATCGTGCGGATGACGGCCATCTCGCCGTGGGCCGCGTTGCGCATGTCGGGGTGGATGCCGTGGCCCAGGTGCGCGAACTGCTCGAACAGCTCGCGGGCGAGAGCATGCAGGTCGCCGTTGGTCGACGGGATTGCTTCCACTAGAACCTCCTTACACTAGAAACTATTTAGACTGTAAGATTATTTCCCGCAGCCGCGCCAAGCGTTCCCGCCCTCGTGACCCCCATAAACCCCACACATTCCGGGGGCCTCGCAGGCAAGTCTGACTTTTGCGCGACCGAAACGTGACTTGCGAAGTAGCAAGCCGTTATTTGACGACAAAAGCCCAGGATTCTGTAATTGGCTACTCGGGAAAACCCAATCGGGTCGTGCAAAAATCAGCTTTGCTTTTTGCGACGATCCTTAAGGCTCAAAAGTTGGCCCCAATTGGTCTCGAGTTCCTGGCGCAGGGCGTACTCAGCCTTGATCTCTTTGCCGGTCTTGGGCCTGCGGGGCTTGCCCAAGGCAATCGCGACGGCGTCGGCGAACGCTTCCCACCTATACGTATCGAACAGCGAGTCGCTGGTCGCGAGCATAACGCGAACGTCCATTTGGCCCAGAGCCGTGGCTCGGTCGAAATC
>CAVKOL010000116.1:0-7978 GCA_963658035.1 Bacteroidaceae bacterium
CTCACGATGTTCAACATCCCCATCCTGGTGCGCGTCATCCAGCAGGCGCTCGAAGACGTCCCCAAAAGCCAGCGCGACGCCGGCCTTGCCATGGGCCTCACCCGCTGGGAGACGACCCTGCACGTTCTTCTTCCCGCCGCCATGCCCGCCATCGTGACCGGCATCGTCATCTCGGCCGGCCGCGTGTTTGGCGAGGCAGCCGCCCTGATCTTCACCTCGGGCTCTGCTGCGGTCAACATCAACTTCGCCAGCGCCAACCTGGCGAGCCCGCGCAACCCCTGGAACATCTTTAGGCCCGCCGAGACCCTGGCGGTCCACATCTGGAAGCTCAAGATGGAGCCCTCGCCCGGCAACGACGAGATCGTCTGGGGCACCGCTGCGGTCCTGATCATCTGCGTGCTTCTCTTCAACGTGCTTGCGCGCGTCGCCGGCAAGGCCCTGGCCAAGAAGATGACGAGCGAGTGATGGAGCCTATGAACAACGCAAACAACCCCCAGGTCACGGGCACCGCGACCGCGGCTGCCACGGCCGGCGCCGCCCACCTGCTTGAGACCCACGACGTCACCGTCAAGTACAACCTCGAGCACGAGGCCCTGCACCCCACGAGCCTGGCCTTCAACGCCGGCGAGGTGACCGCCCTTATCGGTCCCTCGGGCTGCGGCAAGTCCACGTTCCTGCGCTGCTTGAACCTCATGAACATCGAGATTCCGCGCTGTGTGGTGGGCGGGCAGATCATCTACCACGACCACAACATCAACACCAAGGACGAGAACCTCTTTGAGCTGAGAAAGTCCATTGGCATGGTGTTCCAGCAGCCCACGCCGTTTCGCAAGTCGATTCGCGAGAATATCCTCTTTGCGCCCAAGCGCCACGGCCGCGTGGCCGGCAAGGACGAGGCCGACGAGCTTGTTGAGACGAGCCTTCGCCAGGCGGCCCTGTGGGACGAGGTCAAGGACAAGCTCGACCGCAGCGCCCTCGCGCTTTCTGGCGGCCAGCAGCAGCGTCTGTGCATCGCCCGCACCCTGGCGATGAAGCCCGACGTGGTCCTCTTCGACGAGCCCTGCTCGGCGCTTGACCCCATCTCGACCTTTGCGGTCGAGGAGACGATCCGCGACATCGCCGACTCGGGCATCTGCGTGGCCATCGTCACCCACAACATGGAGCAGGCCACGCGCGTCTCGGACCACACGGCGTTTTTCTACGTGGGCGATATGATCGAGTACGGCACCACCCGCCAGATCTTTGGCAACCCCAAGGACCAGCGCTTGGTTGACTACCTTACGGGAAGGTTCGGTTAAGGGCATGGATAAAGAGTTCAACCAACAAGACCACCGTCGGATCGACGACGCGCCGGTTGCCATCAGCATCCGCGACTTCGACCTGTACTACGGCGACTTCCAGGCCCTCAAGAAGATCAACCTCCAGATCCCCAAGAACCGCGCCACGGCCTTCATCGGGCCTTCCGGCTGCGGCAAGTCGACCCTGCTTCGCACCTTCAACCGCATGTGCGACTTCGTCGAGTCGGTGCGCACCGAGGGCACGATCGAGTTCATGGGGCAAGACATCTTCAAGTGCGACGCCAACGCCCTGCGCGTCCACGTGGGCATGGTCTTCCAGCACCCCAACCCCTTCCCCATGAGCATCCGCGACAACGTGCTCTACGGGCCGGCGCGCATGAAGCGCCTGTCTCGCCAGGAAGGCGACGCCATCGTCGAGGAGTGCCTGACCCGCGCCGCGCTGTGGGACGAGGTCAAGGACAAGCTCGACAAGAGCGGCCTGGGCCTTTCGGGCGGCCAGCAGCAGCGCCTGTGCATCGCGCGCGCCCTGGCCACCAACCCCGAGGTCCTTCTCATGGACGAGCCCACGAGCGCCCTTGACCCCATCTCGACGCTTCAAGTCGAGCAGCTCATGTGCGAGCTGTCGGTCGACCACACCGTGGTCGTCGTTACGCACAACATGCAGCAGGCTACCCGTATTGCCGATAAGACCTGCTTCTTCTACCTGGGCGAATTGATCGAGAGCGCCCCCACCAAGGATCTCTTTGCCAACCCCCAGTGCCAGCGCACGCAAGAATATCTCTCAGGAAGGTTCAGCTGATGGTTGTACAGACCCGCACCAAGTTTTCCAAGCAATTGAACGACATCGAGGAGCTCATCGCCCGCCTGCAGGAGAAGTGCGTTGCCGACGTTCGCGCCGCCGGTCTTGCCGCCACCGGTGACAACGGCGCCCGCGAGGGCGTGGCCGCCGGCCGCAAGGGCGAGGACCGCCTGCGCAGCTCCATCGAGGACGCGTGTCTCGACGCGATGCTTCTGCAGCAGCCGCTCATCGGCGACGACCTGCGCCTGGTCTCGGGTGCCTTCCGCATCGTGAGCGACCTGTCCCACATCGACTCCATGACCCGCGACGCCGTGTTTCTCGTCGAGGAGGTGCCCGAGAAGACCTGCTCCAAGTACACCGCCGAGTTCGTCGAGATGAGCGAGACCTGCGCCGACATGGTCGACAAGGCCGTGCGCGCCTTCCTCGAGTGCGACGTGGAGCTGGCCCAGGAGGCCATCGAGGCCGACGACCGCGTGAACGCGCTTTACGGTCAGACCGCCGACAAGCTCTTGAAGCTCATCCACGACGGCAAGGCCTCGGCCCGCTTCCTCCCCGAGCTGCTGATGATCGCCAAGTACTTCGAGCGCATCGGCGACCTTGCCAAGCGAGTTGCCGCTTGGGCTATCTTCCGCGTGACCGGTGAGCATAAAATTGAGGAAAAGGCATCCCAGCAGATCGACTCCGAGCAGTAGGCATCAAGGCACCAGAACGGTAGGGTATCTCTCACATGGCAGCATCAAGCGTGGTTTACTACGTAGAGGACGACAAGAACTTGCGCGAGCTCACGGTTTACGCCCTGGGCCAGGGCGGCATCGAGGCGCGCGGCTGCGCCGACGACGCGGAGTTTCGCCGCGCCTGCGCCGAGCGCTTGCCCGACGCGGTTCTTCTCGACATCATGCTGCCCGACGCCGACGGCCTGGAGATTCTGGCCCGCGTTCGCAAGACGCCAGGCCTCTCCAACGTGCCGGTGATGATGCTCACCGCCAAGGACACCGAGCTAGATAAGGTGCGCGCCTTGGACTCGGGCGCCGACGACTATCTCTCCAAGCCCTACGGCATGATGGAGATGGTGAGCCGCACCCGCGCCCTTCTTCGCCGCGCCGGCCGCGAGGCCGTGCAGGAGCAGGCCTCCTGCGTCACCTTGGGCGACATCTGCCTGTGGCCCGAGCGCCGCGAGGCCACCGTTGCGGGCGCCGAGCTCTCGCTTACCATGCGCGAGTTCGACCTGCTTGAGTTTTTGATGAAGTCGCCGGGCGTCGTCTTTTCTCGCGAGACCCTGCTGCAGCGCGTGTGGGGCTGGGACTTCGACGGCGGCAGCCGCACCGTCGACGTGCATATCCAGCAGCTTCGCGCTAAGCTGGGAGACGCCGCCGAGCTCATCGAGACCGTGCGCGGCGTTGGGTACCGAATTCGAGGATAGGCGGTCTTTTGGGACGCGACGAAGGTAAAGGGGCCGGCGAGAAGACCTCGCGGCCCAGCAAGGCCTCCCTTTCGCACAACATGTTCGTGGCCCTTGTGGCCGCCTGCACCGCCGTGGCCATTGCGGTCACGGCGGCTTCTGCGTATATCTACGAGAGGGCCTTCTTGGACGACGAGCACGAGCAGCTGGCCGCCGAGTGCGCCACGCTCGTCTCGCTTCTTGACCAGACCGACGACGACCCCGATGTGCTGGCCTCGCTTTCGATGGGCACGACGCGCGTGACCTTGATCTCGCCCGACGGCACGGTGACCTACGACAGCAGCGCCGAGGCTTCGACCTTGCCCAACCACGCCGACCGCCCCGAGTTCGTGGCCGCGCTGGCGGGCGGCACGGGGTCCTCGGAGCGCTCGAGCGAGACGGTGGGCTACGTGAGCCTCTACGACGCGTGCCGGCTTGAGAGCGGCGACGTTTTGCGCTTGTCCGTTGACCGGGCGGGCGCGGTGAGCTTCTTGGGCCGCGACCTGGTGGTCTTGGCCACGCTGGCCGTGGTGGTGATCGCCGCAAGCTGGGTCGTCTCGCGCACGCTGGCGCGGCGCTTCGTGCGGCCCATCTTGGCCATCGACCCGGCCTCTTCCCAGGCAAAATCGCCCTACCAGGAGCTCGATCCCCTGGTGAGCCGCCTTAACGAGCAGCACGCCGAGCTCATGGAGCGCATGAGCGCCATCCAGGACGCCGATGACATGCGCCGCGAGTTCACGGCCAACGTGACGCACGAGCTCAAGACGCCCATCGCCTCGATCTCGGGCGCGGCCGAGCTTATCCGCGACGGCATCTGCAAGCCCGACGACGTGCAGGGCTTTGCCGGGCGCATCTACGGCGACGCGCAGCGGCTGTCTGCTTTGGTGAGCGACATCTTGATGCTGTCGAAGCTCGACGAGACCGAGCGCGTGGGGGAGAGGGACGCCCTCTTTGGCCCCAACAACCAGGTCGACCTTCTCACCGTGGCTCAAGATGTCAAGAGCCGGCTTGCCGGCAAGGCCCGCCGCTACGAGGTGACGCTGAGGGTCGAGGGTGTGCCGTCGGTGATCCAGGGCAACGCGCGCCTGCTGGACGAGCTGGTGAGCAACCTGGTAGAAAACGCCATCCGCTACAACCGGCCCGGCGGCACGGTGCACGTGTGGGTGCTTCCCGTGAGCGGTCACCCCACCATCCGCGTGCGCGACAACGGCATCGGCATCCCGGCCGACGCTCAGCAAAAGGTCTTCGAGCGTTTTTACCGCGTGGACAAGGGTCGCAGCCGCGACATGGGCGGCACCGGCCTGGGCCTGGCCATCGTCAAGCACGCCGCCGCCTTCCACGACGCGCAGATCAACCTCAAGAGCACCCTGGGCGAGGGCACCACGATCACGGTGACCTTCCCGTAAGGGGCGTGGGGGTCCCAGAAAACCAAAATGTACGAAAGGCGGCGGCAGTAGCGCGACTTGTTGTGTAGACGGGGTCTTGAGAGTGTCAAAACCCCAGTTGGCGCGACGTCTGGCTAAAGGCCTACTCGGCGAATCGCCGGATTGCCGCCGCCTTTCGCAAAAAAAGTTACGGCGATGGCGCGGCGGGCGTCGAAGCCGTCCTGCGCCGCGCTTTGCCCTGCTCGATGAGGCCTGCGCCGCCGATCCCAAGCTCAACGTCTCGGCCGCCTGCAAGGCTTTGGGCGTCTCGCGCAGCGGTTATTACGAGTGGGAGGCCTCCCGCGAGCAGGACGCGCGAGAATTCTTGGTTTAAATCGGCTTTGGGTGAGTAGCCACGCGAAAAGCCCCGACGTTTGCCCAGTTGGCAGACGTCGGGGCTGTGCGTTGTACTCGGCGGGTCCCGATTTAAACCAAGAAAAGTCGCGCGAGTCTTTGCGCGGGGCCCTTTGAGGGGCTATTTCCGGCGACGAAGCGCGACGGCGGCGGCGCTCGCGAGGGCCGAGGCGGCCAGAACCGCGCCGGGAGCGACGCTCGCGTCGCCCGCCGCGGGGGTCGCGGTCTTTGCTGTCTTGGGCGAGGCGGTCGTCGTGGTCACGGTCGTCACCGTGGTCTCGGTCTTGGGCTCCGGCGCGGGGTCTGGCTCCGGCGCGGGGGTCGGCTCGGGGGTGGGCTCAGGCTGCGGCTCGGGGTCGGCCTCCTCGTCCTTCTTCTCGTCAGGTTTCTTGGTTCCTGCCTGGGCTTTTACGGCGGCGGCCTTGATGGCGGCCGCGTAGCCCTCGACGGCCTCGCCGGTGTCGGTGCCCGCGGCGACGGACGTCTTGTACTCGGCACCCGCCCGCGCAAGCGAGGCCTCACCGGCGTCGACTGCGGCGGCCAGCGCGTCGTGGTCGGCCTGCGTCATCCACTGCTCGCTGGTCGCAACATCGCTGCCGTCGCCGCTCACCGCGACGGCCTCGAGCAGCGCGCGGCCCTCGGCCACGGCCTGCTCAAGCGCCTCGATCTGCGCGACCTCGGCGTAGTCCTGCTTGCTGCCAAAGGCCTTGATCGTGGCGTTGTCCACCACTCTTTTGGGGTAATTGCTCCTGATGGCGTCGACAACCTCGGTCCAGTCGACCCAGCTCACCTCGCCGTTCTCGTCAGCGGCGCCCGACCAGCTCTCGCCAGCGTTCACCTTTGCCTCGAACCCCGCGCTCACGCCCCCGCTCTCTTTCACGCTAAAGTTCGCCGAGGCGCTCTGGTAGTACAACCCGTCCGCGACCTGCGTCGTCACCACCGAGTAGCGCTCGCCGGCGCGCAGGGCCACCCGCTTATCCTCGGCGATCTCGTGGCGGTGGTAGCCGCCGAAGTCGTACGTTTCGCTGCCCTCGTACAGCAGCTCGCCGTTGGTGGGGGAGGCCGCGTCGTCACGCAGGCGGTAGACCTGGAAGGTCACCGTGGTGCTCACCTCGGTTGTCCAGCAGGCCAGGGCGTTGAGCTCTGTATCGCACTCGGCGTCGAACTCGTTTGCCGAGAAGGTCGGCTCCTCGGACCCTCCCAACACGACTGTTCGGGAGGTGGGAAGATAGTCGTACTGCGCCGTGACGTCGGCGTCGCTCTTCTCGTCGTCAAGGTCAAAGTCGTAGCTCTCGGCATCGCAGATGGTCTGGTCGTAGTACGAGACCCAGAAATAGCCCGTGTGCCCGCCCTTACCGTTGTTCGCGTCGTTCTCCCATATGCCCCAGACGCTCGAGAACAGCTGCGACTCTTCGCAGTCTGCGCTCTCGGAGCCCCAGCTGTTCTTGACCAGCCACGCGCCGTCACCGGGCGGTATGTGCTTGCTGGACTCTTCCTCGGGATACCCGGCGGCGAAATTCTCTTTGGGATAGGTGTCGTCCCAGCCCACGATGGTCACCTCGTGGTCTGCCACAAGGGGGCTTGTCACGTACTGCGCCCAGCAAGAGCTAAGGTACTCGGCGTCGTTGTTCAGGTCGCTGGGGATCGAATAGTCTGCGTAGATTCCAATGGCCACGGCGCGGCTGTAGTCGTTCTCGTCGTTGGGGTCGGCGTAGAGCTCGTTCTTCACGACGTCGACCGCGGCCCAGTTAAGGCCGCTATAACTGCCGTCCTCGTTAAGGTCAGAGAACTCGGGCAGCATGTTGCCGTTGGCAAGCGTGTAGGCCGAGGAGTTCCACCACGAGTAGTCGTCTGCCACAGCCCCGGTCTGCGAGTTGATGGTCCAGTCGGTGTAGATGGTGTTGCCAAGAGCGTCGGTGAAGTTGCCGGCGTAGCCTTCGAGATAGATGACGTTGCCGTCGACGCTGTCCAGGGCGTCGATCTGGTCTTTGGTGAGGTACATCTGGGAGCCGGTCTTGTCCTCCCAACCTATGTAGGCCCAGACCTGGTAGATCGGGTCGTTTTGGGTGTCGTCGCCGTAGACGCCGGTGTTCTTGTACGTGGCGTCGGCCTCTGCAACGGGTCCGATGCCGGCGGAGAAGAGCGCCGTGCCGCAGCTGGTCTCGCCGCCGTAGCTGAGCCCCAGGTTGGGGTCCGCAGAGTCGGTGTGGAAGCCTTCCCCGGCCTGCGCCTCGCCCACGACGCTGGCCGGCGCGCCCCCGTTGAGGTAGGTCGCCTGGACAAGCTGCAGCTCAGAGAGGTCAAATTCGGTCTCGGCGTAGGTCTGGTGGGACTTGGACAGGATCGAGGTCTCGCACGCGGCGATGTAGGAGAAGCCCCAACAGGTGCCCCAGATCCCCTGGTTCTTGACCGGGGTCACCACCGAGTCGCTGCGGTCGCCGTCGCCGTCGGGGTCGCGCAGGTCGTACTTGGCGGGGAGGTTGGTCTGTGCGGTGTCGGTGCCGTCGTCGGCCAGCGCCGCGGCCTGGTCGTCGTCGATGGTGTAGGCCTGGTAGCCGGGCTCCGAGGCCTTCTCGGCGGCCTGTGTCCACGCCTCCAGGATGTCGGCCTCGCTCGCCAGGGCCCGTGCGGGCGTGGCGCCCGCGCCCATCGACGCGGCGAGAAG
>CAVKOL010000117.1:0-7889 GCA_963658035.1 Bacteroidaceae bacterium
CCTCGGTGGTGTTGATGTGCTCGCCGGCGTACATGGCGTCGCGGCGCTCCTCGAGGCCCACAGCACGGCCCAGGTCGCACAAAAGCTCGACGGTCTTGTTGTTGATCAGGTTCTTGGACAGGTCAAAGTGCAGGTCGTCCATGTCAAAAGACAGGTTGGACACGCGGTCGGGGTCGTTGGCAAACTCGTCCTTAAGGGAGAAGTTCGCGTTCTTGAGGTCCTGGTAGTGAGCGTCCAAGGCCTCCCAAGCAGGGGTTTTAGTAGCGTCGACGGGAGCAGCGATCTTTGACATGAACAGTCCTTTTCTAGATTGAGCCGCGGCAGGTGGCCAGCGGCTCAGCTACATACCGGTTTCTATTTTACGTCAAGCGACGGCCCGTGAACGTCTAATATGGCTCGGCCAAAGGCGGAATCTGCTTGAGGCGCGCCCACATCAGCTGCTTTTGCTTGGGGTCGCCCAGCGCTGCGGCAAAGCCGCCCAGGTTAAGGACGCGCATCCCGCACACATGGGCCATCACGCCGGGCTCCAGCATGGCCTCTTCAAACGAGTCGAGAATAGCCAGGTCATCGGCAAAGGCCTCGCGCACGGCAGCGGCCGCGGCCTCGTCGCAGCACACCAGGGTGGCCGGGTCCAGCGTGGCCACGGCCTCGCGCAGCAGCAGGGCGTCCAGCGGCTCGCCCGCGGCGTCGCAGGTAAGGACGGTCTCCCACTCCTCGGGCGCGTACCCCAGGGCCTTGATCGACGCCTGCAAGGCCTGCCCCTCCGCGGAGAAGTACGGCGCAGCACCGGTCTTCTCGCCATCTGTGAGCTGGCCTTTTGCAAACAGGATGGAAGAAAACGCGTTGCCCCCAAAGACCACACCGCGAGCCTCGAGGCCCTTGACCTCGGCGCTTGTCTTGTCGATGCAGGCCCTCCTGCGAGCCTCTTTTACGTTGGCCATCTGCCCTACCCTTTTGCCGCGGCTTTTGTCCCTTATAAAATGACACAAGCTTACCCTTCTGGGGTATAAGGCCCCTTAAGAAATCCACCGCAACGACCGTTGCTCTCTCGAAGGAACCGTCATGTCTGTTACCCAAATCACCGCGCCCGAGTTCGACTCAACGCTTGCCCAGGCCAACGTGCCCGTTCTTGTGGACTTTTGGGCTCCCTGGTGCGGCCCTTGCCGTGCACTGGGCCCCGTCGTGCAAGAGGTCGCCGGCGAGCTCAAGGGCCGCCTTGAGGTCTACAAGTGCAACGTCGACGAAGAAGAAGAGCTGGCCACGCGCTTTAGGATCGTCTCGATCCCCACGCTCATCGTCTTTAAGGACGGCAAGCCTGTTCACACCATGGTGGGCAACATGCCCAAGGCCGACCTTCTGGGTGAGCTGGAGCAGTGCCTTTAATGAGTTCTTCTCGCGTTAAATCCCTGGCCGCGCAGGCCGCCAAGCTGCTAAAGAACAACGTCAAGCTGCTGGTGGTCATCGCGGCCGCCCTCATTTTCGCGCTGCTTTTGGAAGACGTTGCCGAGGGGCAGATCATGTCCCTGGACGTCTACGCGTACCGCTTCTTTGTCGAGTACCTGCGCTCCGATTTCATGACGCCCATCATGGAGGGCTTCACGTCGCTTTCCTCGGTGGCCGTGGTGCTGGTCATGGCGCTGATCGTCTCGGCCTTTGCGCCGGGCCGGGCTCCAGGGCGCTGCGTGTGCGCCAACGTCATTGGCGCCCTGGTGCTTAACCAGGTCCTTAAGTTCCTGGTACAACGCCCGCGCCCCGACGGTTTTCGCTTAGCTACCGAGACAGGCTACAGCTTTCCCTCGGGCCACTCGATGATTTCGATGGCCTTCTACGGGCTTCTCATCTGGATGATCTGGAAATACGAGAAGGACGACATCTTGCGCCACGTGTGGTGCTGCCTGTTTGCCGTCATCATCGTGATGGTGGGCATCAGCCGTATCTACCTGGGCGTTCACTATGCGTCAGACGTCATCGCGGGCTTCTGCGTATCTCTGTTGTGGCTGGCGTTTTTCACCAAGGTGTTGGCGCCGCTTTTCATGATCGAGAAGGACCTGGGGGAGCCAACGACGCCCGCCCAGCCCTAGGTAAACCAAAAGGCCTTCCGGCGCGTAACCGGAAGGCCTTATCTATTGCAGCTAGAGCTCGATGATTTCTGCTGAGACGATCCTGTCGCCGTCGGTGATGATGCGGCCCATCGAAGGCCCGCCGGCCCTGGGGTACGTGGGGCTGCCGGGGTTCATAACCAGCGTACCCGTGGCCTCGTCGCGCAGGACAAACGGCTTGTGGGTGTGGCCGCAAATCGCGATATCGCAGCAGGTCAGGTCAAGGCGCTCACGGTAGTGGCACACGTGCCACATGAAGTCGCTCGCATAAAAGATCTTCTTGTCCTTGACCTCGGGGCCGTAGTCGTAGGCCCAGTCGTTGTTGCCCAGGCACATCTGCAAAGGTGCGATGGCCTTCAAGGTGCGGTAATCGGAAGAAGAGCAGATATCGCCGGCGTGGACAATGTAGTCGGCACCCTGTAGCTGCTCTAACAGCTCCGGCGACAAGAACCCGTGGGTATCAGAGACAATATCAAAACGCATTATAGGTAAAGACGCTCCTTAGAGGCCGAGTGCTCGCTTAAGGGCAACCACACGGCGACGGGAGACAGAGATCTTCTTGCCCTCGATGCCGGTAATGCCCAGCTGAAGAATGCCAGAAGAGATGACCTCGACGTCTTCTACGAACTCAAGATTAACAATGTAGCCACGATGCACGCGGAAGAAACCGTGCGGAGCGAGCTTCTCCTCGAGCTTGGCCAGGCTGATCGTGGAGAGAAAACGATCGTTGTCGGTGTAGATGCAGGAGTAGTCGTCCTTGGCCTCGATGTAGCGGATCTGGTCGATGGGCACCAGGACCTTGCGGCCGCTCTTGACCACGGGGATGCGTTCCACCGAGGAGTGGTTTTGCGGCTGCTGGGGCTGGACGCGCAGCTCGACCTTGTCCAGGGCCTGGGCCAGGCGGTCCGCCTCGACGGGCTTCATGAGGTAGTCGACGGCGTCGACGTTGAAGGCGTCCAGGGCATACTCGCTGTACGCGGTGACAAAGATGATCGCGGGCGGGTTCTTGAGCTTGTACAGGGCCTCGGCGAGCTGCATGCCAGAGGTCTTGGGCATCGAGATGTCCAAGAACATGACGTCGGCCTTGCCCTCCATAAGGCGCTCGACGGCCTCGCGGGCCGAGGTGGCCTCCATGATCTCCTCTACCCTGCCCGTCTCCTCAAGAAGGAAACGCAGCTCAGAGCGTGCCGGGGCCTCGTCATCTACAATCATCGCGCGCATACCAAAAACTCCTTATAACGCCTGGCTGCAAGCAGCCGTACAAACAACTTAGATATCCTCGTCAGGGTCACTGGCGAGCATATGCTTTGCCCCAACCAACCGCAGGGTAACGCAGGTGCCCTCGCCCGGCTTAGAGACAATTTCCACGCCAGAGCCAAGGTCAAAAACACGCTCGACACGCTCGGCCACGTTGCGCAGGGCCATGCCCGCGCCGCGTCGCTTGGTGCCGTTACCCTCGTCCACCACCTGGCCCGCATTGGGGTCAAGCAGCCGAGCAGCCACGTCCTCGGTCATGCCAAGGCCGTCGTCTGCGACGGCAACTAGGATATCATCGCCATCGACAGCCACGTGAATATCCACATGAAGCGCTCCAGCGTCGCGCATGGCGTGGCGCACCGCGTTCTCGACGATGGGCTGCACCAGGAAAGACGGGACCAGCAGCTGGCCGCAGTTGCCCTCGATGTGCTCGCTTTCCACAATGCGGTCTTCTCCAAAACGGGCCTTCTCGATGGTGAGGTAGCGGCGCGTTTGCTCGAGCTCCTGCGAAAGCGGAATCAGCGTGGACTGCGAGCTTTCCAGCGTGCGGCGGTAGAACAGCGAGAACTCGCGCAGGATGTCGCGGGCCTTCATGGGGTCGGTGCGGCACAGCGACGCGATGGTGTTCAAGGTGTTAAAGAGGAAGTGCGGGTTGATCTGCGCCTGCAGGGCCTTGACCTCGGCGCGGGCGGTGAGCTCGGCCTGGTAATCAAGCTCGTAGGCAGAAAGCTGCGTGGAGAGGAGCTGGCCCAAGCCGCGCGCGATGGCCAGCTGGGTCTTGTCCATGTCCAGGTCGCGGTTGTAGTAGAGCTTGATCGTGCCCAGCGCGCGGTCCTGCACAACCAGCGGCACGATGATGCCAAAGGCATTGCCCTTTTGGCCCGCGCCCACGGTAAAGCGAGCAGGGCGCTGCATCTCTTGGTCCATGGAGTAGAAGGTCTCCATGCGGCGAGACTTCAACACCTCGGTGGTGGCGCGGCTGTTGGGCGAGCCCGCCTTGTAAGCAGCCGAGAAGGGCCCCAGGCAGGCCAGGACGTGGGTAGTGTTGGTGATGGCCACGCCCTCGGCGTTGGTCTCGGGCAAGATAAGCTGGCAGATGGCCTGGGCGTTCTCGACCGTAAGGCCGCCGCGCAGGTGCTCCAAGGTGTTGGTGGCCACGCGCAGGGTGCGCTCGGTTGCCTGCGAGCGGGTGTCGTCGGGCACCAGGTGAACGGTGCTGCCCAAAACCACGCTGGAAGCCAGCACGCAGCCGCACACGATTGCGATGGCCACGTTGTCGATCTTGATCGACCAGGCCAGGGCGATAAGCACGACGGCCACAACGACCACCAGCGCGACGTCGGGCCAAGGAGAGCCCTTCATCTGCTGGCGGTCCGACAGCTTATTGGGAAACTTCATCGAACAAGCCTCCCTCGGCCGTGGGCGCGGCGGGCACGGGCTCAGGGGCCACGGTCCCAGCGGGTGCCGTGACCTGCGGCGCAATGGTTGCCGCGGGCTGCGCGACGCCGCCGGTGCCCAGGATGCGGTTTTGCAGGTACTTGTCCTGCCACAGCGCCGTCATAACGGTTTGCCACGACATCGCGAACTTAAGATACTTCTCGGCTGATTGCGTGGCAAAGGCGTCGGCTTCCTTGGCACCCTTGGTGAGAATGGACAGGTACTCGCGGCGATACGGGCCGGTGACAAGGCGGCGCAAGGCGGTCTTGAACACGCGCGAGCGCACGCCCTCAGAAAGCCAGGGCGCGGGATAGGGCATGAGGGAATCGGGCGTGATGGTGCGCAGGTTGCGGCGAGCGTTCATGGCCGCGAGCTTGCGGTACTCGTAGAGCCAGCGGTAGACGTCCTGCATAAACAGGGACGGCTCGGGGGCCATCTCTTCGGGCAGCTCGAGGCGCACAGACCACTCGTTGTCAAACCACACGTCCATGCCGTTGGCGCGCAGGTTCAAAACGTAGTCCAGGTCTTCTCCGCGCGTGATATATGGGTCAAAGGGCACGCGAGTGAAGGCCTGCGCGTGGATGGCGCAGCAGCCGCCGCTCATGTGGTTGGACCGAGAAATGCGGGTGCCTTCCTGGGCTTTCTTCATCACGGCGTTAAAGCCGGCGGCCTTAGACCAGTACTTCTCGGACCACTTGGTGGACGTCTTGGCAAAGCACGAGCCGCCCTTGTCCACAAAGTAGCCGCTCTTGCACAAGATCTTGAGGTTTTGGCGGGTGAGAAGACCCAGGCCGTAGACGGCGTCGATCAGGAAGTCCTGGGACGTCACGACCTCGTCGTCGTCGAGAAAAACCACGGCGTCGTGGCCAAAGACGCAGGCGGCGGCCAAGCCCAGGTTCTTGATGGCGCCGTAGCCGCGCAGCGCGACGTTCTCGCCAATAAGGTTGGGCACGAGCTTGGCCACGGCTTCCTTGATGAAGAAGGCCTCGCGCGCGCCGATGACCAGCGTGTCGAGGTTGGGGTGGCTGCGGCAGATGCTGTTCACGCGGGCGCGGGCCGAGTTCTCGCACTCGGGGTCTGCCACCACCAGCACAAAGATGCGCAGCACGCCGCGCACCTGCTCCAGCGAGGACAGGCAGGTCTCGAGCTCGGGCATGGGCTTGGTGATGGGAGTCGCATAGTCATAGGCGCCCCACTCCCCTACGCTGGGAACATGGGACTCGCTCGTCCAGTAGGACGGTATGACGATAGCAGGATTCAAAAAACCACCTAGACCAGGCGCTGCGGCCCGGGTTGACGCGAACTAACTAAAACAAATATTCGAATCATATTATGGACTACCTTTCACCGATTTGCATCAGCCGTTTGGCAAGTCTTCGATAGAAAAACCGGGCCGAAAGCACTTGGCTTCCGGCCCGGTACAACGTTCTAACGAGCTGTTTTGCTTGCGGTCTTACGCGTCGGCGTACATGGCCTTGAGCTTAAGCAGGTGCTGGTAGCGGTCCATGGCGGCCTGCTCGTTGGCCTGGAAGAGCTCCTGGGCGCGCTCGGGGAACTCGCGCGTGAGGCGGCTGTAGCGGGCCTCGTTCATCAGGAACTCCTGGTAGCCGCCCGTGGGCTCCTTGGAATCGAGGGAGAACTTCTTGCCCTCGGGGGCCGCGGGGTTGAAGCGGTAGAGGTTCCAGTAACCGCACTCGACGGCGCGCTTCATCTCGAGCTGGCAGTTCTTCATGCCGCCCTTGATGGAGTGCATCTCGCAGGGGCTGTAGCCAATGATCAGGGACGGGCCGTCGTAGGCCTCGGCCTCCTGGATGGCCTTCAAGGTCTGGGCGGGGTTGGCGCCCATGGCAACCTGCGCGACGTAGACGTAGCCGTAGGTCATGGCGATCTCGGCCAGGGTCTTCTTCTTGGTCACCTTGCCGGCCGCGGCAAACTGGGCAACCTGGCCCAGGTTAGAGGCCTTGGAGGCCTGGCCGCCGGTGTTGGAGTAGACCTCGGTGTCAAAGACAAAGACGTTGACGTTGTGGTTGGAGGCCAAGACGTGGTCAAGGCCGCCGAAGCCGATGTCGTAGGCCCAGCCGTCGCCGCCAAAGATCCAGAAGGACTTCTTGGTGAGGTAGGACTTGTCGGCCAGGACCGCCTTGGCGGCGTCGGAGCCGTTGGCCTCGAGCTGCTCGATGTAGGCGGCGGCAGCGGTCTTGGAGCCCTCGACGTCGTTGCGGGAGTCGAGCCAAGCCTGAGCGGCGGCCTTGAAGTCCTCGCTCACGCCGTCGGCGGCGAGAAAAGCCTTGGTGTCAGAGACGAGCTTCTCCTGGACGGCGGCGTAGCCAACCTGCAGGCCAAGGCCGTGCTCGGCGTTGTCCTCAAACAGGGAGTTGTTCCACGCGGGGCCGTGGCCGCAGGCGTTGACGGTGTAGGGAGAAGTGGCCGCGGGGTTGCCCCAGATCGAGGAGCAGCCGGTGGCGTTGGAGATGAACATGCGGTCGCCGGCAACCTGGGTGACCAGGCGCGCGTAGCTCGTCTCGGCGCAGCCAGCGCAGGAGCCAGAGAACTCAAGCAGCGGCTGCTTGAACTGGGAACCCTTGGTGTTGTTGGCAATGGCCTCGGGCTTCTCGGCAACCTTGGCGACGCAGTAGTCAAAGACGTCCTGCTCGGCGAGCTGGCTCTCGGCGGGAACCATGGTGAGGGCGCCCTTGGGGCAGGCGGAAACGCAGACGGTGCAGCCCATGCAGTCGAGCGGGCTCACGGCCAAGGTGTACTTCATGCCCTTGACCTTGGGGCCCATGGCGTCGAGGGTGCGGGTGTTCTCGGGCGCCGCAGCTGCCTCGTCCTCGGTCATGACGAAGGGACGGATCGTGGCGTGCGGGCACACAAAGGCACAGGAGTTGCACTGGATGCACTTGGTCTCGTCCCACTGAGGAACGCTGACGGCAACGCCGCGCTTCTCATAGGCAGAGGCACCCAGCTCCCACTGGCCGTCCTCGATGCCCTTGAAGGCAGAGACGGGCAGGGAGTCGCCGTCCATACGGTTGATCGGGCCAAGGAGGTTCTTGACCTGCTCGACGATGGCGGCGCGGCCCTCGAGGGAGAGCTTGG
>CAVKOL010000118.1:0-2203 GCA_963658035.1 Bacteroidaceae bacterium
GAGCAGCGCCGCGTCTACGACATCGTGCGCCAGGCCCACGAGGCCTGCGCCGCCGCGGCAAAGCCCGGCTGCATCGGCGCCGACATCCACAACCTGGCAGTTAAGGTCATCAGCGACGCCGGCTACGGCGACTACTTCAAGCACGGCCTGGGCCACGGCGTGGGCGTCGAGATTCACGAGAACCCCAACTTTGGCCGCAGCTGGCAGCGCCCGGTGCCCGAGGGCTCGGTCGTGACCATCGAACCCGGCATCTACCTGCCCGGCAACTTTGGCGTGCGCCTCGAGGACTTTGGCCTCATGACTGCCGACGGCTACGTGCCCTTCACCGAGTCCACGCATGACCTGGTGTGCATCGACTGCTAAGCCCTTCTCGGTGTATACTTTGAAAGTTGGTTTGAACAGGTTTCCCAAATAGGGGAGTTTCTTAGAAAGCGAGTTGTTAGATGCAGCAGATCACCACCGCCGAGTTCAAGAACGGCATGGGCCTCAAGATTAAGGACAAGATCTACACCCTGGTTGAGTTCCAGCACGTCAAGCCCGGTAAGGGCGGTGCCTTTGTCCGCTACAAGATCAAGGACCTCCGCTCGGGCCGCGTCATTGGCGACCAGACCTGCAACGCCGGCAGCAAGTTCGACTCCGTCATGCTGACCACCCGCGAGATGCAGTATCTCTACAACGACGGTGACAACTACTACTTCATGGACATGGAGTCCTACGAGCAGATCCCCGTTCCCGCCGAGTTCATCGGCGACAACGCCAAGTGGTTCAAGGAGAACGACACCTGCCTTTTGATGTACGCCGACGAGGACCTTCTTACCGTCCAGCCCCCGATGTTCATCGAGGTCACCATCACCGAGACCGACCCGGGCTTCAAGGGCGACACCGTCCAGGGCGGCACCAAGCCCGCCGTCATCGAGACCGGCGCCACCATCCAGGTGCCGATGTACCTCAACGAGGGCGAGACCATCAAGGTCGACACCCGCGAGGGCAAGTTTGTCTCCCGCGTCTAATCGCTTTGCTTTTTGATGTTGCTTAAGTAGGTTTTGCCGCGCATTGGGGCACTTGCCCCGCCTAAAAGGAGGATCACATGGCCGACACTGAGCTGTTTGTCTCTGGCATCGGTATTTCCAAGAGCGTCGTCTCGACGATCGTCTCTCTCGCCGCTAAAAAGGTCGACGGCGTCGCCTCCGTGGGCGGCAACGACATCGCCTCGAGCCTCATCTCTGTCTTCACCAGCAGGAGCGTCGCGCCCGACGCCGCCGTCGAGTCCAGCGTCGAGAACGACGCCCTGCACGTGGTGATTCACCTGGCCGTCTTCTACGGCTACCCCTTCACCAAGCTCGCCGCGGACGTGCGCGAGGCCGTCGCCGAGGCCATCACCGAGCAGATCGGCGTTGGCGTGGCCGCGGTCGACGTCTGCATCGACAGCCTCGTTTTCCCCAAGGAGTAGAGCTCTTGAGCAAAAAGTTGTTTGGCGGGCGCACCCTTGCCCGCAGTCAGGCGCTTCAGCTGCTGTTCCAGGCCGAGGCCAACGGCCGCACCGTCGAGGAGGTCCTGGCGGGCGACTACGTGATCGACTGCGGCCCCCTGGACGATTTTGGCCGCGACCTGGCCGTGGGCTGCGACAAGCGCCGCTACGACGTGGACGCCATCATCGCCACGCGCTCGATGACCTGGAGCCTCTTTAGGCTTCCTGCCGTCGACCGCAACCTTTTGCGCCTGGCCCTCTACGAGATGCTGCTGGTCGACGAGGTCGACATCCCCGTCACCATCAACGAGTCGGTCGAGCTTGCCAAGGCCTACGGCACCGAGGAGTCCTCGGCCTACATCAACGGCATCCTTGGCCGCGTGGCCGATGACCTTGAGGCCGGGGTCGATGTGGTCAAGAAGGCCTACGACGCTCTGGCCGAGCGCGGCGAGACGATCGAGGACCTTGAGTACATGTTCGACGCCCGTTTTGACGTCTACGAAGAGCCCGAGGTCGAGCACGAGCCCTTTGGCTCTGACCGTGAGGACGAGATGAGCGGCGGCGTCTACCACGTCGAGGGCCCCGGGGCCAATGACGATGACGACTACGAGGGCCGCTGGTAATGGCTCGCGTCGACACCTCCAAGTACCAGACCTTCTCGCAGATCACGGGCCGTTTGGACGACATCGTGATGGCCGTGCGCGACAAGGACGTCTCGCTCGAGAAGTCGCTCGA
>CAVKOL010000118.1:2861-7750 GCA_963658035.1 Bacteroidaceae bacterium
TGACGGTGCTGCCGGCGGTATGCGAGCTTTTGAAGCCCACCGGCGCGTTTCTCACGCTTGTTAAGCCGCAGTTCGAGGCCGCGCGCGAGGACGTGGGTGAGGGCGGCATCGTGTGCGACGAGGCGGTTCGCCTGGCCTGCGTCGACCGCGTGCGCGCCGCTTTTGAGGAGCGCGGCCTGTGTGTCCAGGGCTTTTGCACAAGCCCCATCAAGGGCCACAAGGGAAACGTCGAGTATCTCCTGTACGGCAAAAGAAATGCGCACCGCCCGTAGAGTTGTGGTGGCGCATGCCCTTCTCAGGTGATAGAATACCCGTACGGATGTTCTATGAATGAGGGGTGTCCCGTGAAGGTTCTTATCGTTCCCAACTACTCAAGGCCAGACGCGCTGGAAAGCGCGCGCCAGCTCGAGTCCTGGTTGGACGACCAGGGCGTGGAGACCAAATGGGCCCACGACAAGAAGGTATTTCCCAACCGTCACGCCGATGCCTCTGACTGCGGCCTGGTGGTCTCTTTGGGAGGCGACGGCACGTTGCTGCGCGCGGCCCGCATCGTGGGGTACGCCGGTGTGCCTATCTTGGGAATCTCCTACGGCCACCTGGGCTTTTTGACCAGCGCGGGGCCCGATCAGCTTATCGAGACCGCGGCAAGCGCCCTTGCGGGCGAGCTTCACGTGAGCCATCGCGCCACTTTGGACATCGAGTCCGAGTTCATGCGGGCGGACGGCTCGACCTTTGTGCAAAGAAGCTTTGCCCTAAACGACTTCGCGGTCTCGCGCGGCGGGCGCGGCGACGTGGTGGAGTTCGACGTGAGCGTCTCGGGCAACCACATCGACCGCCTGCGGGGCGACGGCTTCATCGTCTCGACCGCAACGGGTTCCACGGGATATGCCCTGGCCGCCGGCGGCCCCATCGTGTGTCCCGAGTTCACGGGCATGGTGTGCGTGCCGGTGGCGCCCCACACCATCATGGCCCGCGCCTTCTTGACCTCTCCGTCTGACGTGGTAGAGATCGAGATGAGCCAGGACAGGCCCGCCATCAGGCATTTCTTTGCAGACGGCCAGCCTATCGGCGACACCGACGCCTCGTGGGCGATCAGCGCCCGGGTGCGTCGCGGCGAGGGCGACGTTCTTCTCCTTGACCACAGCGCCCAGAGTTTCTACGGCTCGGTCTCGCGCGTCTTTTACGGGCAGGTGGGCAAGTAATGCTCGACCAGCTGCGCGTGCGCGACGTCGCGCTTATACACGAGGCAAACATCGAGTTCTCTGGCGGTCTCACGGTCTTGACGGGCGAGACGGGCGCGGGCAAGACCGCGCTGCTTTCGTCCATCAAACTTTTGATCGGCGAGCGGGCAGACGCCGACGCGGTGCGCGAGGGCGCGCCCTCGCTTGAGGTTGAGGGCCGCTTCTTCATGGGGGCGGACGACGCGGAGGGCTGCGTCGTGCGCCGCCGCGTGGGCGCCGACGGCAGGAGCCGCATCGCGATCGACGGCAAGATGGCCTCGGTCAAGGAGCTGTCGCAGGCCGTGGGGTCCAAGGTCGACCTGTGCGGCCAGCACGAGCACCAGCGCCTGTTGTCGGTAAAGAACCACGTGGCGATGCTCGACGGCTGGGCCCGTGACGGCGTGGGGCCCGCCCGCGAGGCCTACGTCAAGGCATACGAGGCCGCCGCCGCGGCAGCCGCCGAGTTCGCGCGCGTGAAGGAGCTGAGCCAAAGCGCCGCCGAGAAGCTCGAGGAGGCCCACTTCGCCCTGCGCCGCATCGACGAGGTGGACCCGCAGCCCGGCGAGCTGGAGGAGCTTGAGGAGACCCTGCCTCGGGCCGAGCACTCCGAGGCCCTGGTGAGCGCGGCCTACGGCGCCCGCGAGCTGCTGAGCGGCGAGGAAGGCGCCTGCAGCGCCCTGGCGAGCGCGGCCCGCGTGCTTATGGACGCCTCGCGCATGGACTCGTCGTTGTCCGAGCTAAGCGACATGATCGACAGCTCGCTCATCGACTTGGAGGACGTCTCTTCTCGTCTGCGCGACTATGCCGACAAGGTCGACTTCGACCCCGAGACGCTGCAGTCCATGCAAGAGCGCATGTCTTCTTTGCAGGGCCTTATGCGCAGCTTTGGCCCCAGCATCGAGAAGGTCTTTGAGCGCCGCGAGCAGGCCCGCGAAGTGGTTCAGGCCGCCGAGGACGGCGGGGCTACCCTGCGCGCCGCGAAGAAGCGCGTGGAGGCGGCCGAGAAGAGGCTGGCCGCGGCGGCAGATGCCCTGGACAAGGCCCGCGCCGAGGCGGCGCCCGGCCTTGAGGCGGCGGTCCAAGAGCAGATGGGGCGCCTTGAGATGGGCACGGCCGCGCTGGTGGTCAAGATGGAGCGCCTGCCGCGCGAGCGCTGGGGCAAGGAAGGCCCCTCGAGCGTCGAGTTCTTCTACCGTCCGGGGGCGAGCCTGACGCCCCGCCCGCTTAAGAAGATCGCCTCGGGCGGCGAGGTGAGCCGCGTCATGCTGGCCCTCAAGGTGGTGCTGGGCGCGGCAGACGAGTGCGACACGCTGGTCTTTGACGAGGTGGACGCCGGCGTTGGCGGCGCCACGGCAAACGCACTTGCCCAGGTCTTGGCAGACCTTGCCAAGACGCACCAGGTCATCGTGGTGACCCACTTGGCGCAGGTGGCCGTCGCGGCGCAGAGCCATCTGCTTGTCTCCAAGACCAAAGACGACGACCCCAAGACCACGATCGAGCCGTTGGACGACGCCGAGCGTGTTAAGGAGATCGCGCGCATGCTTTCGGGTGACACGTCCCAGGCCGCCTGCGACCACGCGAGGCAGATGCTCGAGGCGCACGCCTCGCTTGCCGAATAGTCGCGGCCGCCCGCGCCGCAATCGCGTAGCTTTGATTAAAGAATTGATAACGTCGGCCCCCGCGGCCGCGAAATAGGGGAGAGAACAAATGGCCAAAAAGCCCGAGTCCTACGCACTTATCAACGCGACCCTTTTGGACGGCAGCCGCGACATGGCGCCGCAACCCAACACGGCCGTCATCACCTGCGGGCAAAAGATCGAGTGGGTGGGCCCCTCCTCGGTGGCTCAGGTTCCCGCAGACGCCAAGGTCATCGACTTGGCCGGCGCCTATCTCATGCCCGGCCTCATCAACATGCACGTGCACTTTTGCGGCACGGGCAAGCCCTACTCGGCGGGCAACGCCGGCGACATCATGCGCCGCCTGGACAACGCGCCCGGCCGCCTGATCGTGCGCCACATCTTGGCCAACAACGCAAAACAGCAGCTGGCCAGCGGCGTCACCACGGTGCGCGGCGCGGGCGACCCCTTGTACGGCGACCTTGCCGTGCGCGACCTGATCGAGGCCGGCCGCATCGAGGGCCCGCGCATCATCGCGCCGGGCACCGGCATCACCGCCCCCAATGGCCACGGCGCGGGCCTCTTTGCCCAGGTGGCAAACACGCCGCAAGAGGCGTCCTCTATGGTGGCCGATCTCTTTGCCCGCCGCGCCAACGTCATCAAGCTCTTTATCACCGGCGGCGTCTTTGACGCGACGGTGGCCGGCGAGCCCGGTGTCGTGCGCATGTCGCTCGACGTGGCCAAGGCCGCCTGCGCCACGGCCCACCGCCTGGGCCTTCCCGTGATGGCCCACGTCGAGAGCACCGAGGGCGTGAAGCTGGCCCTTCTCGCCGGCGTCGACACGGTGGAGCACGGAGCCCCCATGACGCAAGAGATCATCGACCTCTACCGCGGCGCGGCAAAGACGCAGCTGCCGGGGAGAAAACCCTCGGTCACCTGTACCATCTCGCCGGCTTTGCCCTTCGTCAAGCTCCCGCCCGAGAAGACCCTCTCGACCGAGGTCCAAAAGATCAACGGCGACATTGTGTGCGCAGGCATCATCCAAAGCGCCAAGCAGGCGCTGGAAAACGGCATCGACGTGGGCTTGGGCACCGACTCGGCCTGCCCCTACGTCACGCAGTACGACCTGTGGCGCGAGCTGGCCTACTTTGCCAAGTACGTGGGCGTCTCCAACGCCTTTGCCCTGCACACCGCCACGCAGGTGAACGCCCGCCTTTTGGGGCTCGAGAAAACCTGCGGCAGCGTCGTGGCGGGCTTGGACGCAGATCTTATCGTTTGCGAGAAGAACCCGCTTGACGACCTTTCGGCCCTACGCGACGTGCAAAAGGTATTCACGCGTGGCCACCTGGTAAAGAAAGCAAAGGTCAAGCACCTGGGCGAGCTTGAGCAAGAGCTCGACGCCATCATGGCCTCGCCTGTTGAGTAGCGTCTCTCGCCAAGACTCTTTGCAGATTTCGTTACAAGTCGGTGAGCGGCAAATAAATCGTCACACAGAAAGGTCTTCTCGCTTTAGAATGAAACCCCGTAGAAGAAGCCATCCATAAGACTCACTACGGGAAGGTCCCATAATGACAAAACACATTTTTGTTACCGGCGGCGTCGTTTCTTCGCTCGGCAAGGGCATCACGGCTGCCTCTCTTGGCCGTCTGCTCAAGTCGCGCGGCTACAAGGTCATGATGCAGAAGGCCGACCCCTACCTCAACGTCGACCCCGGCACCATGAGCCCCTTCCAGCACGGCGAGGTCTTTGTCACCGAGGACGGCAAGGAGACCGACCTTGACCTGGGCCACTACGAGCGTTTTATTGACGAGAACCTCACCCGCAACTCTAACTTCACCACCGGCGCCATCTACCAGAGCCTGATTGCCAAGGAGCGCCAGGGCGAGTTCTTGGGCGGCACCGTGCAGGTTGTCCCGCACGTGACCAACGCCATTAAGCAGCGCTTCTTCCGCATCGAGGAGCAGACCGGCGCCGACGTGGTCATCACCGAGCTGGGCGGCACCATCGGCGACATCGAGGGCCAGGCCTTCGTCGAGGCCATCCGCCAGTTCCG
>CAVKOL010000119.1:0-7485 GCA_963658035.1 Bacteroidaceae bacterium
GTCCTCATCAGTAACCTTAAGCTCACCGTTCTCGTAACGCCAAGAATTAAGGATTCGATCGGCGTCGTAATCATCCGGGGCAATATCGTCGGCGTAGGTCTCGTCATCCTTGCGGTCGGCGTTGGCGTCGTCGCCGGTCCAGACGGTCTGGCCACTGGTGTCGTAGTCCTCGACGGTGCCGTCGTCGGTGACGTAGGACTGGCCGTCCGTCTCGTCCGTCTCGCCGTCGTCGACCAAAAAGGCGTCGTCGTCGACCGCGACAGCGTCCGTCTCGTCCATCGTGGCGACGTCGTCGTCGGCCGCCGCGTCGTAAACGATGACCTCGCTTGAAGCCTGGGTGGTGGCATAGGCAGAAAGCGGAGACGTGAGCGGCGTGACGCCGATCAAAACCGCGAGGGCCACAGAAAGTCCCCGGAATGGTGCGCGCATGGTAACCCCTTAACAACGTTTAAGCTGCGTTAACAAAGACTGTTGCCAAGTCTACCAGCAATTCGTTTCTCCCCTGCCGGGGGTACCAAATTTAACCCTCCCAGCCACGTTCCTTAAAGGCGCGCGCCGCCCTTCTCACCACCCGCTTCTGAAATCGCGCCGATGTTTGTACGAACCTTCCTAAATTGTGCCGATGTTTGTGCTGAGAAGCCCTATTTTCTAGATTCCGACCGATGTTTGTACAAACATCGGTGCACGTCGAGAAGCGCCCCTGCCCGAGCCCGCCCTACAAAGAAGGGCCCCGGCGCGCGTGGCGTCGGGGCCCTTGGGGAGAAACAAAATCGCGCAGCTAAAACCGGCGGCTACTCCGCGCGGTACTGCGAGGGAACCTGGTCGATGGTCTGCCACTTGGCAAGCGCCTCGTCGACGGCCATGCCCTCGCTGATCGCGTCCTTGCGGCAGGCGTTGACGGCCTGGATCTCCTTCATGCGCTCGCCGGTCAAGGTGTAGCCCTTCATGGCGACCAGCGTCAGCACCCAGGCAATCATGGGGATCACGCAGAACAACACGATCGTGAGCCAGTTCATGCCGCTGGCATAGGCGGTCGTGGTGTCGGGCAGCTCGGTCAGGCCCACGGCAAGAAGCGCGATGCCCACGACGGTGGTGGAAAGCGAGCTCACGAGCTTATCGACAAACGAGAACAGTGTGCCAATGACGCCGGGCGCGTAGTTGCCCGAGCGGTACATCTCGTAGTCCGAGCAGTCGGCGATCATGGGGATGGCCATGTCGGCGGTCGAGTAGTACGCGCCGTAGCCCAGGCCGTAGAGCACGATGAAGATCAACGTGTAGGGGTTGAGCGTCAAGTGGAAGCCGCCCTCGGTCGAGAAGATCGTGAGGTTCATCGCCGCGTTGTTGGGGTCCCACATGGCGAGAAGAACGACGACGCCCATGTAGAGCAGCAGCGCCAGCGAGGTGAAGCTCACGAGGGTCTTCTTCTGGCCGTACTTTTGGCTCATCTTAAGACCACCGATGAAGAACGGGGCCGAGAAGACGTAGCCAATGACGTACATGGGCAGGTAGAGGCCGTTGTAGTTACCCATCATGCAGCTGTAGAGCAGGATGCCAACCGAGGTGTTGGTCGCCACGGCAAAGGCGAACTTGGTGCCGGAAGCCGCGACCATAAGACGCTGCAGCTCCTTGTTGGACTTGAAGATCTGCACGTAGTCCTTGATGGAGAGCTTGTTCTCCTCGGCCTCGGACTTGCCGCCCAGGCCCCAGTACTCCTTCTTGTCCTTGCCGGCGATGCCGATGACGGCCAGCGCGGTCAAGGCCGCGGACAAGATGATAACCAGCGGGATCAAGAAGTTGAAGAAGGCCTCGGTGCCAAAGCCCACGTTGCCGCCCACGATCGAGGCGACGGCCATGGTGACGCCCATGCCCACCAGCGACGCGATGGTGTTGAACAGCGTGAAGGTGGGGCGCTGCTTGGGGTCGTTGGTAAGGCAGGTCTGGCCCGAGCGCGTGCACGACGTCTGGATGGAGTAGCCAACCATCAGCAGGATGTAGAACAGCGTGTAGACCACGTACTTCACGGCGGTGGCGTCTGCCGGGATCAGGCGCGTGCCGTAGAAGAGAAGAAGCGACGAGACGATCATCACGACGTTGCCCAGCACCATGAACGGGCGGAACTTGCCGAACTTGGTCTCGGTGCGATCGATCAGCATGCCCACGATCGGGTCGATGAAGGCGTCCAGGGCGCGGGTGACCGTGACCATCGTGGTCGCGAACGCCAGGACCAGGCCCAACACGCCGTTGGCGTAGTAGGCGATGTAGTTCATGAGCAAGACGTAGTAGACGTTGGTCGCGCCGTTGTTGAACGGGAAGAGAACGAGCTGGTAGAGCTTGGCCTGGTTAAGGCCAGAGGCCGCGGTGCCGCTCGCCTCCTTCTCGCCTTGCGCTTGGGTTTTATCTGCCATGCGGGGTTCCTTCCTTGGACTTGGCACGGACAAGGTTCCTTGGGATAGAAAAAAACGCGGGCCGCCTGGGACGGGTTCAGGCGGCCCGCCGAGAAGGGCAGGGACGGGCAAGGAAAGGGGAAGAGGAATCCCGCCCTACCCTACCTTGGGGCCCGCGCCGCCGCGAGGGGGAACGCGAGGGCGCGGGCCCGGCCGGTCTTCTCGCCTAGGCCTTCTTGGCGATGGGCAGGAAGCAGCCCACGGTCAAGACGACGGCAGAAAGGACCAGGCCTGCGGCCGAGACGACGGCCGCGTAGAACATCTGCCAGCCGGTGGTGTCCATGGAGTTCCAGGAGAACAGGCCAGAGATGGTGAGGGCGCGCGAGGCCACGACCTGGACGCCGCAGTAGACAAACAGGAAGATGGCGACGGCCAGGGCAAAGAGGGCGACAAGGCCGGGGCCCTTCTCGGCGCGTTGGGTATCGGTGTAGACGGCCACGCCGACAAGCGCGATGCCCACGACGGCAAGCACGCAGGTCATGGCGATGCCCGAGAACTCGTAGCCGGCGCCAAAGCTGTTGCTCACGAACATGGCGACGATGCCGACAAGGGCAAGGACGATCGCCGCGACGCAGGCGTAGAGGCCGGCGCCCTTCTTAACGGTTGCGGATGACATGGTTTAGGCCTCCTTCTTCTCGCTGTTGCGCGAGCTCACGACCGCAGAGGCGGCGGCGCCGACGGCAAAGACGCCGAAGGCCGCGGCAGCGCCCAGGTAGGCTCCGCGCCACCAGGTCATCTGCTTCTCCATGCGGGTCGTGCTGTTGTAACGGTTGACCAGGTTGGACTGGGTCATGGCGTAGAGAACCATGTGCGCGGACTCCTTGACGGCCTTCTGCACGGTGGCGTCGCCGGCGACCTTGGCGGCGCCGATCGAGATGCCGTCGGTCTGGCTGGCAAAGGTCGAGCAGTTCTCCAGGGTGGTGGAGTTGTAGAAGCCCGAGATGCCGCGCGTGTCGAAGCAGGTGGTGCCGGCAACCAGGACAGAGGTCCACAGGTCGGTGTCGTCGTAGATGTCGGTGACGGCGTAGCCGCGGAAGCCCCACTCGTTCTTAAGGATGTCGGTCATGAGGCCGGTGGAGCAGGTGCACTCGACGGGGCCGACCTTGGAGAAGGACGTCATGAGGCCGGTCATGTTGGCGTTGTGGTCGTCGGTGTCGTAGTCGGTGGCCTCGAAGGCGATCTGCCAGCCGCGAAGCTCGTTCTCGCGGGCCTGCTGCTCGGTCATGTAGGGGGCGACGCCGGCGCGGTTGGTCTCCTGGTCGTTGAAGGCGAAGTGCTTGGGCGAGGCGATCAGGCCGTACTCCAGGGCGCCCATCGAGTACTCCATGGCGCAGTTGCCGCAGACGATGGGGTCCTCGGCGTAGTACTCGCCGGTGCGGCCGTTGTACTGGTGACGGTGGACGTTGAGTCCCGGGCCCCAGAGCATGGCGATGCCGGTGAAGAGGCTCTCCTCGCCAATGAACTCGCCCATCTCGAAGTACAGGGAGTTGTTGAACGAGGCCGCGGTCAAGGGAGCGTTGCCAAAGACGGCGCCGTTCCAAGCGCCGTTGGCGTCGGAGGTCGAGATGGTCCAGGGGGCGTCGGTGTCCTTGCTGGCGTTGAGGGCAAGGACGATGCCGTTGCCGGCGTTCTCGGTGAGGTAGTGCTCCTGCAGGCCGATCGAGGACATGCCGGGAATCGACGGGCCGCCAAAGGTGGCGATGTAGAGGGCCTCCTCGAGGGTGATCTTGTCGAGAAGCTCGGACCACGCCTCGTCGTCGTACTCCTTGCCGGCCATGTCGTAGAACATGAGGCTGGAGTCCTGGCCCCACTTGATGTCGGACACGTCGTCGTCGGTCTTGAGCTCGTAGTAGTTGCCGTTGAGCTTGTCGATGAGGTCGGCGTCGGTGACGGTCATGGAGTCGTAAGTCACAGGCCAGGTGCCGTTCCAGTCGGCGCGCGACAGGTAGGTGACCTCGCCGGGCTGGAAGTGGTTCCAGTCGGCGTACTCAAGGTGGTTGGAGACCTGGTAGCCGTTCTTAGAGACGGCGAAGGTGGTCTTGGACAGCACGTCCTCGGTGACGTCCATCTTGTAGACCTTGGAGGCGTCGCCGGTGCCGGTGAGCGCAGAGCCAGAGATGCCCTGGGCGAGAAGGACGTTGTTCAGGGCCTCGTGGGCGCCGTTGCCCACGGTGAAGTAGTAGGCGCCGGGGTCGAGGATGTAGCAGCCCTCGGTGCCGTCGGAGTTCTTGTACGAGCTGTCCCAGCTGGCGATGTACTGCAGGTCGCACTTGACCGAGACGGTCTCGGAGGCGCCGGAGGCAAGCTCGCCGGTCTTCTCGAAGTTAAGAAGCTGGATCGCAGACTTCTCGATGCCGCCCTGGGTATAGGGGGCCTGGCCAAAGACCTCGACAATGGACTTGCCGGCCACGTCGCCGGTGTTGGTCACCTTAACGTCAAAGGTGAGGTAGGCCGTGGTGGCGCCGGTCTTGGAGTTCTTCTTGACCTCAAGCTCGGGCGTGCCAACGATCTGCTGGTCAAAGGTGGTGTACGACAGGCCATAGCCAAAGGGATAGACGACCTCGTTGGCGTAGGACCAAGAGTCGCCCACGGTGGCGCCGGCAGAGCCGGTGGCGTTGCCCTGGCCAAGCACGCTGTCCGCGTAGCGCGTCTCGTAGTACTTGTAGCCAATGTAGATGCCCTCGCACTCGATGACGTACTTGGACGCGACGTCACCAAAGATGCCGGCGGGGCGGGTCAAGACGTCGGCGTTGGCGTAGGAGAAGTCGCCCATGTTCTGCATGGCGGGGGCGCTCAGGTTGTGGGTGGCGTAGGTGTCGGTCAAGGCACCGGAGGGGTTGGCCTTGCCCACCAGGACGTCGGCGATGCCGAGCATGCCGTAGCAGCCGGGGAAGCCGATCCACAGAATGGCCGAGATCTGGGGGTCGTCGGCCAGCTCGCGGATCTCGACGGTGTTGGCGGTGTTGAGAAGAACGACGACGTTGTCGGAGCACTCCTTGGCCAGCTCGATGGCGGCGCGCTCGTTGTCGGTGATCTGCAGGGGCTCATCGACGCCCAGGCCCTCGGCCACGGCGCCCGGCAGGTAGTCGACGGACTCGGCCGTGGGGCGCGAGATGACGACGACGGCCGCGTCCTTGTAGTCGTTGAAGCTCGAGCGGAAGTCGGCGGCCACGCCCTCGATGTCAGAGACGCTGGGCTCCTTGGGGTCGTAGGTCGCGACGGTCATCTCGCAGTGGGCGTGGTTCAAAGTCTCGTTGAGCTTGGCGTAGGCATCGGACATCGTGGGGTTGACGTTCAAGCCGGCGCCGTCGAAGTCGAACTCGTCGCCTCCCCAGGAGCTCATGGTGGGGGCAACGGCCAGTGTCTGGCGGTTGACGTTGGTGACGATGGTGTTGGCAAAGTCGGTGCGGTCGTCCTCCAGGGCCTGCTTCAAGGTGATGCAGGGGCCAAAGAGCTTAAGGCCAAAGCTGGAGCCCAGCATGGGGACCTCGGAGCGGATGCCAAACAAGGTCACGTTGGAGCCCTCGCGCAGCGGCAGGCCGCCGCCGTTGGAGGTCTCGTTCTTGATGAGGACCGCGCCCTCGGCCGCCTGCTTGCGGTTGAGGTCGATGGCCTTCTGGATGATGGCGTGGGAGTTGCCCGAGCCATCGGAGTTAAGGACGTCGTCGGAGGGCTTGAACGCCTGGTAGAGGGGCTCGGCGTCGGTGCTCTCGGCGGTGAGCTTCTCGCTTACCGTGCCCAGGTTGGTGTCAAGCGTGGTGCTGAACTGCTCCATGACGGTGCCCGCGCCCACGGCGGCGGACAGTCCCAGGGCGCCCACGCCCACGAAACCGCGGCGCGTCAGCATGTTCTTGGGCTTAGCCTCGTTGCTCATTACAGCGCCCCCCTCTCGTTTGCGCGCATGTACTTAGAAGTGCTCATGCTACGTTCCTTTCCTTGTATCCCCCGGCGGCTTTTTGGCAAGTGGTGCCATCTTGCCGCCGTTGGCCGGGTAAGTCTCTTCCCTACCCCAGCCATGACTGGTATATCAGCAAGACCATAGTGACTGAGATTGGTCGTGACTGATATATCAGGACCGCAAACGGTGGTTATTAATAGGTAAACGGCCGCAGTATTTTGGGTTTGAACTTGATTTGATGCAAAGAACGATTGTGGGTTTGAACGTTCAAACTGCTCGAAAGTGTTCATAACCAGTACTGATATACTTGCTTATACGTTAAGCGATACCTATGTTTACCTGGGGTTATGCGCTGTTGATACTTACAGCACAGCGATTGAGCCCAATGATTTTGACCTATTGTCACAACGCATTCCCGCAACAAACGGCCTCCAAAATCAAAAACGCGACAAGTCTGCCGACGAAATCGGTTTGACCGAGTAGCCACGAAAACCGCAAGTCCCTGACCTGCGGTTTTCATTTTGCAAATTGGCTCGCTACTCGCCTTGCTTGGTTTCGTTGGCAGACTTGTCGCGTTTTTGAAAAACCGGGGCGGCGGAGGTGGTCCGTCGCCCCGGCTTGGGGGTCGCTAGGCTGTGGCGCGCACCGGCGCGCGGGCGCGTTACTCGTTGTCGGCCCAGTTGGACTTCTGCTGGCCCTTCTTCTTGACCAGCACGTAGGCCGGGTTGGGCTGGCTCACGCGACGCCAGGTCGCGCTGTCGCGGCACTCCCCCGCCACGGCCTCGACCTGCGTCTCGCCCTCGGCAAGCGGGATGGACAGCTTAAACACGTGCGGGTTCTTGGGGTCCTCGGCCACAGTCTGGACCAACTTGCCGTTGACGTAGAAGTCGACGCTCGGCTGGTTGGAGTAGGCCTTGACCGTGATGGAGTCGGCGCAGCGCTCCTCAAAGCGCTTGGAGCACACGTGAACAAACGGATCTTTGCTCCACCAGGCCTTATAGATGAAGAACGCGTCCTTCTTGGTCTTGCGGTCGAAGGTCACCAGGCCCTTGTGGTTCATGCCGGGCTCGCCGCCCTGGTCGCGGGCATCGGCCGCGAAGTCGAACATGTTCCACACGTGCGTGGCCCAAAAATACGGCCTCT
>CAVKOL010000120.1:0-7474 GCA_963658035.1 Bacteroidaceae bacterium
GAGTTGCTCTCCATGAAGCGCCTGGCAAAGAACTCGGTCACAAAGCCGTAATCGATCTTGTTGCCGGCCACGGCCGCGGCGACGTCGGTCTCGGTCGCAAAGATCTGCAGGTCGGCGTCGGGGTAGGAGTCCTTGAGGCCCAGCTCGATCACGGTGCCGCCAAGGACGCCCAGACTGGCGTTGGCGTACAGGTCGTCAAGCTCCTCGGTAGACGAGAGCTCCTTGTAGTTAACGGCGGCGCGGGCCTGCGTGGGCAGGCAGGTCAAGACCGTGGTCGCGGCCAGAAGGACCGCCAGCACGGCGCAAAGCAAGCGCCCGCGCAGCGACCGGCGCGGGCGTCTGGGGGTTTGTTGGGCAATGGGCAAAAGCTGGTTAGTCACGCGTTTGAACTCCCTTGAGGATGGATGTCTTTCGGCGGCGCTTGGGGTCAAGAAGGAGACCCAGGCGGGCAAAGACCCAGCCGCTCAAAGCGATGATAGCGAAGTAAACCACTGCCGTGGCGATAAGCGGGAAGAACGCTTGGAAAGTGCGGCTTCTAATGATGTCGCTTGCCTTGGTGAGGTCCTGGATCGCGATGTAGCCCACGATCGAGGTGCCCTTGATCAGTGACGTGAACTGGCCGGAGTAAAGCGACCACACGCGGGCGGCTGCCTGGGGCAACACGATGTTGCGGAAGGTGTCGAAATGCGAGAAGCCCATGGCAAGCGAGGCCTCGATCTGGCCCTTGTCGACCGCGTCCAGGCCCGTCTCGATGACGCCATAGATGCCCGTGGCCGATTGCAGGCCAAAGCACAGGATGGCCACGGCAACGGCGGGGATGTCCATGTCGGCAAAAACCACGTAGTAGAGAATCATCAACCACACCAAAACGGGCACGCCCGTGGCCAACTTGTTGTAGACGGCCACGAAGGCGCGGGCCACGCGGTTGCGGCGGCGCGACAGCCACGACAGACCTGCCGCCAGCGCGGTGCCCAGCACAAAGGCGCCCACCGTGACGGCACAGGTGACCTGCAGTCCGTTGAGAACGAGCTGCCAGCGGTTCTCGGTTAAGAAGGTGGATTTGAAGTTGCTCTTGAAGTTCTCGGCAAAGTTGTCGAGAAAACCGGCCGACTCGATGTCGTCTGCCTTGGTCAGCGCGCCGTAGTTGAGCGACACGTAGACCGAGGTGAAGTCGACCTGCTGCTTGCGCTCCTCGGTGACGCTTAGCTGCGTGGCTACGTCGGCCTTGCCGGTGGCGACGGCCGTGATCTCGCTGGCGGTGGGCATGTCCTGGTACTCGACGCGCATGCCCAGCTCGCTGGCGATGCGCTGGACGACCTCGGCGGCCACGCCCGCGTGCTTGCCGTCTTTGATGAAGGTGTAGGGCTCTTCTGTGCCCGTCGTGGCAACAACCAGCACGTCATCGCCGGTGTCGCAGGTGGGGACGTCGTCCATCGAGTAGTCGCGGTCGATGACCCACTTTTGGTTGATGGCCTCCAGCGTGCCGTCCTCGCGCATGCGCTCGATGATGGCGTCGAACTTCTCGCGCAGCTCGTCGTTACCCTTTTGCATGGCAAAGGCGACGTTGAAGGTGATGAACATGGGCGTGACGTACTGGTAGCCCGCGTTGTCCTCCATGTAGCGCGTGGCGTAGAACTCCGAGCAAAAAGCGTAGTCGATCTTGTTACCCACCAACGCGGCGATGATGTCGGACTCGCTGGAGAAGAGCTGCAGGTCGGCGTCGGGGTAGTCCTGGCCCAGCTTGATCTCGGTGAGGGAGCCGGCGATGGCGCCCAGGCGCGCGTGGGAGTAGAGCTCGTCGCGTTCCTCGACGCTCATCTCGCAAACGGTGACGTCGGCCTTCGCGCTCGTTGGCGCGACGGCAAGGGCGGCGGTGGCGGCGATGAGCAGCGCGAGGACGCCGGCAAGCAGGCGCTTTGCGAATGCACGGGTTTTAGTCACGGGTCTTTACTCCCTTAAGGACGCTGGCGGGACGGCGGCGCTTGGGGTCGAGCAGGCGGCCCAGGCGCTTGAAGATCCAGTCGCACAAGACGATGGCTACAAAGTAGACCACAGCCGTGGCGATCAAGGGGAAGAAGGCCTGGAACGTGCGGCTGCGAATGATGTCGCTTGCCTTGGTGAGGTCCTGCAAGGCGATGTAGCCCACGATCGAGGTCTCTTTGATCAGGGCACTGAACTCGCCCGAGTAAAGCGACCACACGCGGGCCAGGGCCTGCGGCGCCACGACGTGCCTAAACGTGTCAAACGGCGAGAAGCCCATGGCAAGCGAGGCCTCTACCTGGCCCTTGTCGACCGCGGCCAGGCCCGTCTCGATGACGCCCGAGATGGGCGAGGCCGATTGCAGGCCAAAGCACAGGATGGCCACCACGATGGCCGAGATGTCCACCGAGGCAAAGACCACGTAGTACAAGATCATGAGCCAGACCAGCACCGGCACGCCCGTGGCAAGCTTGTTGTAGACGGCCACGAAGGCGCGGGCCACCGGGTTGCCTCGGCGAGACATCCACGACAGGGCCAGGGCAAGCACGGTGCCAAGCGCGAAGGAGCCCACCGTGATGATGCAGGTGACCTGCAGGCCGTTGAGCACGAGCTGCCAGCGGTTCTCGGTGATAAAGGTGGAGTTGAAGTTGTCTTTGAAGGCCTGGATGAAGTCGATATCGGTCGCGATGTCGGACTTTGCCAGGGCGCCGAACTCGGCCGTGGAGTAGTACGAGGTGAAGTCGACCTGCTGCAGGCGCTCCTCGGTGGGCGTGAGCTGCGTTGCGATGTCGGCCTTGCCGGTGGCGACGGCCGCGATCTCGCCCGCGAAGTTCATGTCTTGCAGCTCGACGCGCATGCCCAGCTCGCTTGCCACGCGGCGCACGACCTCGGCCACCAGGCCCACCAGCTCGCCGTCCTGAACAAAGAGATAGGGCTCGTCGGCGCTCGAGCAGGCCACGCGCAGGACCTCGTCGCCGGTATCGCAGGCGGGCACGTCGTCCATGGTGTAGTTGCGGTCGACCAGCCACTTGTCCTTGATGGCCTGCAGGGTGCCGTCCTCTTTGTAGCGGTCCAGCACGGCGCTGATCTTGTCGCGCAGCTCGGTGTTGTTCTTGTTGACGGCAAAGGCCTCTTCAAAGCTGGTGAACACCGGCGTGACGTACATGTAGCCGTCGTTGTTCTCCATGAAGCGGATGGCGTAGAACTCGGTGACAAAGCCGTAGTCGATCTTGTTGCCCGCCACAGCCGCCACGACGTCCGAGTCGCTGGGGAACAGCTGCAGGTCGGCCTCGGGGTAGGCGTCGGCCAGCTCGTACTCGGTCAAGGTGCCGGCGGCCACGCCCAGGCGAGCGTGGGCGTAAAGCTCGTCTCGCTGCTCGACGTCAATCTCTTCGACAAGGCTCTCGGCGCGGGCCTGTGAAGGCACGCAGGTCAAGACCGTTGTGACGGCAAGAAGAACGGCACAGACCGCGGCGGCAAGGCGGGCTGGCAGCGAAGCGCGACGGGCGCGCGGGCAGGTGGTTTTCATGCGGGTATCCTCTGGTCAGGGGGCGATTTCTAAAGGATAGCGCAACGGACCCCCGGGCGGCATTCTCGCTGGGCGGCCGCAGGCGGGGTGCCAGGTGGCCGCAGGCCGGGGACCACTGCAAAATCCCCTGCATTCCGTGCCGTTTTTGAGGCAAAAAGTGTCCCGGAATGCAGGGGATTTTAGGACGGCGCGCGCCATCGGGGCGAGACGAGCCAAAAAGGGCCTTGCGCGGGCTTGCCGGGTGGTGCTATAGTGCCGCTCACCCGAGGGTCGCATCGACCCGCCTCCTGGCAAGCCGGCCCCAGCGCCGGAGGAGTTGATCGGCTGCACTTGCCACGGCCGACTTTTCACACCATGCACAACCACAGAGAACCGCAGCTAGGGGCATATGCCACGCTGTCGCGTGCTGCCGCTCGACGGCGGTCTGGTGGTTGCGCCGACCCTCGGAAAGGAGCTCGACATGAGCGACCACTCCCCCATCTACCAGCCACAGATCATCCGCGAGACTGCGGAGGGCCTGTATAGGCTGGACCCCCGCGACGAGATGCTGTCCCACCGCGAGCTGGAGCTTACCTCCCCCGTTGACGCCGAGTCGTGCGCCGCCGTCATCCGCGGCCTTCTCCACCTGCAGCGCGTTGACGCCAAGGCGCCCGTGACGCTCTACATCAACAGCCTGGGCGGAGAAGTGCAGTCGGGCCTGGCGCTCTATGACGTCATGCAAGCGGTGAGCTGCCCCATCCGCACCGTGTGCCTGGGGATGGCGGCGAGCATGGCGGCGCTGCTGTTTATCGCCGGCGATGAGCGTTGGATGCTGCCGCACAGCCGCGTGATGGTCCACGACCCGCTGATTGGCTCGGGCCTGGGCGGCAGCGCGCTTTCGGTGAAGGCCCGCGCCGACGACCTCATGCGAATTCGCGACGTCACGGCAGGCGTCATCGCCCGGCACACGGGCATGCCGCTTGACCAGGTCTTTAGCCTCACGGCCACCGACACGTACTTCGAGGCGCAGGAAGCCGTCGAAGCGGGCCTGGCCGACCGCGTGATCGAGTCCCTCTAGCTAGATAAGAAAGAAGGCCCCACCATGACGAACTTCTCCCCCTCCCCCGCCAACCGCCGCGCCTACGCCGGCGAGCTTCTCCTTACCGCCAACCGCCGCGCGAGCATGGACTCGTGGGCAACCGGTCTCAACAACAACGTGCTTGTCCTGGGCAGCTCCGGCTCGGGCAAGACGCGCGGCTTCCTAAAGCCCAACCTCTTGCAATGCGCCGGCTCCTACGTGGTCCTGGACTCCAAGGGCCGGCTCTACCACGACATGGCCCCCTACCTGCGCTCTAATGGATACACGGTCGACTGTCTGGACTTCACCACCATGGACGGCACCTTGGGATACGACCCGCTGCACCACGTGCGCTGGCGAGACGGCCGGCCGCTTGCCCAGGACATCATCTCGATCGCGAGCGCCCTCTTTCCTCGCGATGACATGGGCCAGGACCCGTTTTGGGCAAGCGCCGCGGCCAACTACGTGGCAAGCTACATCGCCTACGTCTTTGAGGCCCTGCCCGAAGAAGGCTGGAACATGGCCTCGGTGGTGAGCTGCTTCGAGCGGGCCTGCGAGGGCGAGGCGCCCGCGATGTTCTTCGAGCTGGCCCACGACGACCCCAACAGCTACGCCGCCGCGCTCTTTCGCCGCGCCCGCTCCACGTCTCGCGCCGAGAAGATGCACGCGTCCATCATGGGCATCATCGCGGCCAATCTCTTTCCGCTGACCTTTGACAGCGCACTGGCCAGTTTTCGCCGGCCGCGGCAGGTCGATTTTCTCGCCTTGGGACACGAGAAGCGCGCCTTGTTTGTGACGATGGACGATATGGACAAAAGCTTGGCACCGCTGACCAGCCTTTTTGTGCGCCAGGCGTTCACGAGCCTGTGCGCCCACGCCGACGCCGACTGCGCGGGCGGCCGCCTTCCCATACCCGTGCGCTTCATGCTGGACGACTTCGCCAACCTCACGTTGCCCGGCATCGACGACGTGCTGGCCGTCATCCGCAGCCGCGAGGTGAGCTGTACCCTGATATGCCAGACGGTGAGCCAGCTCGAGGCGCGCTACGGCGAGGCGGGCGCCAACTCGATCATTGGCAACTGCGACCGCCAGCTGGTAACGGGGTTTCAAGACGAGAAGACCGCGCGCTACTTTGCCCTGCGCGCCAACCGCACGCCCAGCTCGCTGCTTGAGACGCCGGCCGGTAGCTGGTGGTATTTCGAGCGCGGGCAGCGCGGCGTGTGCGAGCCGGCATACGGGCTGGGGCACCGCCCCTCGATTGAGCCCGGGTGGGACGAGTGGGACGAATGGGACGAGCGCTACGAGCTTCCCCTCGACCCGCCGGCGGCCTAGGCGCCCGCTCTTCTCGCCGCCGCGCTAGAATCGAGCAGTCTGCCACCTGCCGAGCCACCAAGGGAGCAAGCATGTCCCAGGAGTTCTTCGACCTTCTCTACAACGGATACACCGGCGAGTACCAGCTCATGAGCTCGCTTTACCGCCACGGCTTAGACGCGCTGCGCCCGCCCGCCGACATGGGCATCGACGTCGTGTCGCTTAACCTCAAGTGGCAGCTCAAGCACCCCGGCGCCAGCCCCGAGACCTTCTTCTTCCAGGTCAAGACCGCCGTCACGAGCGTGCACGAGAGCGACGACCGCCCCGGCGCGATCACGACGGTCGAGTTCAAAATCAAGGAGAGCGAGCTCGACCTTCTCGCCAAAATGCCCGAGCGCGCCCTGTTTTGCTACGTGTACAACAACGAGACGACGGCGCTCACCAGCTCGGTCGAGGCGCCGTTCATGTGCTTTTGGCTGGACGGCGTGCTGCTGGAGAAGGTCCGCGAGGGCGGGGCGTTTTTCCGCCGCGAAGGCGAGAGCAAGCTGATCTTGGCCTGCCAGCTGCGCAAGCCGGCGCGCGAGAACAGCCGCTGGTACGCCGTGGTGGTGGACGAGAAAGGTCAGACGGTCGAGGGCGGCTACCTGGGCGTCGTTGGCGCAGGCGGCTCCCCCGCCCCCGACGGCGCCGACCACTACAGCGTCTTGGGCTACCTCGACCACGCCCGCTACATCATCGCGACGCGGGATTAAAACAGCCCGCCGGCGGCTCGGCGCGGCGCGGGTGGGATACTCGCGGTTTCTGTGCAAGACGCCACATTTCGCGAGTTCTTGCCCTAAATGGGGGCACCTCGTCGCGAAATGTGGCGTCTTGTATGGGATTGGCGAGTTTCGCCGCCTCGGCGAGGCGGGCGCAGGGCTTAGAGCAGCGCCTTCACGGCGGCGATCCAGGCGTCAACCTCGGCCTGCGGGGTCTTTTGCTTAGAGCCGCCGGTAGAGTCGAAGGTCACCTCGAGGGCAGGGCCCGCCGAGGCGCCTTTGGCCGCGGCCGTGATGTCCTTGTTGGTGCTGCCGGGCCAGCCGGCGCTGGTCGAGAAGGGCACGACGGTCTTGCCCGCCCAGTCGACGCCCTCGGCAAAGGCCCGAACGGACGGCGCCATGGTGTACCACCAGGTCGGCGTGCCCACGGCAATGACGTCGTAGGCGGCCGGGTCAAACTCAAGGGGCTCAATCTGGGGCACAAACCCGGCGTGGATCTCGTCCTGGGCCTGCTTTACCGTGGCGTCGTAGTCGTTGGGGTAAGGCTCGACGGTCTCAATGCGGGCCAGGTCAGCGCCGCAGGCGTCGGCCAGCTGCTCGGCGATTTTCTCGGTGTTGCCGTTACTTCAGCTGTAGTAGGCAACCAACATGCTCTTGCTCATGCCTAAATCTCCAGTTCGTCTAGTTCGGGTTATTTCTGACCGTTTACATCGGGGGCCCAGGTGGCAAAGTGATCGAGCATCTCCTTGGTGTGGTGGAAGATGGAATCGCCGCGGTCGAGTGTGGCCATGGCCGCCATGTCCTCATCCGTGAGCTCAAAGTCGAAGACGTTCAGGTTGT
>CAVKOL010000121.1:0-7463 GCA_963658035.1 Bacteroidaceae bacterium
TCCTTGGCCAGGACCTCGATCTCGTCGGCCTTCATGGCCTCGCAGACCTTGGGGATGTTGACGTCCTCGGAGAGCTGCTTGACGGCGGCGATGGCGGCGTCGGCGGCCTCGTCAACGCTCATGCCGGTGGTGTCGACGCCCATGGCCTCGGCGACCTTGGCCAGGCGCTCGGCGACGACGGGCTTGTTGAACTCCATGGCGATGGGGAGCAGCATGGCGCAGGCGACGCCGTGGGGGGTGTCGTAGTGGGCAGACAGGGTGTGGGCCATGGCGTGGTCGATGCCCAGGCCAACGTTGGAGAAGCCCATGCCGGCGACGTACTGGCCAAGGGCCATGCCCTCGCGGCCCTCACCGGGGACGCCGGACTTGGCCTCCTCGACAGAGGCGCGCAGGCTCTTGGAGATGAGGTGGATGGCCTCGTAGTGGAACATGTCAGAGAGCTCCCAGGCGCCCTTGGTGGTGTAGCCCTCGATGGCGTGGGTCAGCGCGTCCATGCCGGTGGCGGCGGTGAGGCCGGCGGGCATGGAGGCCATCATGTCGGGGTCGACGACGGCGACCTCGGGGGCGTCGTTGGTGTCGACGCACACGAACTTGCGGACCTTCTCGGGGTCGGTGATGACGTAGTTGATGGTGACCTCAGCCGCGGTGCCGGCGGTGGTGGGGACGGCGATGGTGAAGACGGCGTGGTTCTTGGTGGGGGCGACGCCCTCGAGCGAGCGGACGTCGGCGAACTCGGGGTTGTTGATGATGATGCCGATGGCCTTGGCGGTGTCCATGGAGGAGCCGCCGCCGATGGTCACGATGGCGTCTGCCTCGGCGGCCTTGAAGGCCTCGACACCGTCAAGGACGTTCTGGATGGTGGGGTTGGGCTTGATCTGGGAGTAGAGGCTCCAAGCAATGCCGGCGGCGTCGAGCTCGTCGGTGACCTTGGCGGTCACGCCGAACTTAACGAGGTCGGGGTCAGAGCAGACGAAGATCTTCTTGTAGCCGCGGCGCTCGAGCTCGCCGGGGATCTCCTTGATCGCGCCCTTGCCGTGGTAGCTGATGGTGTTGAGAACGAAACGGTTTGCCATGGGTGGTTCCTTTCCTTTTCCATACATCGCCGAACTTCTCGGCGCTTGTATTCTAATACCCCTTTACGGGCGGTTGAAAAACATTTTCTTGCGAGAAGTACTTTTAGGTAAACGGTACCGAATCTACTCCATGCGGACCCAGGCCCAGGTGCCCTCGCCGTCGTCGTAGTCCATGGGGGCCAGGGCGACAAAACCGCGGCGGCGGGTCTCGGGCATGGTCAGCGCGCAGACCTCGGCCTGGACGGGCGAGGGGCCAAGGGCCTTCTCGGGCAGGTCGATGTAGACGGTGCCCACGAGCTCCGAGGCGATCTCTTCGCCGGGGACGCCGTCGATGTTGAAGGAGCCCAAGACGCAGCGCTGGGGCTCGCCCCAGTCAAAGCCGTCCAGGGCCTCTGCCAGCGACTCGTATGCCGAGACGAGCTTTTGGACCGATGCATCTGCCATGGTGGTTCCTCTCGTTGGGTTTGCGTGGCGCCGGTGCGTGCCGGCAAGGTGCCTTGAAGTATGGGCGCACTTCTCGGCGATAAGGCGGGTTTGTCCGTGGCCGTGCGTAAGTGTTCGGCAGTCGGCGTTTGCGCACGTGGTTGTGTGCGCGAGGTGTGCGCTTGTGCGGCCGGATTTGGCGCGGCCGCGCCCCTGTCGTACAATTCTTCGAATCTATTGGCCCATGACAGAAAGGAATACATGGCCCGTAAGCTCACCGAAGAGGAGCGCAATAACATCAACCTTCTAACTGGTGTCCTTTGCCGAGCCCTCCCTGCGAGCCAGCGGAACTTTGGAGCGAGCATTGCCAGCGCCCTTGTGCGCATCCCCCGAGACACGATCACCGAGAAGGAACTCAAGCGTGTGATGACCAAGTACGCCGAGCTCAAAGACGAGCTCACGACTGTGGTTAAGGCTGAGATCTTGGATTTGGTGGCCGAGGGAGCAAAGCCCAACGACACGACCTACGCGCTGCGGATTCCCGCGGACGAGGCCCAGGAGGCACAGAGCCCTGCGGACGAGAACGCGTCCGAGCAGGCGGCCGACGAGGCGCCCGACGAGACGGCGGCAGAGCAGCAGGTAGACGCCGAGGCAAAGCCCGAGCCAAAGAAGAAGCGCACTCGCACGAGGTCCCGCAAGAAGAAGGCCAGCGAGGCAGAGGTTGAGGCGGCTCCCGTGGACGGCGCCCAGGAGGCTGCCGTTGTTGTGGAGGAGAAGGCCGAGGTGGCGGCTGGGGTCGTTGCCGAGGTTGAGGTCGAGGCGGAGGCGCCGGTAGAGGCCCAGGCCGAGGTTGCGCCCGAGGCGGCGGCCCCGGTTGAGGCGGATGCGCCCGCCGAGCCGCAGGTCGAGCCGGAACCCGAGCCCGAGTCGGTGGCCGACGCCGCACCCGAGCCCGAACCCGAGGCGACCCCCGAACCCGAGCCGGCGTCCGCCCCCGAACCCGCCGCTCCCACCGACGAAAAGAAGCCCGCCGGCAAGCCTCGCCGTTCTTCTCGCCGCGGAGGCCCCAAATCCAACAGCGACCAGACCCTGGCCAAGGTCCCCTACATCCGCCGCGGCGGAGAGGGCGAGGCTGCCATTCGTGCCAAGATCGTGACCCTTGACCAGCGCTTTTGGCTCAACGGCTGGCTGCTTTCGCACCCCGGCGCCTACACACTGTACGAGAAGGAGATCTGCGGCCTAAACGACGCCCTTAGCGGCGGCATGCTGCCCGGCGACATCACGCGCCGCCAGCTGGCCTACCAGATGGGCGGCGACGAGAAGTTCTTCGAGTACGGCTCGGACGGCTTTAGGCTGCTGCGCGCGATGGGCATGGAGGACGTCATCCGCCACCGCCCGATGCCCAAGCCCGACATCTTGTACCACGCGCCGCGCCGCCGCAAGCACATGCGGGTGCTGGTGACCGAGAACCTCGATCCCTGGCTTGACGTGCGCGACCTTATGTACGAGGAGGGCCGAAGCGTCATCTTGGGCGAGCGCATCCACGCCGTGGTTCTGGGCGGCGGCATGCCCGTCTTGGAGCACAACCGCCTGGCGCTTTTGCTTGACAGTCTGGGCGCCGACACGATCGAGGTCCTGTACTGGGGCGACATCGACCGCGCCGGCCTGGACATCTATGCGAAGCTTGACGACCTTCTCGACGCCAAGTACAACCTGGCGCCGTTTACCCCCGGCTACCAGCTGATGTGCGACCGCGCGATGGAGCGCTTCCCCGACCCCTGCGACAACGAGCAGACCGGCCAGATCAACATCGAGGTTGGCGACTGCTCGCTGCTGACCGCGGGCCTCACGCCCGAGGCGGCCGACTACGCCCGCGCCGTCATCGAGAACTGCGGCCTTGTCCCCCAGGAGATCCTAACCAAGCGCGACCTGTAACGCGCGGCGCCGGTGTCGCCACTGGCTGCAATTTTGGGGCTTGTCTGATGGTTTGAGGCCTTCTCGCCTGCAATTCTCGGGCTTGTCTGATGAAACGACATCAAATTAGGGACTTGTCTGATACCAAACCATCAGACAAGTCCTTTTTTTGAAGCGAGAAGACCAAGACCACTGCGGGCGGGGTGGGGCTGGTAGAATGAGCGGTATCAATGAGTGGCCGTCGTGGCGTAAGTCCAATTGACTGGCCGCTCGACGACATCGCCGGATTTCGGGTGGCTGGGTTCTTGTTGCCGTCCGAAAGGAAAATCCAATGGCGAGAAACGCATCCCCCGATCAACCTAAGCTTTGGACCCGTGACCTGGTCCTTATCATCCTCGTGAACCTGTGCGTGTTCACGAACCACATCATGAGCATCTCGACCTTCCCGTTCTATATCCAGGCCCTCGGCGGCACCGAGGCGGTCTCGGGCGCGTGCGCGGTCCTGTTCTCGCTGGTGGCTGTGCTGGTCCGTCCCTTTGTGGGCTGGTGGCTCGACAACGGGGCGCGTCGCGTCGTCTTGATCGTGGGCCTGCTTGGCCTGGCCCTGGCCCCGGCCGGCTACGTGGCCGTGCCCATGCTTTCGGTTGCCCTGGCGTTTCGCATGCTTCACGGCGCGGCCTTAAGCTTCTCCAACTCCACCACGGCCACGGTGGCCTCGGATGTGATCTGCAAGCCGCGCTTTGCCGAGGGCATGGGCTTCTTTGGCATGGCCACGGCCCTGGCGTCGGCGATCGCGCCCGCCCTGGGCCTCGAGCTCATGGGTTTTGGCTTTGACGTGCTCTACCTGGCCGCGGCCGCCATCTCTGTCCTGGCCCTGGTCCTGTTCCTCTTCATCCGCTCGCCCAAGCCGCAGGTCGAGAAGCGCCCCCTCTCCCTGCGCTCCCTCGTCAACCGAGACTCCCTGCCCGCCACGGTGACCATGCTCGTCTTCATGTTCACCTTTGGCGCCCTCGAGAACTTCGTGGCCATCTACGCCAGCGCCAACAATCTGCCCTCGGCCTCGATCTTCTTTGTGATCATGGCCGTCATGCTGCTGCTTGTTCGCGTGTTTTTGGGCCGACTTGTCGACGAGAAGGGCGAGGCGATCTTCGTCTACTCGGGCAACGCGGCGATGCTGGTGGCCCTGCTGCTCCTGGCCTTTGTTCCCAATACGGTGACGTTTTACCTGGCAGCGGCCCTGGCGGGCTACGGCTTTGGCGGCCTTGAGCCGGCCTTGCAGTCGATGGCCGTCCACACCGCCACCGACAAGACGCGCGGCTCGGCCAACTCGACGTTCTTGTGCGGTTACGACATTGGCTACGGCCTGGGCGGCGGCGTCGCCGGCGCGCTGATCAGCTCGGTGGGGTACCCGAGCATGTGGGCGATCGTCTCGGTTGCCTGCGTGGTCTCGATGGGCATCTATTTCTTCTGGGCCCGCCACAGCGAGACGAGCTTCTCGAAGCGTCTTAAGGCGCAGGCCTAAGGGCGCGCGTCGCGCAAAGAAACGACCCCGGGCACGAGTCGCCGTGCCCGGGGTCGTTGTTTATCTGTGGACTGCCGCATCGCCGCGGCTCGTCGCCGCGCCTAGTCAAGCACCGTGAGCGTGGCGCCGATCAGCCGGTGCAACGTGGCCTTTGCCTTGACGCACGTGGCCTCAGAGCTGTCCGCCGACCAGCGGTTGAGGATGCCAAAGCACCCCTCGAACAAAAAGTCAAAAAGGCAATCGGCCTCGTCGTCGTCGAGCTTGCTGCCGTGGGTCCAGTTGCTCACGCAGTGGGCGCGCGCGTACTCGCAGATCAGCTTCTTGGCGCGCCCCGTTGAGCTGGGGGAGACCAGCCAGTCAAAGATCTGCGGGTCCGAGATGATGGCCGAGAAGATGGCATCCGCGACCTCGGTGGGATCGGTCGTGCGCGCAACCGAGTGCTCGGCGATCTGAATGACGGCCTCGGCCACGTCCTCCTCGATGGCGCTTACCAGATCAGAGATGTTGGAGAAGTGGGCATAGAAGGTCGCCCGATTGACATCGGCCTGCCCCATGACCTCCTTGACGGTGATCTGGTCGACGGGCTTTTGTTTTGCAAGCGAGAGGAAGCTGGTTTTAATTGCTTGTCTTGTACGTTTGACTCTGCGGTCCAAGGGCTTTTGCCTGCCCGTGGTTTGAGTGTCCAGCATACGAAAACTGCGCCTTCTATCCTTTAAACTGCGTTTCGCAACAAACCAAGCAAATCTGTTGGATAACGCGTTTAACCTTGCCTTTTATGACTAAAGGGTACCATTTGGTAGACCTTAAAACGACCCCGAAACCCTATTGACTTCGATTTTATTATGTCAAGGGGGGTGGTGACAAACCCACCTCACGATAGTTATATCCCATTGCACAAGCTCTTCACGTTTTGGGCGTTTCCCCTCATTATGGATAGGGCAAAATACCGCGGCCACGCGCCGCCTTGATTTAAGGAGATTGCCGTGTCACTCACTAGGCGAGAAGTTCTTGGGGCCGCGGGCGCCGCGCTGGGATCGGCGCTGCTCTTGGGCTGCCAAGCGAGCAATCAAGAGCCCGGCGAGATAGAGATCAACTCGACCAGCGAGGACAATTCCTCAAATCTCAACGAGGACCAGTCGTACAAGAGGAAGGGCGTGGCCCTTCTCAGCAGCTTGAAAACTAAGGACGAGATCTGCCAGACCCGCGAGAAGCAGGGCCGTGTCGAGACCCTTGAGTACCAGACGCACTCTTACGTCTACGAAGAGGCCAACCCGGGCACCGAGGTCGTGGTCACCAAGAAGCTCAATGTGTGGCTGCCGGCCGACTACAACCCCAAGATCGCCCACAAGGTCGTTTACCTGCTGCACGGCACGGGCCAGATGCAGGACTACTGGCTGGGCGACCAGGCCGCCTTTGGTGAGGCCTGCCACGGCACCGAGACCCGCGGCATCCTCGACGGCATGGTCGAGGACTGCCTTCTTTCCAACACCATCGTGGTCACGCCCACCTACTACTCGATGCCGGAGGAAGACATCCCGGCCAAAACCGACGACTTCTTTAGCGAGCCCTACGCCGACCGTTGGCCCATGCTCTTCTACAAGGAGCTTCGCGAGACGATCATCCCGCTGGTCGAGTCCACCTACCTTACTCCCGCCGGCGGCGACGTGAGCGAGGAGAGCCTGCGCGACAGCCGCAGGTACCGCGCCTTCGCGGGCCTGTCGCGCGGCTCGATGACGACGGTCAACAGCGTGATGATGCGCTGCTCGGACCTCTTTGCCTACTATGGGTGTTTCTCGGGCGTCTGGGCCGACTTCGACGAGTTCAAGGCACTTTACGAGGACGAATATGCCGGCGAATCTGTGATGTATTGGTACAACGGCAACGGCACGCGCGACTTCTCGCTTGAAAACCACCAGGAGTTTTGCCAAAAGGCGCTCGACCAGATGCCCGTCACCTTTGTGAACGGCGAGAACTTTGCCTGGGTGTGCTTCAATGGCGGCGACCACAACTACCAAAGCTGGGCCGTCCACCTTTACAACGCCCTGTTGTGCTTCTTTTAGGCCCGGCGCGGCGACGAACTTAAAATCCCCTGCACTCCGTGCCGTTTTTGAGGCAAATTTTGACTCGGAATGCAGGGGATTTTGATTGGGTGCCGAGAAGGGCTCTTTGATCGTGCCCCTTACTGGTACCGCAGGGCCTCGACGGGGTCCAGGCGGGCGGCGCGGCGGGCCGGGTAGTACCCAAACAGCACGCCAATGCCGCAGCAGATGCCCGCCGCCGTGAGCGCCGTCTGCAGCGTGATGACCGGCGTGAAGTTGTCGTAGCCCAGGCTCGAGCCCACGGCGCCCGCCAAAACCCAGGCGCCGCCAAAGCCTAAAGCCATGCCAAATACGCCGCCTACCAGGCAAATCGCGATGCTCTCGAGCAAGAACTGCGCGGTGATGTCTCCGCGGCGGGCACCCAGCGCCTTGCGCAGGCCGATCTCGCGGATGCGCTCGGTCACGTTGGTGAGCATCATGTTCATGATGCCG
>CAVKOL010000122.1:0-7417 GCA_963658035.1 Bacteroidaceae bacterium
GTGCTCGAGCGGGCCGCCCTGGGTGCCGGGGAAGACGGCGGAGTTGAGCTTCTTGAAGAGGTCCTCGTCGTTGGTGAGGATGATGCCGCCGCGCGGGCCGCGCAGGGTCTTGTGGGTGGTGGAGGTGGTGACGTCGGCGAAGGGCACCGGACTGGGGTGACGGCCGGTGGCCACGAGGCCGGCGATGTGGGCCATGTCGACCATGAGCTTGGCGCCGTTGTCGTGGGCGATCTGGGCAAAGCGCTCGAAGTCGATGATGCGCGGGTAGGCAGAGGCGCCGGCGATAATCACCTTGGGCTGGAACTCCTTGACCTTGGCCTCGACGTCGTCGAAGTCGATGCGCTCGGTCTCGGGGTTGAGGCCGTAAGAGACGATGTTGTAGAGCTTGCCCGAGAAGTTGGCGGGCGAACCGTGAGTGAGGTGGCCGCCGTTGTCCAGGCTCATGCCCATGACGGTGTCGCCGGGCTTGACCATGGCGGCAAGAGCGGCGTAGTTGGCCTGGGCACCGGAGTGGGGCTGGACGTTGGCGAACTTGGCGTCGAAGAGCTTGCACAGGCGGTCGCGGGCGATGTTCTCGACCTTGTCGACGGCCCAGCAGCCGCCGTAGTAGCGCTTGCCGGGAAGGCCCTCGGCGTACTTGTTGGTGAGGCAGGAGCCAACGGCCTCCATGACGGCCTGGGAAACAAAGTTCTCGGAAGCGATCAGCTCGATGGAGCTGCGCTGACGACGAAGCTCGTCTCCGATGGCGTCAAAAATCTCGTTGTCCTGCTCGCGAAGGTTCTCCATGTACATAGTTGTATAACCTCTCTTATTTGGGGGCACGTGGAGCTGCTATAAGAAACCACCCCCGGCCATGAGCCGGGGGCAGATTGTTTTTTACATTCCGAAGTCCTCGGGGACGCCCTCGAAGGCGGGGTCGTCCTCGCGCATCATCTTCTCGACGCGGCCGGTGTGGCGGCCACCGGCAAACTCGGTGGTCAGGAAGGTGTCCACGATCTGGCAGTTGAGCTCCAGCGGCACAAAGCGGCCGGAGAGACCGATGACGTTGGCATTGTTGTGCTCGCGGCAGAGGGTGGCGAACTCGACCGTCTGGATGGGCACGGCGCGGACGCCGGGGACCTTATCGGCGGTCATGGCGATGCCCAGGCCGGTGCCGCAGATCACGACACCGCGATCCGCCTTGCCCGAAGCAACGGCGCGGCCGACCTTGTCGCCAAAATCGGGGTAGTCGCAGCGGTCATCGGTCGCGGGGCCCAGGTCCATGACCTCGTGGCCCAAAGACTCGAGGTGCTCGATGATGGGAGCCTTCTGGATGAAGCCCGCGTGATCGGATGCAACGGCAATACGCATCTGGTGTCCTTCCAAATCGGTTGGTTTACACATTCCACGCTAGCCTAACACCGACATGATTTCCTCTGCAGAAATTGCACCTTCTCGCAACACATGAATTGATGATTTCGTGCAGTCGACAATGGTAGAGGCTTGGGCTATCGGGGCCGCGCCGCCGTCGATCACCAGGTCGACCTCGAGTTTGATCGAAGGATCGAGAACCGCGGCGCTGGTGGCAGCGGGCAGGCCATGGCGGTTGGCGCTGGTCTGGGCCAAGGGCGCGTCCAGGGCACGGAGAAGTTCCTCGATGAAGTTGGAGCCCGGGGCGCGCAGGGCAATGGTGGGCGCGGCAGCGGGGTTTTGCGGATCTACCTGGGCGTACTCGGGCGGCACGTCGTCGGCCGCGTTGACGACCAGGGTAAGGGCACCGGGCCAGAAGGCCGCGGCAAGCCTCTTGGCGTCTTGGGGCACGTCTTTACCCCAGCGCTCAAGGCCGTCCTCGCGCGAGACAAACCACGGGAGCGTTTGGGAAAGGTCGCGGCTCTTGATCTTGAAGATGCGGCGGTGCGCGGGGTTGTTGGCGGTTGCCAGGCAGGCCAGGCCGTAGACCGAATCGGTGGGCAGGGCCATCACGCCGCCGTCACGCAGGACTTGGGACGCGCGCTCCACGGCATCTACCTGCGGGTTATTTGGGTCGACAACCAAGGTCTTGGCAGCAAGGACAGGAGAGGTGCACGGCAGCTCGCCCTCGCGCACAGCCACCAGGACGCGCGGGCGGTGGGTAAGGTCCTCGTGGACCTCGACGCGGGCCCAGCCGCCGGCCGCGCGGGTCAAGGCGGCGGCCTGGTCAAGGTGGCCCTCGAACAGCTCGACCGTCATCATGCCGCCGGGGCACAGGGCCTGCGGGGCCAGATCAAGCAGGCGACGAAAGACGTCTAAGCCGTCTTCTCCCCCATCCAAGGCCAGCTCGGGCTCGTGATCGCGGACCTCGGCGGGAACCTCTTGCTCCAGCACCCGCGTAGGGATGTAGGGAGGGTTGGAGACCAGGACGGCAAAGGTGCCCATCAGGGCCGGGTCGACGTCTGTGGCCAGGTCGGTCTGGATGATGTCGACCGCACCTTCCAAGCCCAAGGAGTCGCGGTTGCGTTTTGCCAGGTCAAAGGCTATGGGAGAAAGGTCTGTCGCCGTAAGGTGGGTGCCCGGGCGCTCCTGCGCGATAGACAAAGAGATGCAGCCCGTGCCCGTGCCGATCTCAAGCACATTGACGCCCTGCCCCCCGGCCGCCGCATTTGCGTCGTCGACGCCCTCGAGGGCCAGGTCGACCAGGATTTCTGTCTCGGGGCGCGGGATCAAGACGCCCTTCTCGCAACGCAAGACAATGTGGCGGAAGGGCATCTCGCCGGTAACGTATTGCAGGGGCTCGCCCGCGGCGCGGCGCTCGATCGCGGCGTGCATCTGGGCCAATTCGCCCGAGGTCAGGGGCTTGTCAAAGCTGGTGTAGATGCCCACGCGCGTAAGGCCGGTCACCGCGCACAGCAGCCACTCGGCCGAAAGCCGCGGGTGCTCGTCTCCGCGGCGCTCCAGGTAGCCGCTTGTCCAATCCAGGACTTTCTTTACGGTCCAGGGCTCGTTTTGCTCCATGTGCTCTCCCCTTTTGGTCGTGTTGGAAAAGCATAGCTCAGGGCACTGGCGAGAAAATCAACTGTTTTGAAAAGTGCGGGCCAACCTATCAGGAATCTGACAAAACCCTATCTATCAAACGATAGATAGGGTTTCTCACCTGCGGTTTATTTGAATGTCACGAAGTGCTTCTAAAATGCGCGGGGTCGCAAAGAGACTGTGACGCTAAAGCAGCGGCAAGCGTTTAACCTGCGATTTTGGTGACGGTGTACGTGTTTGCGAGCTGCGCTCCGGTCTCCGACCAGTTCTCTTTGACCTCAATCAGGCCCGCCTCGCGCATCTTCTTCATCAAACGGTCTGCGGTCTTCTCGGCGCAATCGACAGCTTTTGCGATATCGGACTTGGTAACAGACATGCTTTGGTTAGAACTTAGATACTCGAGAATATCTTTTGCCGTCGGCGTTAGGCGGAAATTCTCTTCCGTCATCTTGACCCCTTTCAAACCCCCGTTTGCGGTTAAACCTTTTAGTTAAACCCTACCCCCAGACAAAAAATGTCTAGTTCGATACTACCCCCCCTGGTGCATTTTTTGCCTTGGTACCTGGGGCTTATTTAAATCCAAATCAAATAAGCCCACGTAGATGGCTTGTCTCTACGTGGGCCTAAACAATTATTTGAAACGCGTTTAATAAATCTACACAGACTGGGCGAGCTTCTCGGCGCGCTCGGCGGCTGCCAGGGCCTCAATGACGTCGGACAGGCTGTTGCCGAGAAGGACGCCGTTGTAGGTGGAGTTGAAGCCAATGCGGTGATCGGTCACGCGGTCCTGCGGCAGGTTGTAGGTGCGGATCTTCTCGCTGCGGTTGCCGTGGCCGATCTGGCTGGAGCGCTCGGCGCCCAGCTCGGCCTGCTGGCGCTCGAGCTCCATCTCGTACAGGCGGGCGCGTAGCATCTGCATGCAGACCTCGCGGTTTTGGATCTGCGAGCGCTGGTCCTGCGACTGGACGACGGTGTTGGTGGGCAGGTGGGTGATACGCACCGCCGAATAGGTGGTGTTGACGCACTGACCGCCGGGGCCCGAGGCGCAGTAGGTATCGATGCGCAGGTCAGACTGCTCGATGTGGATATCGATGTCGTCTGCCTCGGGAAGAACGGCGACGGTTGCCGTGGAGGTCTGGATGCGGCCCTGGCTCTCGGTCTTGGGGACGCGCTGGACGCGGTGGACGCCCGACTCGTACTTCATGACCGAGTAGACCTTGTCGCCGGTCACCTTGAACTCGATGGTCTTGTAACCGCCGGCCTCGGAGGGGCTGCTCGACAAGACCTCGACCTTCCAGCCCTTGGTCGCGGCAAAGCGCTCGTACATCTTAAAGAGGTCGCCGGCAAAGATGGCCGCCTCGTCGCCGCCCGCGGCACCGCGAATCTCGACGATGGTGTCCTTGTCGTCGTTGGGGTCGGCCGGGATCAGCAGGACCTTGATGTCGTCCTCAAGGGCGGGGAGCTTCTCCTCGTTTGCCGAGATGTCCTCCTGCAGCATGGCCTTCTCGTCTGCATCGGAGGCCTCGCGCAGCATCTCTTTTGCGGCGTCGATGTCATCGAGGGCGCCAAGGTACTCGCGGGCCTTCTCGACAAGCTCGGTCTGGCCGGCGTGCTCTTTGGCCAGGCGGGCGTACTCTTTGGGGTCGGACGCCACGGCCGGGTCCATGAGCTTGGCCTCAAGCTCCTTATAGGCCGCGATGATCTTCTCTAATCTCTCACGCATTTCATAACTCCCGTGCGCTCAATTTGCTCATACGGTCTTAATGATATACCTAAGCCCCGGCGCACCTTACGCTAGAGATACACCCTACGGAGAAAATCCAGCGCTTCTACCAGTGCGAAGGCCCGCTTACGGTTAGTTTGGCGCGCCGCATAGGCCTCGAAATCCTCAAAGAACGCCTTGGCGTCATCACGCATTGGCCCTTCGAGCGTCAATCTGTCCGTCTCGGCAAGAAGACCGGCGAGGCTTGCCACATCTGCGCGATGTTTGCGCAGGCTCTTATCGTTTGTGCCATCTGGAACACCAGCTGCGTGCTTGCGGTTAAGGTCCACGTGTGCTCGCATTTTGAGTGGGATGATGTGCAGGGCATCCAGCGTGTTCACGCCACGAATTTGCACTGCGCCATCTCGGATGAACTCGTAATACCCATCGTCAAGAATTATTGCCGAGAGACTTGACGCGGCCTCGTCAAACGGGAGCGGCGCGATTGCCGAGGCCTCATTGAACAGCTCGAAATCGGGATGGCGAGAAAACAGTTCTATTTGCCCTGGAAGAAGTAAGTGGTTGGGGCTTTCCTTTGGCAGTTGAAAACGATAGTAAGCGCAACCGCCTTCTCGGCGACCCCCGGCCTCGTACCCGCCTTCTTTTATGAAGGCCCACAGGTCGCGCGCGAAATCTGAGTCCTGCCGGTCGGTCAAAATCACAACGTCGAGGTCTTTGGTAAGGCGAAAGTCTTGCCCGGCTTCGTCAAACAATATGCTGCAAGCCGCGCCGCCGATAAGAGCATAACTGCCTACATGCGCAGACATCGCGCTGGCAAAGGCGTCAATGCCTAAGACTCGCGGCATGCCGTCCTCCTTAGCTGGTCGATCGCGTCAAGAAAGCGCACGTCATCCGTGTCACTGTCTTTAATGCCCACATAAAGGTTTAACGGGTCCACGCAGCTCAATCCGGTCGACGCGAGCGAGGCATCGCATGGGGCATCCACGGGATAAGCCCAAATCTCAACCGCCATCCCGGGCGTCTCGTACCACTCGACCTCTTGCCAGAAATCGCCCAGCTGCCCCTTTAGCTTCTCGGCAGCTTCTTTGACAAGGGCCACCGTTAGCATTGACGCGGGCGCCAGGTCCGTGAAATACGACAAGGCGCTATCCCCGGCGAGAAGAGCACCGGCATTACGCAGAGCCTCTACGGGGAGCGCTTCTCGCAGGCGAATCGTTGCCTGAGCGGGATGAGAAACATACGCCGCAAACGCATCGAGCATCTTGCCCTTCTCGAAGCCGGGGTTGCGAAGAACTCGGCGGGTCCCCTTGGTTTCCACAAGGCCCGGCGCGATGGCTTGGATTTCTGCAAGATACTTGGTTACGCTCGCCGCGCTTTTGCCCGTGAGCTTGGCAAGATCGCCGGCCGAGCATCCGTCCCATCGCCCCGCGATAAGGTTCAAGGCGATTCTCTGCGTCTGGGGAGAAAGCGACTTTGGCGGCGGAAACAGGCCTTGGGCAGATATAACCGCGCCGAGGAACGGCAAAAAGGCGTTCTTCTCTTCTCTGATATACGAAATGCCCGTGTTGGCAAGCGATTCCATGAGCCCGCAGCTCATTGCGTCCCAACAAATCACAACCGGGCGATTGTCGACGCGGGCCAGGGCATTGCTCAGCCCCCTTGAAGTGGCGATGGTAGGGGGCTCTTTGGCAATTGCCGCAATAAAACGGCCCTGCTCAGATGAGCCAAGCCGTGCAGCCTTAACGTCAAACAGGCTTGAATAGACGCGCGCGATCTTGGTGGCGACAGCATCGTCGCGCACTTCAAGCTCTAAGCCAAATAGGCGATTTGGCAAAACGCTTAGCAGCATCGATAACCCCTCTCTATTTTACTTCTATTTTAGCATGGCCCTGAAATTTGGGTGTAGTTTCTTATGGATTGAGGGGAGCCCGACCGAAGGCCATCGACCACGTCATTCCCGTATTATGGGAGAGCGATCAACGCACAATTCGGCATCCGTCTTTTTAGGAGCTTTGAATGTCTGAAGATATAGATAACGAGAAGGCCGCGCAGGATGAAACGCTGGAGCGGCCGGCGATGCCCACTACGCCGCTGACGACCGATATCGTGCCTGGTAAAAAGGGTGGCGAGAAGGGCTCGGGGCGCGGATTTGTGGCCGGCGCCGTTGAGTTTGTCTCGCAGCACAAGGTGGCGAGTATCGCATTTTGCGGCTTTTTAGCCTTTGTGGTGGTGTTTCTCGTCATCGCGTTCTTGCGCACCACGGGCGTGCCCGACGAAGCGACCATCGAGGCAGACGCGCAAGCTCGCGTCGCCGCGCCCGAGGGCGAGTCAAACGACTTCTCCACCAGCGATCTTCTTGTCTTTGACAACGTGAAGGTGCGCTCGACCAAGCGCAGCGCGACGGCCATCGACTCGTCGGCCGCGCAATTTGGCGCTTCGGCCTACGCCAGCGCCGACGTCGCGGTGACGTGGAAGAGCTCGTCGGTCAAGGCAGTGACCACCGCCACGTTGATATATGCCAAGGTAAATGGTTCGTGGACGGGAACGGGCAATCCCATCGATGCCAAGACGTCCTTTGAGGCCACAGCCGGAATCAACCAGTCGGGAATCCGTGCCAGCATCGACGAAATCCTGCTCAAGGCCGAGGACAGCCTGGGCAGCGAGAAGACCACCGGCACTTCTGCGAGCGAGACGACCCTGCCGGCG
>CAVKOL010000123.1:0-7386 GCA_963658035.1 Bacteroidaceae bacterium
GAGGGCGAGGTTGGGCCTGGCGGCCTGACCCGTCCAAGAAAATGTCCGGACCCCCAAACGTGTAGTTTGGCCGCCCTTGGGTTCCGACAAGTCCTCAAACATACAGGCGAGACGGTCTTGGCTTCCGACAAGTCCAAAAACGTGCGGAGAAGGGCTTGGGCCGGCGTCGCCGCCGCGCACAAAAAACCGCCGAGACCCTGGGGTCCCGGCGGTGGAGACGCGGTGGTTGCGACGCGATACTACGAATCGGACTCGGTAGAAGCCGCGGTGATGGCATAGACGTGCGTCGCGCTGGAGGCCAGGGTGCTGGTGGACCAGGCGTGCGAGCTTGCTTCGGGCGAGGTGGGGTCCTTGATGTAGACGGTGCCGTCCTGGTTCTCGGACACGGCCAGGACCCAGTGGGCCTTGTCGGTCAACGTGTTTGCCATGACCTCGATCAAGGCATAGCTGTTTGCGTCCACGGCCACGTTGATGTTGTCGGCCGAGGTGGTGTAGGACTTAGCAGAAAGCCCCAGGTCGGCGAGGTTCTTCTCGACAAACGACGCGTCCATAAACGAGTCGCCCGTGGCAAGGTTGGCGTTTTGCACCAGGGTCGCGATTGTGGCGGGGGTCTGGTCGGCGTTGCCCGCGAGGCTCATGTAGGCCATGGCCAGCGAAGTGGGGCCGGAGCCCGAGACGGCCAGCGCGTGGCCCGCGTAGTCGACGGCGCCCCAGCGGGAGTCCCAGCAGTAGAGGTCGGGGACGGTGCCCTTGGTCACGGTGTCGGTGTAAGAGGTGGCCTCGTGCGACGCGTCGGGGTAGGAGGCCACGAAGTCGACCGCGTCGTCTTGGGCAAGCGCCAGCTCGATGAGCTGCGAGTCCGTGTACTTGTTGGCGTTGGCCGCGATTTGCTGGATCTTCTCGCCGCGGTTAAGGGCGCCGGCCAGCTGGTTGGTGAGGTCCTCGTCCACGCCTGCGGCCACGCGGGAGTCGACTGAGTTCACCTCGGCGCCCGAGTTAGACGACTGGTCGCTTGAGCAGCCGCGCACGCAGCTAGAGATGCCCACGACCAAGATGATCAGGAGAAGAACGGCGATGGCGGCCAGGATGATTGTCTGGCGGCTGGGGCTAAAACCGCCGCGACGACCCTGGAAGTTGATGTTGCGCGAGCGCAGGGGATAGCCCTGCCCCGAGCTGCCCAGCGAGTTCATGACCTTCCTGCCGCCGCGCCCACGTGCGCGGCCCACCGAGCGCTGCTGCAGGCCCTGGGGGCCGTGGTAGGCGCCGCGGTTGGTCGAGATGCGCTGGCGGCCGCCCATGTTGCGGCTGTTGGGAGACCCGCCCTCGACCACGGAGCGGTGGCGTGAGTTTGCGTCGGGCGTCTTATAGGACATGTCTGCCTCCGTATGGAGTCGATACATTCAGATGCTCAAATGATACGGCACAAAAGACGTCCCCCTTGTGGTCAAACGCCACTATTCCGTGAACGTGATATCAGGGCAAAACTGCATATTCCAAGCTTCTCACTGTATAATGCGAGAAGTGCGGCGCGTTGCGGCCCAAGGGGCGGCAAACAGCGTTTCGACCAGGCCGCGGCAAGCGAGAGGAGAGACCCATGAAGCGGAGAAACACCAGGCAAGAGGCTATACGCGACTGCGTGCGCGCAAAGTCGATCAAGACCCAGCGCGACCTTGTGCTGGAGCTCAAGGAGATGGGCTTCAACTGCACGCAGGCCACGGTCTCGCGCGACATCGCCGACATGGGCCTGCGCAAGCTCCCCGAGGGCATCTATGTGCTGGCCGAGGACCTGCACCTGCAGCGCATGCTCTCTGAGTTTGTGGTTGGCGTTGCCCGTGCCGAGAACCTCGTGGTCGTGCGCAGCCAGCCCGGCACGGCATCCGGCGTGGCGGCGGCTATCGACGACGCGAGCCTGGCGCACACCTTGGGCTCGGTCGCCGGCAACGACACCGTTTTGGTCATCGTGGACAACGCGCAGAACGCCGAGGTTCTGCAGGGCTACATCGCCAAGCTCAGCGCGACGGGCTAGGGGAGTCGCGACCGGCCCGTCGCGGCCGCCGCGCCCGCAGCGACCCACCTGGCCGCCGTGCCCGCAGCGTCCCACGGCGCGCCCCTCACGCCTTCTTGCAAAACCACCTCCCGCGTTCCCACCACACGTTTCTCCTGGCCTCCTGCCCGTTCTTCTTTTTGAAGACCAGCTCGTAGGCCAAGGTATAGGTGCCGCGCTCCCAGCGGCCCAGGGTGCGCACCAGCGTGGTCGAGGCAACGTCGAAGCGCCGCCCGTCGGGCCACACGATCTGCGTGGGCCGCATATAGCCCTCCTCGTCCGTTTCGACAATAACACGCAGGTAGGTGCGTTGGTCGGGCAGGGGAATGCCGTTGGTCCCCGCCAACGAGGCCGGGCTCACGTCAAATCCAGCTCGACGTGCCAAAGGTTGCCAAAGGCGATTTGGCGCCCCTCGAGCCTCAAACAGCGTGAGACGGTGTCGACCTCGCGCACCACGCCCGGCTCGATGACGTAGGCCCCGGCGTCGTAGCGCTCGATCAAGACCTTGTCCCCGCGCTCCAACACGGCCAGCTCCGCCGAGAGGCGCTCGGCCTCTTCCTCGGTCAAGACGCGCCGTGGCTCGGGTGTGGCCACGGCCTTGTCAACAAGCTCCTGGTAGCCGTCGAGCGCGGCGAAGGGCGCCCACTGGGCCGCCCTGTTTGCGATGGTTCCTCTCATCATGAATGGTGTCCTCCCACTTGGTTGGCGCGCGCCTGGCCCGTCGCGCACGGCATAAGGCTGCAGCCCCGCATGATGGCCGCCGCCCCGTACTTGCTTTTTATGGCCACCTCGGCCTTTGAGAGCTGGCGCTCGGCCTCTTTGGCCTCGACGTCGTCGAACAGCGACAGTTGCGCGCATTCTCCCTGCGTTAACCCAAAGAGGCCGATGTTGAGGCCTCGTACCAGCCGCGCGTCCTCGATGTTTTGCTCCCATAGGCGCAAAATCGCCTCTTGCAGCGTTGCCCTGGAGTCTGTGGGCATCGCCAGCTTTTGCGACACCGAGAATCCACCCGGTCCCGCCAGGTCGTCCCACGAGTAGCGGCAGTACAGGGCCACGCCCCCACAAGCCAGCCCTTTTTGGACAAGCGACAGGCAGATTGCCTCGATCATCTCTTTAAGGACGACCAGGGCCTCGTGTGGCCGGTAGTCTCGCATAAGGACCTGCCCTTGGCTCAGCGAGTGCGACTTGGGCACGTACGACTTGAGGTCTGCCATGGTGCAGGGGTCGCGCCCGTAGGCGTGGTCGATGAGCCTCTCGGCGTTGACGCCAAACTTGTTTCGCAGGCGCTGCGGGTCAAGGCGCGTCACCCCCACCAGGTCAAGGGCGCCCATGCGCTCAAGCGAGCGGGCCGTGCCAGGTCCTATGCCCCAGACATCGGTGATGGGGCGGTGGTGCCAGATGCGGCGAAAGAAGGCCTCTTGGTCGAGCTCGGCGATGCAGTCGGGCGAGTGCTTGGCCAGGATATCCATGCCCACTTTGGCCAGGAACAGGTTGGTGCCCACGCCCGCCGTGGCCTTGATGTGCTTTTGCTCCCAGACGTCGCTCATGAGCTCTTGCGCCAGCTGCCTGGCCGTCTTGCCGTAGAGCTTGAGATAGGGGCCCGCGTCTATCAAGCACTCGTCGACCGAGTAGACGTACACGTCGTCTGCCGAGAAGCGCTTGAGGTAGATGGCCACGATCTGGGCCGAGACCTCCATGTAGCGTTTCATACGCGGGCGCACCTCGAGGTACTTGATGCCCTTGGGAATCTCGTGCACCCGGCAGCGGTTGCGGATGCCCATGGCCTTCATGGCCGGGGTGATGGCCAGGCAGATGGTGCCGTCCCCGCGGGAAGGGTCTGCCACGATGAGGTTGGTGGTAAACGGGTCGAGCCCGCGATCGGCGCACTCGACCGAGGCGTAGAACGTCTTGAGGTCGATCGCTATGTAGCGGCCCGGCTCCACCTGCTCGTCTCCTTCCAAACGAATGTTCTTGCGCGTGAACCTATGATGGGGCATTCGGCGGACAAAAATAGGCAGGAACAGCCGTTCGACACACAGATGGCATCGTTTGTTCGGTTTTTCAAAGAAGCCGCAGGTAGATGGCTTGCGCCCGCGTTTCTCGGCCTTTTACCTGCGCAACAAAAAAGACCCCCTGGTCTATCAGGGGGTCTAAGGAGCTAGTTGGTCGATGGCGTGGTGCCGGTGGCTCCGCCGGTTGTGGTGTCTCCGCCGGTTGCGCCGCCGCTGCTTCCGGCATGGCCGCCGCCGGTGCCTGTGGCGCTCGAGCCCGTGCCGTCGTCGCCGTTGCCGCCCGTGCCGCTGCCCGAGTTGGAGGTCGGGGTGGTGGGCGTCGTGGTGTCCTGGCGCGTCGTCGTGGTGGTCGTGGTAGTCGTCGTGGTGGTCTCGGTCGTCTCGTCATCGTCGGTGTCGTACGTGTAAGAGTACGAGTAGCCCGAGTTGATCGAGCTCGCGGTGCCCACGAAGGTCCAGGAGCTGTTGGACTTGTAGTTGACGGTGTCCTTGGTGGTGATGAACTCGCCGCGGTCGACGCCTTCCAGGACCTCGTTCATGTAGTAGGCCCAGATGTACTGAGAAGTGATGTTGGTCGAGGCCACGCTGCCGCTGATCATGACGGTCTCTTGACTGTCGCGGTAGCCGCACCACACGACGGTGGCCAGCTGCGGGGTGTAGCCGCAAAGCCACAGGTCCTTGTCGTCGTCGGAGGTACCGGTCTTGCCGGCCACGGGCTGGTTGATGGTGAGAAGGGCGTTGGCGGTCCTTGCGGTACCGGTGGTGAAGACGGTCTCCAGGACCTCGGTCGTGGCCTGGGCCACGGCGGTGCTGATCGCCTGGGTGGGGCTGTCCTTGTGCTCGTAGACCACGTTGCCGTTGCGGTCCTCGATCTTGGTGATGGCCACGGCGTCGCGGTGCACGCCGCCGGCGGCAAACGTGGCAAAGACGTCGCACATGTCAAGGGCCGAGACGCCCACCGAGCCCAGCGCGATGGAGTAGTACTGCGGGATGTCCGAGGTGATGCCCAAGGCATGCGCCGTCGAGATGATCTTGTCGACGCCGATGGCCTCGGCCACCTGCGCGTAGCCCGTGTTGGACGAGACGGCCGTGGCGCTGGCCAAAGACCTCACGCCGTACTGGTAGTTGCCGTAGTTCTTGACCTTCCAGGTGGGCGTGATCTGCATGGGAGACGAGCAGTCGAGCATGATCTCGGGGTTCATGCCCGAGTCGATGGCCGCGGCCAAGACGATGGCCTTGAAGCTCGAGCCCATCTGGCGGTTGGTGGTCAGGGCCAGGTTGTACTGGGACTCCGAGTAGTCCTGACCGCCCACCATGGCCTTGATGTAGCCGGTGGAGGGGTCGATGGACACCAGCGTCGAGGCGAGCTTCTCGTTGCCAAGCTCCTCAAGGCGGCGGCTCACGGCCTGCTCGGCGGCGTCTTGGTACTTGGCGCTGATGGTGGTGTAGACCTTAAGGCCGCCCTGCAGCACGGTCTCGGACGAGAAGTCTTTGAGCAGCAGGCTCTTGACGTAGTCGGTGAAGTACGGGTAGGTGCCCACGGTCTCGGAGAGCTCGCCTTGGTTCAAGACCAGCTCCTCGGCCTTGGCCGCGTCGCACTCCTCTTGGGTGATGGTGCCCGCCGAGCACATGCGCTCAAGGACGACGTTGCGGCGGCTCACGCAGTGCTCGGGATAGGTGGTGGGGTCGTAGTAGGTGGGCGAGTTGGGCAGGCCGATCAAGGTCGCGGCCTCGGCCAGCGTGAGCTCAGAGGCGTGCTTGTTGAAGTAGATGATGCTCGCGGCCTCGATGCCGTAGGCGCCGTTGCCGTAGTAGATGGTGTTGAGGTACATGTTGAGGATCTGGTCCTTGGTGTACATCTTCTCCATCTGGATGGCGATGTAGGCCTCGCGGACCTTGCGCTTTAACGAGTACTCGAACTGCTCGTCAGACAGGATCGTGTTTCTCACCAGCTGCTGCGTGATGGTCGAGGCGCCCTCGGAGCGGCCCAAGAGCTGCGAGCCCACGGCGCGCAGGATGCCCTGCGGGTCGATGCCGTTGTGCTGGTAGAAGCGCTTATCCTCGGTGTCGACGGTGCCCTTGACCACGTAGTCCGAGATCTCGGACAGATCGACCGAGCGGCGCTGCTGCAGGTAGTACGAGGCGATCTCGTTGCCGTCGGCGTCAAAGACGCGCGTGGGCTCGGCCACCAGGTAGGAGTCGGTGGACGTGTAGTCGGGCAGGTCCTCGAGCCAAGAAGAGACGACCGTTCCCAGCGACAGGGCCAGGGCCGTGACGAGAAGGGCGATGAAGCCAAAGACGCCTGCTATGCCAAACCCAACGACGTGGGTGCGGGAGTGCATATGAGCTCTGCGGGTTCTAATACCCATGTACTCCTCCTTGCGGGAGACCGAGTGCGACAATCGCTCAACATTATAGTGTGCGGGCGCGGCGCGGCCCTTTGGGAATGGGTAGGTGCTGTGTCGCTCCAGGTTGTGGCCACAAAATGTACGGGTGTGGCGGGGCGCCGCGCGGCCCCGGGCGAGCGCTTTTCTCGCCGCCCAGAGGGTCTTCTGGGCGTATTGGGATCTGCTCCGCGCAAAACGGGGATAGTTTCGTTATTCTATACAGATGTGCGACTGCTCGGCGGGCCCTTGAGGCCCGGGCAGATCGTGTGGAATCAACCAATGGAGGACAGAGATTTGTTGCCAGTCGACGAGCAACTCAAGGTAATCACCTCGGGCGCCATGCAGATCGTGCCGCTCGACGAGCTTAAGAAGAAGCTCGAGAAGGGCACGCCGCTTAACATCAAGCTGGGCGTCGACCCTACCAGCCCCGACCTGCACCTGGGCCACGCCGTGCCCCTGCGCAAGATGCGTCAGTTCCAGGACCTGGGCCACAAGGTCACCTTGATCATCGGCAACGGCACCGCCCTTATCGGCGACCCGTCCGGCCGCGACTCGACCCGCCCGCCGCTGACCGAGGAGCAGGTCGAGGCCAACGCCCAGACCTACGTCGAGCAGGCCATGAAGGTACTGGACCCCGAGAAGACCACCATCGTGCACAACGGCGACTGGATCAAGCCGCTTAACCTGGGCAAGATGCTGGGCCTCATGAGCAAGTTCAACGTCGCCCGCATCCTCGAGCGCGAGGACTTCCACAACCGCTACACCGAGGGGCGCTCCATCGCGCTGCACGAGTTCATCTACCCGGTCCTTCAGGCCTACGACTCGGTGGTCATCGAGGCCGACCTCGAGATGGGCGGCAACGACCAGATCTTCAACCTTCTGGCCGGTCGCGACCTCATGCGCGCCGAGGGCATGGAGCCCCAGGTCGCCCTCACCATGCCGC
>CAVKOL010000124.1:0-7349 GCA_963658035.1 Bacteroidaceae bacterium
AGGAGTACCGCAAGCACATCGAGAAGGACTCCGCCTTCGAGCGCCGCTTCCAGCCCGTCAACATCGGCGAGCCCAGCGAAGAGGACGCCCTCACCATCATCGCCGGCCTGCAAGAGCGCTACGAGAAGCACCACCACGTCCACTACACCGAGGCAGCCATCCGCGCCGCCGTCACCCTGTCCAGCCGCTACGTGCAGGATCGCTTCCTGCCCGATAAGGCCATCGACGTCCTGGACGAGGCCGGCGCCCGCACCCGCATCCACCGCATGGGCCTTCCTCCCGAGATCGCCCAGGTAGACGCCGACCTTATCCGTGTCCGCGACGAGAAGGCCCAAAGCGCCGCCGCCCAGGAGTTCGAGCAAGCAGCTCGCCTGCGCGACGAGGAGAAGGAACTTCTCGCTCGCCGAGAAGAGCTCGAGGCCGCCTGGCACAAGTCCCTTGAAGACAACGTCGTCACCGTTGACGGGTCCGACATCGCGGATATCGTGTCCGACATGACCGGCGTCCCCGTCTCCAACATCACCGAGGGCGAGGCCAGCAAGCTCCTGCGCTGCGAGGAGGTCCTCCACCAGCGCGTCGTTGGCCAGGACGAGGCCGTGACCAAGGTCGCCAAGGCCATCCGCCGCTCCCGCAGCCCGCTCAAGGATCCCCGTCGCCCCGGCGGCTCGTTCATCTTCCTGGGCCCCTCGGGCGTGGGCAAGACCGAGCTCGCCAAGTCCCTGGCCGAGTTCCTCTTTGGCAGCCAGGACGCCCTGATTACCTTCGACATGTCCGAGTTCATGGAGAAGCACGCCGTCTCCAAGCTCGTGGGCGCCCCTCCGGGATACGTGGGCTACGACGAGGGCGGCGAGCTCACCAAGGCCGTGCGCCGCAGGCCCTACTCGGTCATCCTCTTCGACGAGATCGAAAAGGCCCACCCCGACGTCTTCAACGTCCTTCTCCAGATCCTGGACGAGGGCCGCTTGACCGACGGCCAGGGCCGCCACGTCGACTTCTCCAACACGGTCATCATCATGACCTCCAACATCGGCGCGCGCGAGATCGCCCACACCTCCACGATGGGCTTCTCGGCCGCGGGCAACGCCGGCCTTTCCGACAAGGAAATCACCAGCCGCGTCATGGGCGAGCTCAAGAAGCTCTTCCGCCCCGAGTTCCTAAACCGCGTCGACGAGATCGTGGTCTTCAAGTCGCTGTCCAACGAGCAACTCCGCGGCATCGTCGAACTCATGGTGGCAGAGCTGCGCGACCGCATGGTTGCCCAGGGCATGTCCATCGAGCTCACCGACGCCGCCCGCGACCTCGTGGCCAAAGAGGGCGCCGACCCGGTCTACGGCGCGCGCCCCCTGCGCCGTGCCATCCAGACCCTCATCGAGGATCCGCTTTCCGAGGAACTTCTGCAGGGCGGCTGGAAGGCCGGCGACATCGTGCTGGTCGACGCCCAGGACGGCAAGCTCACCTTCACCAAGACGGCGGGCCAGATCCCGGCGCCCCGCAAGCGCGAGCATCTCTCGCAGGCAGGCCTCATGGGCGGCGCCCCGCGTCGCGGCTCCGGCGCCTCGACTGCCGGCAGCGGCCTTGCCTCGGCCGGCGAGTAGGCGAGCAGGACAGTAGCCGAGTAGGGGAGAAGGACAGCAGGCGAGCAGGGCAGCAAGGCATCGGGCAAACAGGCCAGCAGACCAGAGTTAAGACTCAGCCGATAAGACCTCGAGCCTAAGGCATATACTCAAGACAAAGCAGGCTGACACGATGCGGCTTGGCCGCGCACCCGCGCGCCGGGCCGCATCAACATCAGCAACCAGACGGAGGGACCCGCCATGGACACGGGACAGTTTGAGGTGCTTGCCACCGATCACGAGATAACCCTTGAGGACGCCATCAAGAAGACGGCGCCGGGGACCGCCCTGCGCCACGCCCTCGACATGATCATCGCCGGCCACATGGGCGCGCTTATCTGCATTGGCGATACCGAGAATGTCCTGGCCGCCGGCGACGACGGCTTTAAGCTGGACGTTTCCTTCACGGCAAACCGTCTGTTTGAGCTGTGCAAGATGGATGGCGCCGTAATTCTCGACAAAGACCTCACCAAGATCTTACGCGCCAACTACCACTTGAACCCCGACCCGTCGCTTCCCACCACCGAGACGGGCACGCGCCACCGCACCGCCGCCCGCATGAGCCTTCTCACTAAGGCCATGGTCGTCTCGGTCTCCGAGCGCCGCTCGGTCATCAACGTCTACGTGGGCGGCCAGGGCATGGAGCTCAAGAACGTCTCGGACCTCATGGTCTCGGTCAACCAGCTCACCACGGCCATGCAAAGCACGCGCTCGCAGATCGACCGCGGCCTGCTTCGCCTCACCAGCCTCGAGCTGGACAACTACGTCACGCTGGGCGACATCACCAACATCTTCTATCTCTTCGAGGTCCTTCTCACCGCCGGCGAGCAGTTGGACGACTGCATCATTCAGCTGGGCCGAGAAGGGCGCACGACCACCATGCAGCGCGAGGAGTTCCTGGGCGGCATGGACGACACCTACACCCTGATGATCCGCGACTACGCCAGCGACTCGTCCGAAGAGGCCGCTGCGCAGATCCGCAAGAAGCTGCACGACACCGATAACACCAAACTGAGAAGCGCCAAGTACATCGCCAAGCTCCTTGGCTACAACGACGAGCGCGGCGAGGACAGCATCATGACCCCGCTGGGTCTGCGCACCCTGTCGCGCGTCTCGGTCGTGCGCGAGGGCATGGCCGACAAGATTGTCGACGAGTACGGCTCGCTGCAAGACGTGCTTGAGGCCGTCGACGACGACCCGTCGCGCCTGGGCGAGATCGGCGTCAAGAACCCCGGCGTGCTTGCCAACTCGCTGCACCGTATGTGGGGGAAGAGCGAATGAGTACCAGCTCAAGTACCCCGTTTGGCGGCGCCTGCGTGTGCGCTCAGGAGCAGGCCACAGACATCGCGGGCCTGCCCAACGTCCCCGATACCGCGGCGGTCATCGTCGCCGGCGGCTCTGGCGAGCGCTTTGGCGACCCGCGCGGCAAACAGTTCGTGGACCTCTGCGGCCTGCCTTTGCTGTGCTGGTCGGTCATGGCCTTCGACCGCGCGCCCTCGATCGAGCGCATCATCATCGTCTGCGCGCCCGACAAGGTAGCGAACGTGCAGGAAGACGTCTTGTCTCGCCTCACCCTGCGCTGCCCGGTCGAGCTGGCGCCCGCCGGCGACACCCGCCAGGCCTCGTCGCTCTCGGGCCTCTCGCGCGTGCCGCGCGACCTGCCGCTTGTTGCCATCCACGACGCCGCCCGGCCCCTGGTCGAGGTCGAGATGATCGAGCGCGCCTGCGCCTGCGTGCGCCAAAACCCCGAGCTCGCGGGCGCCATTTGCGCTTCTCGCTGCATCGACACCCTCAAGCTGGTCGAGGGCACCGACATCGTGGCCACCCCCGACCGCACCATCTACTGGGCCGCCCAAACGCCGCAGGTCTTTAGGCTGCGCGACGTGCACGCGGCCCACAAGGCGGCCGTGTGGGACAGCTTCGCCGGCACCGACGACGCCTCGCTGGTCGAGCGCCACGGCGGCCGCGTGCGCTGCGTCGAGTGCTCGCGCGACAACCTCAAGGTCACGATCCCAGAAGACCTGGCGGTTGCCCAGGCCACGCTTGAGCAGCGCCTTATTGAAGAGGGCTGCGGCAGAACGTTTGAGGGGGACAACTGATTGGGCACCTTAAGAATCGGCCACGGCTATGACGTCCACCAGATGCAGGAGGGCAGAAAGCTCATCCTGGGCGGCGTCGACATACCCTCTAACGTGGGTCTTCTCGGCCACTCCGACGCCGACGTCGTGACGCACGCCCTCATGGACTCCATCCTGGGCGCCATGCGCGCGGGCGACATCGGCAAGCTTTTCCCAGACACCGACCCGGCCTACGAGGGCGCGAACTCCATCGAGCTCCTTCGCCACGTGGCCGCCCTTGCCCGCCAGACGGGCTACGAGCTTCTCGACTTCGACTGTACCATCGCGGCCCAAGCCCCCAAGCTCGCCCCTTACCGCGACGCCATGCGCCAAAACATGGCAGATGCCATGGGCATCGATGTGGACCAGGTGGGCCTTAAGGCCACCACCACCGAGCACCTGGGCTTTGTTGGCCGCAGAGAAGGTATCGCCGCATGGGCCGTGGCCCTGCTGGAGAAAAACGTATAGACTCTTTCGCGCGAAAACTCGCGAGAAAGCCAAGGGAATAAGGAGAGCGACATGCTCGTCTACAACAGCCAGACCCACAAAAAAGAGGAGCTCAAGCCCATCGAAGAGGGCAAGATCCGTATGTACGTGTGCGGCCCCACCGTCTATGACCAGATCCACATCGGCAACGCTCGCACGTTCCTCTCCTTCGATGTGATCCGCCGCTACCTCATGTACAAGGGCTACCAGGTCACCTTTGCCCAAAACCTCACCGACGTGGACGACAAGATCATCAACCGCGCCAACGAGCAGGGCACCACGGCCGCCGCTGTGGCCGAGGAGTTCTCTAACGCCTTCATCGAGCAGATGCACCGCTTTGGCATTCTCGACCCCGATATTCGCCCCCGCGCCACGCGCGAGATCGAGGCCATGCAAGAGATGATCCAACTCCTTATCGAGAAGGGCTTCGCCTACCCCGTGCCCTCGGGCGACGTGTACTTCTCCGTGCGCTCCGATCACAACTACGGCATCTTGTCTGGCCGCGACCTTGACCAGCTGCGCGCCGGCGAGCGCGTTGAGGTCAACGACGAGAAGCGCGACCCCTTTGACTTTGCCCTGTGGAAGGCCGCCAAGCCCGGCGAGCCCAGCTGGCCCTCTCCTTGGGGAGAAGGACGCCCCGGCTGGCACACCGAGTGCTGCGCGATGATCCACCGCTACCTGGGCACCCCCATCGACATCCACGGCGGCGGCGCCGACCTTATCTTCCCGCACCACGAGAACGAGACCGCGCAGGCCATGTGCGCCTGGGACCGCGCCCTGGCCAACACCTGGATGCACGCCGGCATGCTGCGCGTCGACGGCGAGAAGATGTCCAAGTCGCTGGGCAACTTCTATACCTTGAAGGAAGTCCTGGACAAGTACCCCGCCGACGCCGTGCGCCTGCTCATGCTGCAAACCCAGTACCGCGCGCCGCTCGATTTCTCGTTCGAGCGCCTTAACGGCAACGTGGGCACCCTCGAGCGCCTGCAAACGGTGGTCAAGAACCTGCGCTGGGCCGCCGACCAGGCCCCGCAGGACGGCGAGCTCAACGACGCCGACCGCACCTTGGGCCGCGCCATCGACGCCGCCCGCGAGGACTTTGTCACCCAGATGGACGACGACTTCAACACCGCCGGCGGCCTGGCCGCGATCTTTGCGCTGGTAACCGCCGCCAACACCTACCTGGCCCAAGCCGGCCAGGACACCTCGACCGCCGTGTGCCTGCGCGCCGCCGACATGCTCTGCGAGCTGGCGGGCGTCATGGGCATCAAGCTGGGCCAAAAGGACGAGGGCGAAGACCTTCCCGCCGAGCTGGTGGCCCTGGCCACGCAGCACGCCGGCTACGAGGGCACCTCGCCCTCCGAGGCCGCCGACGCCCTTCTCGCCGCCCGTCAAGAGGCCCGCGCCGCCAAAAACTGGGGCGTGGCCGACGCGATCCGCGACGGCATCGGCAACCTGGGCCTCATGGTCGAGGACACCGCCGCCGGCGCCCGTCTTCGCAGGAAGGCGTAAGAGATGGCGAGAAGTTCCTCGAGGCCCGGCCCCGGCGCCGGGCGCGGTCCCGCCGGCAACAACCGCGGCGGCCAGTACGGTCGCGGCGGCGCCCCCGCCGGCCGCTACAACGGCAAACCCGCAGGTAACCAGCGCGGCAGCAAGCCTGCCGGCCGTCCCGGCAGCAAGCCCGCCGCCGGCCGCGGCGCCGGCAAGCCCGCATACGCCACCGCATCCCAGCCCGGCCGCCCGCCGCGCAAGCAGGGCCCGGCTCGCTCTGATCTCATCGAGGGTCGCCGCGCCGTCGAAGAGGCCCTTGCCAGCGGAATGCCCCTGGTCAGCGCCATGGTCTGCAACCCCACCGGCGAGAAGGACGCCAACCTCGACCGCCTGGTCGCGGCCCTGGCTCAAGACGGCGTCGAGATCGAGCGCGTCAACCGCGCCCGCCTGGACGGCCTGTCCAGCCACGGCGCCCACCAGGGCATCATTGTCCAGACCAAGCCCTTCTCCTACTCGTCTTTGTCAGACATCATCAAGCGCGCCGGGGATGGAAACGCCCTGGTCATCGTGCTTGACCACGTGACCGACGAGGGCAACTTCGGCGCCATCGTGCGCACGGCCGAGGTCGTGGGCGCCGCCGGCGTCGTCATCGCAAAGGCCCGCGCCGCCAGCGTGGGCGTGGGTGCCTACAAGACCTCCGCGGGCGCCGTCCTGCACATTCCCATCGCGCAGGTCCCCAACCTGGGCCGCGCCCTGGACGAGCTCAAGCAGGCCGGTTTTTGGGCCTGCGCCTCTACCGAGCACGCCCACGACAGCGTGTGGGAGGCCCCTATGGACGGCCGCGTTGCCCTGGTCATGGGCTCCGAGGGCGACGGCATTTCTCGCCTGGTACTGGAGAAGTGCGACTTTGCCGCCAAGCTGCCCCAGCGCGGCCGCGTCGAGTCCTTAAACGTCGCCCAGGCCACCACGGTCATGGCCTACGAGTGGCTGCGTCGCCAGATGCAGGGAGGTCCGGCCGATGCCTAGCCAGCGCCCTATGCTTGTGGTGGACGGCTACAACGTCATGTTCAAGTCCGATCGCTACCTGTCCCGCGCTCAAAAAGGTGCAGGTAGCGATCCTTTTGAGCTGTCCCGCGAGCTTCTCATCGCAGACGTCGCGGCCTACGCCCAGGGCCGCTTCGACCCGGTCATCGTGGTCTTCGACGCCGCGGGCAACGTCTCGCCCGATCGTCCTGCCTTGAAGAAAGCCGGCGTTCGTCTGGTCTTCTCTGCGACGGGGGAGACCGCAGACACCGTGATCGAGCGCCTGGTCACCGAGCAGCGCCTGGTCCCACGCGCCGTCACCGTGGTCACCAGCGACAACACCATCCGCTCAACCGTGGGCGGAGTGCCGGTGCAAAAGGTCTCGGCAGACGTGCTTGTCCACGACGTGGGGGAGCTGGCCGTCGAGTACGCGCAAGAAAACGCCACCCGCCAGACGCAGCGCATGACCTTGGAAAACCGCCTTCCCGCCGACCAGCGAGAGAAATTGTGGCGCCTGCTTGGCCGCTAGCCAAATTCATTAGAACTGGTATAGTAAACAAACCTCGCCGGTATGGCTCAATGGCAGAGCAACGGTTTTGTAAACCGTGGGTTGGGGGTT
>CAVKOL010000125.1:0-7322 GCA_963658035.1 Bacteroidaceae bacterium
GACCGAGTTCCTCCAGCGCATGAGCCACGACATCCGCACGCCCATCAACGGCATCCGCGGCATGGTCGAGGTGGCCGAGGCCTGCGCCGACGACCCCGCCAAACAGGCCTGCTGCCGCCGCAAGATCTGGAACGCCTCGAGCATCCTGCTTGACCTGGTAAACGAGGTCCTGGATATGAGCAAGCTCGAGAGCGGCGAGGTGGTCATGGACAGCGAGCCCATGAACCTCGAGGAGCTCTTCGACGAGCTTGTCCAGGTGGTCGAGCGCCAGGCAGCCGAGAAGGACATCCGCCTTGAGTGCGAGTTCATCAACGTGGCCCACCCCGACGTCATGGGGTCTTCTCTGCACGTCAAGCGCCTGCTCATGAACATCTTGTCCAACGCGGTGAAGTACAACAAGCCCGACGGCCGCGTCTATCTCTCTTGCACCGAGATGGGCTTCGACGGCCAAAGGGCGACGTATCGCTTTGTGTGCCAGGACACCGGCATTGGCATGAGCGAGAAGTTCCAGGCCACCATCTACGAGCCCTTTGCGCAGGAGGACGCCTCGGGCGCCAACCGCGGCAGCGGCACCGGCCTGGGCATGCCCATCGCTAAGTCGCTGACCGAGCTCATGGGCGGCACCATCGGCTTCACCAGCGTCCAGGGCGAGGGCACCTGCTTTACCGTCGACCTGCCGTTTGAGGTCTGCGATGCCGGCTTGGTGCCGGCGCGTGCCTTGGGCGAGAAGGGCGAGCGCGCCTCGATCGCCGGCCTCACCATCCTGGTGGCCGAGGACAACGACCTCAACATGGAGATCGAGAACTTCCTGCTTACCCAGGCGGGCGCCGCCGTCATCCAGGCCACCAACGGCCAGGAGGCGCTCGAGATCTTCTCCGCGTCTACGCCGGGCCAGATCGACCTCATCTTGATGGACGTCATGATGCCGGTCATGGGCGGATACGACGCCACCCGTGCCATAAGGTCTCTGCTGCGCGCCGATGCGCGCAACGTACCGATCGTCGCGATGACCGCCAACGCTTTTGTCGAGGACCGCCGCCAGGCCCGTGAGGCCGGCATGGACGAGCACTTAACAAAGCCGCTGGACTCCGATAAGCTCGTCAATACCGTCGCGTATCTCGTCCAAGGGAGAAGGGCTGCCGGTTATGAACAGCAGTAATCAAAACACTGCTAACGAGAAGGTCCAGATGACCTCGCAGGAGTTCGACTTCGAGGCGGCCCGCCTGCGCGAGTCCTACCCCGTGGTCAAGCTCTTGGACGAGAAGGCCCTGCACGAGGAGGGCAACTGCCTTTTGTGCGGCGAGGACTGCCCCTGCATGCGCATGGTGGCGCAGGAGGTCTTTGCGTCTAAGGGCGCCACGCAGGTGCGCTCTTTGCGCATGGGCGACAACACCCACCGCGCCTATGCCCGCTACGTCGAGGTCGACGGCGTGCCCCACGTTTTGCTCTATGCCCGCCCGCTCGAGCTTTCCAGCGAGTCACGCACCAACCAGCTGCTCTACCACGACGCCTTGACCGGCGTCTACAACCGCCGCTACTACGAGGACAGCCTGCGCCACCAGTACATGGCCGCGGGCGTTGCCATCATCGACCTGGACGACTTCAAGCTGATCAACGACACGCTGGGCCACCACGTGGGAGACCTGGCCATTCGCGCCGCTGCCCAGACCATGCGCTCGTGCGTGCGCGACACCGACATGCTGGTGCGCTACGGCGGCGACGAGTTTGTCCTGGTCCTGCCCGGCATCGCGGCCGAGGACTTTTCCAACAAGCTCAAGTTCATCGCCAAGCGCGTGACCGAGACGGCCGTGGCGGGCTACCCGCAGGTGTCGCTTTCGGCCTCGATGGGCGGCGTGCTGGCCGCGGGCCGCACGATTGAGGACGCGGTGCGCCAGGCCGACAAGCTCATGTACAAGGCCAAGCAGCAGCGCGCCTGCGTGATGACCGAGGGCGACCTCAAGGATGCGCCCGAGTACCACAAGCCCGTCCTTCTCATCATCGACGACTCCGAGATGAACCGCGAGATCCTAAAAGAGATGCTCAAGGACGACTACGACATCCTGGAGGCGGGAAGCGGCGAGCAGGGCCTTGGGGTCCTGGAGAGCGAACGTGTGAACATCTCGATGGTCCTTCTCGACATCGTGATGCCGGGGATGGACGGCTTCGACGTGCTTTCGCGCATGAGGCGCGAGGGCTGGATCGACGACATCCCGGTGATCATGATCTCTTCCGAGGACTCCGACGAGGTCGTGCTTAACGCCTACGAGCTGGGCGCGTCCGACTACATCACGCGGCCCTTCGACGCGCGCGTGGTGCGCCACCGCGTGAAGAACGTCATGCGCCTCTACGCCAACCAGCGCCGCCTGACCAACATGCTCTCGCAGCAGTTCTACGAGCGCGAGCGCGAGAGCCGCATGTTGGTGGACATCATGGCGGGCGTCATGGAGCTTCGAAACGGCGAGAGCGGCAAGCACGTCCTGCACATTCGCAACCTCACCGAGATCTTGCTCGAGCGCCTGACGCAAAAGAGCGACCGCTACGACATCACCAGCCAGCAGCGCGCGACCATTGCCATGGCCTCCACGCTGCACGACATTGGCAAAATGGCCATCGACGACAGCATCTTGAACAAGCCGGGCCGCCTCACGCCCGAGGAGTACGAGATCATGAAGACCCACACGGTCATCGGTGCGCAGATGCTCGAGCGCCTGGAGCAGTACCAGTCGAGCGACCTGGTGAAGACCGCCGGGCAGATCTGCCGCTGGCACCACGAGCGCTGGGACGGCAAGGGCTACCCCGACGGCCTGGTGGGCGACCAGATCCCCATTTCGGCGCAGGTGGTGTCGCTGGTCGACGTCTACGACGCGCTTACCAGCGAGCGCGTGTACAAGAAGGCCATCCCGCACGACGAGACCATTCGCATGATCTTGAACGGCGAGTGCGGCCAGTTCAACCCGCTTTTGCTCGAGTGCCTGCTGGACGTGCAGGACAAGATCAGCGCCGTGGAGGAAATCGAGTCACCCCCCCCCATTGGTTAAAGAGACGATTTGACGAGTTTGATTCTTCGCTAGAATAGGTGGCCCTGCGCGGCGGGGGAGCGGGCGCGAATGCCCGGGTGCCCGCCTGCCACGCCGCATGCCCTGCCGGATTTGATTTTGGAGCAACACAGATGGTTGATATCAAGAGCGCGTACGACAAGATCGGTGCCGACTACGCGGACGCCAAGCGCCGCCTGGTGAGCGACGATTTGGTGGCTCGTTTTGCCCTGAAGTTCCTGGATGACCAGAGCTTCTCGCAGCTTGAGGCCGGCATGGCGGCAGGCGACGTCAAGGCCGCGTTCATGGCCGCCCACACCCTGAAGGGCGTGTGCTCTAACCTGGGGTTCACCAATCTGTACGAGCCGTCCTCGGCCTTGACCGAGGTGCTGCGCGCCGGGACCTTCGACGGCGCCGAGCCGCTGTTTGAGCAGACGGCCGCCGAGTACAAGAAGACGGTCGCCGCGCTTTCTGAGTAGCGGGCGGCGAGAAGTTCGCGGTTGCCGAGAAGTTCAACGAAAAAGGGGAGGCCCTGCGGTTGCGTCGGGCCTCCCCTTTGTTGTGCCGTGCGACGAGGGCGGGTTTCTCGCCGCCCTTCTCGCCGCCTGCGTTACTCCTGGACCTTCAAGGCCTCGGCAAGCGAGACGCGCTTGATGGTGCGCGTGTGGATCAGCGCCACCACCGCGTAGGTGCCAATGCCGCACAGCAGCGACTCTACCAGGCATTCGTTGGGGACAAAGATCTTGATGTTGCCGCTGTAGCTGGTGAGCATCGCTTTGAAGATGGCGCCTAAGCTGCCAATGATCAGCGGCATGCACGCCACCAGCGAGATGACCACGCAGATCGTCATCGAGCGGATGTAGAGGGCCGAGATCTCACGGTCGCGGTAGCCAAAGACCTTCATGTAGCTGATCGAGCGGGCCGAGCGGTCGATGATGGCCTTGGTCAACAGATACATGAAGATGAGGTAGATAAAGACCGACATGCCCACCATCATGCCCACGAGGCCCTCCATCATGTTGACAAACTGGTCGCCGATGGCCTTCATGTCGCTGGGGGTCGTCTCGCCGGCGAGGTAGTTGGCGTCGAGGTCTAAGGCCTCGTCAGAGACGTAGCCGTTGAAGTAGTCGGCGTCGTTGCCAAACATCTTGTTGAAGTCGTCGAGGGCCAGGTAGACGTTGACGTTGGTCTCGGTGCCCCAGGTGGCGCCCGTGCCCTCGTAGGTCACGGTGTAGGTCTTGTTGTTGTACTTGTCGTAGAGGTCGATTTTGGCACCCTTGGCAAAGCCGTACTTGTCGGCCAGGCCCGCGCCCACGACCACGCGGCCGTCGCCTGCGCCCAGGTCTTTCCAGTAGCGCGAGCTGGGGTCCACGCCGTAGACGGTAAGGGTCTCGCTGCCGTTGCCCTCGCCGCGGTCGTATTCCAGGGTATAGACGGCAAACTTCTCGGCCTGGGCGATCTTCTCGGCGCCGTTGTCTGTGGTGTTGACGGGGTGGATGTCCTCGTTGTCGAGGTCGACGTCCAGGGCGGCCACCTTCATGGCCAGGTCAAGGGCGTCTGCCGGGTCAAGGTCATCGGTGTCGACCTCGCGCAGGCGGGCGATGGCGGACCAGCCGTCGCGTTGGACGTCGGTGCCCTCGAGCTCAAGCGGGGCCTTCAAGGTATAGAGGTGGTTGGCGGGAAGGCTCGAGCCCAGCTGTTCTCCGTAGTTCACCATGGTGGGCAGGATGCCCAGGCCAAACAGGAGCAGCAGCGAGGCAAAGGCGATGCCCACAAAAAGCGTCGCGAAGTTGCCCAGGTTGCGCAGGAAGACGCGCAGGCGAAAGCGCGCGACAAAGCCCAGGCCCTGGGGCAGGGTGACGCCGCGCTTGGTGCCCTTCTTGCCGCTGGCCTCGTGGCGCAAAAACTGCAGCGGGCTCTTGCCGATCTTGCGCAAAAGTCCCAGCAGGGTCGTGGCCACCAGCACGGCAAAGGGGATGACGGTGGTCTGGGCAAAGACGCCCCAGTCCCAGCTCACGTAGAAGGGCGGCAGGCTGTAGCTGCCGTAGTAGAGGTCGCGCATGGGCTGCGTGAAGAAGACGATGCCGCAGGCCGTGCCGCCCGCCGCGGCGACAAGACCGATCAAGGTGGGAAGCGCCAGGTAGTGCAGCACCAGCTCGCGGCGACGGTAGCCGCTGGCCAGCAGGGTGCCGATGATCGCGCTTTCCTCCTCGATGGTGCCGGCGATCAGGACCACAAAGATGAACGCCATGATTAACACGATGATGTCGAGAAGGACCTCCCACATGGCCGAGTCGCCGTCGACGTCGTTGGTCGCGTATGAGATGCCCTGGTTGCTCTCGTAGTCGAGAAGCTCGGTGACGTTGGCGCCCTTCTCGGACAAAGCCTTGGCGATGTCTTTGTCGGCCTGGGTGCGCTGGGCGGTGGTGAGGTCGCGGTCCGCAAAGCTAAAGGAGTAGTTGTAGGTCACGGCGCCGCCCGCGTCTTGCAGGGCGTCGAAGCCGGCCTGGGTCATCTCGGCGACGCCAAAGGTCAAGGTGTTCACCGTGAAGTCGGAGTTGTTTGGGAAGAGAGCCGTGTAGTCGGGCAGGGTCAGGATGCCGCACACGGTGTAGTCGCGGCCCTCGAGGCAGATCGTGTCGCCCACGGCCACGCCGTTGTTGGCGGCAAAGACGCGGTCGATGGCCACCTCATTGGCCGTGGCGGGTTGGGTGCCCTCGGCATAGGCGGCCAGGTCAACCTGGGTGCGGTGGGCGTAGGTGCGCACGGTGCGCTTGGTGGCGTCGGCGGCGTCGCCCTTGCAGGTGAAGGCGGCGTCGATCGAGAAGTTCTCGTAGATGGTCATCTTGCTGGTGTCGGCCGCGGCGTCTGCGGCGGCGTCCAGCTGCTCGTCGGTTGCCTTGAAGGCCGTGGTAAAGCGGCCGTCCTCGATGGCGTAGGTCTCGCGCATACTGCCCATGATGACGGTAATCGAGTGCGCCGCCAGCAAGAAACCCGAGGTCACGGCCACGGCGGCAAACATCAACAAGAAGATGCCTAGGTACTTGCCCAGGTTGTGCTTAAGCTCGCGGGGGAGCCTTTTGACCAGCGGTGTCATGGCGCACCTACCAATCAAGCTCGGCGGCAGGCTGCGGCGCCTCGTTCACACGGTCCTCGACCAGGCTGCCGTCTTTCAAGCGCAGGACGCGGTCGGCCATGTTGGCGATGGCGGCGTTGTGCGTGACGATCACCAGGGTGCAGCCGTACTCGCGGTTCACGCGCTCCATCAGGGCCAGGACCTCCTTGGAGGTCTTGTAGTCCAAAGCACCCGTGGGCTCGTCGCACAAGATGAGGCCGGGGTTCTTGACCAGGGCGCGGCCGATGGCGCAGCGCTGCTGCTGGCCGCCCGAGACCTGGCGCGGGAACTTGTTGCGGTGCTCGTAGAGGCCCAGGGAGTTCAAGAGGTCGGCCAGGGGCAGGGGGTTGGGGGAGAGGTGCGCGGTGACCTCGATGTTCTCGGCAATGGTGAGGTCGGGGACCAGATTGTAGAACTGGAAGACGAAGCCCAGCTCGCGGCGGCGGTACTCGCCCAGGTCGCGGCTGTTAAGCGCGGTGAGGGTGGCGTCGCCCACCTGGATGGAGCCGCCGTCTGCCGCCTCAAGGCCGCCGATCAAATTGAGGAAGGTCGACTTGCCCGAGCCCGAGGGGCCCAGCATGACGCAGACCTCGCCTTTGTTGACGGTGGTGGTGATGCCCTGGAGCACCTGCACGCGCGCCTGGCCGTCGCCGTAGTGTTTGGAGAGGTCGTTGACCACAAGGTAAGGATTGTTGCTTCGCATTGCTGCTCCCTTCTCGCTAAAGTTAACCAGTGCTAACTCTATCACATCTGCAGGGTTCTTTCAGCTGCTGGGGCGGGGCGCGCCGCGGCGCGGGTGCGCCTGCGCTGGTGCCGTTGCGCGGGAATCGGGGGTTGTCAGTGTTTCTCGGCAAAAACTGCGCGCGATTTGGCGGTTGTCAGTAGTTTGCGTGGGCCGATAAGCCCGTTGCGGCCCCGGCGCACTTCTCAGCGGATCGCGTACCTGCGGTTTTGCGGGGAAGACCTCGCTCGGACCGCGATGGGAGTACTGACGACCCCCGATTCGCGCGCAGTTTTCTCGGCAAAGTACTGACAACCCCCAAATCGCGCGCAGGAGCGGCGCGGTAACGAAGACGAACCGATGCCCCGCGAAGAGTGACGCTCGTGATCGCACGTATTTTCTCGGTGTGTGAAAAACCGCAGGTCGCGTTTGAGCTATGAAGAAATTGCGG
>CAVKOL010000126.1:0-7290 GCA_963658035.1 Bacteroidaceae bacterium
ATACATGCATCTGTGACCAATAAAACCGCAGGTAGACGGCTTGATTAATCATCCTGCGGAATCGGGGTCGCGGGATTAGATGCAACTTATCAACACATTGCCGGTTGGGGGCGCCCGGCGAGGCGGTTTCGTTGCCCGCATGGAGTCGCGAAGAACTCGCGAAAACAAAAATCCGCCCCGTGCCGTGAGGCGCGAGGCGGATTTGCTCGTACTGTGGCAGGTGCGCTTAGGCGCTGCTGCTACTCGTCGACGATCTCGGTGATGGCACCGGCGGGGCAGGCCTCCTGGCAAGCACCGCAGGCAGCGCAGGAATCCTCGTCGACGACGGTGGCAACGTCCTGGAGCTCCAGAACGCCGCAGGGGCAGGTGTCGACGCAGACGCCACAGGCGATGCACTCGTCGGCATCGATTACGGGATGAGCCATGGTAGTTTCCTCTCTTGTAATGCCCGGCGCGACAGGCGATGCGCACCGGAACGTATCGCTGCCTAACATATCACGCTCAAGCCCCTTTGCAATACCCCGCGACCCGTATCTTCATACCGTTCGCCGAGTCAACTGAGGCTTACTACCTGCGGAAATGTTAACCACGGATGACTCTGCAGCGGGGACGGGCGGGCGCCGCAGCCCCAGGTGCGGCGCGCTGCCAGCCCCGGCTCAGCCCCTCTTGGTCCGCTATCCGCATGCCACACGGCAGCGCGATGGGGGAGCGCAACGCTGCAGTTAGATAACCTGCACTCGGCAGAATAAAAAATCTTATATGGAATGACTTAGATTTTGTATATCCGCGGCGTTAAGGGGATATAGTAGAGCTGATCGAAAAACCGCGCGCCGGTGCTCCCTTGCGCCGGCGCCTGTTATGCGAAAGAAGAAGGGATCTCTTATGAGCAAGATTCTGGGCATCGACCTTGGTACCACCAACTCCGCCATGGCCGTTCTCGAGGGCGGCAGCCCCACCATCATCGTGAACGCCGAGGGCGACCGCACCACCCCGTCCGTCGTGGGCTTCCGTGCCGACGGCGACCGCGTGGTGGGCAAGGCCGCTAAGAACCAGGCCGTCACCAACCCCAAGAACACCGTGTTCTCCATCAAGCGCTTCATGGGCCGCAAGTACTCCGAGTGCACCTCTGAGCTCAAGACCGTGCCCTATGAGGTCAAGGAGGGCCAGGGCGGTCGCGCCGTCGTCTCCATCGACGGCCAGGACTACACCGCCGAGCAGGTCAGCGCCATGACGCTCGCCAAGATGAAGGCCGACGCCGAGAAGTACCTGGGCGAGCCCGTCACCGACGCCGTCATCACCGTGCCGGCCTACTTCAACGACGCCCAGCGTCAGGCCACCAAGGACGCCGGCAAGATCGCCGGCCTCAACGTCCAGCGTATCGTCAACGAGCCCACCGCGGCCGCTCTGGCCTACGGCCTCGACAAGCAGGACAAGGACCAGAAGGTCCTGGTCTTCGACCTGGGCGGCGGCACCTTCGACGTGTCTTTGCTCGACCTTGCCGACGGCGTGGTTGAGGTTCTCGCCACCAACGGCGACAACCACCTGGGCGGCGACGACTGGGATCAGCGCGTCATCGATTGGATGGCCGACAAGTTCCAGCAGGACAACGGCATCGACCTGCGTAAGGACCCCATGGCCCTGCAGCGCCTGAAGGAGGCCGCCGAGAACGCCAAGAAGCAGCTCTCCAGCGCCCAGCAGACCCAGATCAACCTGCCCTTCATCACCGCTGATGCCTCTGGCCCCAAGCACCTTGACTACACCCTGACCCGCGCCGAGTTCGAGAAGATCACCCGCGACCTTCTCGACCGCTGCAAGGGCCCGGTCACCAAGGCCCTCCAGGACGCCAACCTCCAGATCTCCCAGGTCGATGAGGTCATCCTCGTTGGCGGCTCCAGCCGTATGCCCGCCGTCCAGGACCTCGTGAAGTCCATGACCGGCAAGCAGCCCAACATGTCCGTCAACCCCGACGAGGTCGTTGCCGACGGCGCGGCTGTCCAGGGCGGCGTCCTTACCGGCGACGTCTCGGGCATCCTGCTGCTTGACGTCACCCCGCTTTCGCTGGGCGTCGAGACCATGGGCGGCGTCATGACCAAGATGATCGACCGCAACACCACCATCCCCACCTCCAAGACCGAGGTTTACTCCACCGCCGCAGACAACCAGACCTCCGTTGAGATCAACGTCCTGCAGGGCGAGCGCGAGATGGCCGCCGACAACAAGTCCCTGGGCAAGTTCAACCTCTCGGGCATTCCGGCTGCTCGCCGCGGCATCCCGCAGATCGAGGTCACCTTCGACATCGATGCCAACGGCATCGTGAAGGTCACCGCTAAGGACAAGGCCACCGGCAAGTCTCAGCAGATCACCATCTCTGGCTCCACCGCGCTTTCTGACGACGAGGTCGATCGCATGGTCAAGGACGCCGAGTCCCACGCCGAGGAGGACAAGAAGCGCAAGGACGAGATCGAGATCCGCAACCAGACCGACTCGCTTTGCTACGGCGCCGAGCAGACCCTGGCCGACCTGGGCGACAAGGTTCCCGCCGACCAGAAGTCCGAGGTCGAGGCTGCTATCGCCGAGGCCAAGAAGGCTCTTGAGGGCACCGATATCGACGCCATCAAGGCCGCCGGCGAGAAGCTGACCGCCGCTTCCCAGAAGCTGGCCCAGATCGTCTACTCCAACACCGAGGAGCAGACCGCTACCGGTGCCGACGCTGGCTCCGCCGCAGGCGACGACGTGGTTGACGCCGACTACGAGGTCGTCGACGACGACAAGTAAGCCTCTGCACGGAGTGTTTGCGCAGCTAGATTAACTGTTTGGAGGCGCTCGAGAAGGGCGCCTCCTTAGATAAACGATGAGGAGGGTGACGTGAAGGTGCCCATCGAAGGTGAAGAGACAAAAGACGAGGCTGCCCAGGCTGAGCCCGAGGTAGAGGTTAACGAGGACGCGGCCGTCGAGACCGAGGTCGAGCTGGACGACGAGCAGGCCCGCGTCGAGGCCGCCATTCGCGCCGGCGAGGAAGCCGCCGAGAAGGAGCTGGCCGCAGACGCCAGCAAGATCCGCGAGGAGCGCGACGAGCTTGCCAAGAAGCTCGCGGGCGTGGCCGACGAGATCGAGGACGCAAAGAAGAAGGCCGCCGACGCCAACGAGCGTTACATGCGCCTGCAGGCGGATTGGGACAACTACCGCCGCCGCACCGCTGCCGAGCGTCTGGTCGAGAAGGAGCGCGCCGCCGAGAAGCTGGTCTGCGACCTTCTCCCCGTCATTGACGACATGGAGCGCGCCCTTGAGCACGCCGAGAAGACCGAGGGCAACGAGCAGATGCAGACCTTCGTCGACGGCGTCTCGGCCGTCCACGCAAAGATGGTCGGCGTGCTTGCGGCCGAGGGCGTCTCGGTGATCGACCCGGCTGGTCAGCCGTTTGAGCCCCTGTCCCACCAGGCCGTTGGTCGCGTCGAGGACAAGGAGGCCTACGACGAGACCGTGGCCCAGGTCTACCAAAAGGGCTACCGCATGGGCGACAAGGTGATCCGCACCGCAATGGTCACCGTGACCTTTGGCGGGCCCAAGCGCCCGGCCGATGAAGCGCCCGTCGATGGCGAGGCGTCTGACCAGGACAGCCCAGCTGAGGATGCATAAAAGTAATCACAGGCTCGGCGCCCAGGCTCTATTGTCTGGGCGCGACTTTTGAGAGGGGGTCGTGCCAACATGGCAGGCAATCAAAACTACTACGACGTCCTTGGCGTGAAGCGCGACGCCACAGACGACGAGATCAAGAAGGCGTTTAGGAAGCTTGCGGCCAAGAACCACCCCGACCGCGGTGGCGACGAGAAGAAATTCGCCGAGATCAGCGAGGCCTATACCACGCTGTCTGACCCTAAGAAGCGCAAGGAATACGACCAGCTGCTGATGTTTGGCGGCGTGGGCGGGGCCGGCTTTGGCGGCAACCGCGGCGGCTACAGCTACACCACCAACGTGGACAGCGACTTCTTTAGCAACTTCGCCGACGGCGGCTTTGGCGGCTTTGACTTTAGCTCCATCTTTGGCGGCGCCGCAGGTGGCGCCGGTGGTGCGCGCGGCCGCACCCGCCGTCCCACCAAGGGCCGCGACCTTACCATGTCGATCGACGTCACGGCCGAGGAAGCCCTCTACGGCGGCAGCCGCAAGGTGTCGTTCTCCTCGCCGTCAACGGGGCAGTCGCAGACCATCACGGTGCGCATTCCTTCGGGCGCCTACGACGGTGGCAAGCTGCGCGTCCACGGCTATGGCGAGGACGGCATGGCCGGTGGCGAGAAGGGCGACCTGGTCATCACGCTTAACGTGGCCGAGCACCCGCTGTTCAAGCGCGACGGGGCCGACATTCGCATGGAGTACCCCATCAGCATGTACGAGGCCGCGCTGGGCTGCAAGATCGAGGTCCCCATGCCATACGGTAAGGCCGCGCTTCTCAATATCCCCGCAGGTACGCAGGGTGGCCGCACGTTCCGCATCCCCGACAAGGGCGCCCCGGACATCAAGCACAAGGGCAAGAACGGCTCGGTGTACGTGACGGTGCAGGTCAAGGTTCCCACGATGCTGTCCAAGAAGGAGCGCGACGCCCTTGAGGGTCTTCTCGCCGCCGACGAACGCAGCTACCGCGACGCCTTCAAGGACGCGGTGAGAAAGGACGCTGATCGCAATGGCGCGTAGCGACCGTGAGAGCAGGAACAAGCCCCTGTACATGATCAGCGTGGCGGCCGAGCTCACCGGCATGCACCCGCAGACCCTGCGCGTTTACGAGCAAAAGGGCCTTGTCACCCCCGGTCGTTCCAGGGGAAACACGCGCCTGTACTCGCAGGCCGACATCGAGCGGCTCGAGCTGATCTCGAAGTTGACCGACGAGGGCATCAACCTGGCAGGCGTCGTGCGCATCATCGACATGCGCGAGCGCGCCGACCAGCTTGAGGCCGAGTGCGAGGAGCTGCGCGAGAAGGTCCGCGCCATGGAGGAAGAGCTGCGCGAGTACCGAGTGCAGGAGCGCATCACGTCGCTGGCGCGCTACGACGGCACGAACCCCGAGCAGATCATGCGCAAGCTGCTGGGCAACGGCAGCGATTCGGCCGAGTAGCGGCCCTGCGCGGGTTTCTCGGCGGATTAGTGCGCGATATCGATTCGAGCCCCAGGATCAAAGGCGATTCTGGGGCTCGAATTGCGTTTACCTGTAGTCGCAGCCCCTCGCCCGCGTACAAATCTTATATGTACGCACTTAGATTATGTATATCAACGGCCCTCATGGGGAACACTCAACAACGATAAACAGATTCGCCGCCGGCCGTGCCGCGCGGCAAGAAAGGGTGATTTACATGAGGCTAGAAAAGTGGGCCGTCACGGCTCAAGAGGCGCTGCAGGGCGCCATCGGGATTGCGGGTGACGCCTCGGCCTCGCAGGTCGAGCCGTTGCACTTGCTCAAGGCTCTTCTCAGCTCCCAAGAACGCAACCTGGACTCGATCATCGAGCGCATTGGCGCCGACCCAAAGTCCATTGAGGCCCAGGTAGACCAGGCAATCGCCCGCGCCCCCAAGGTGAGCGGCGACAACGGCCAGATGGGCTTTGGCAACGACCTTACCCGCGTTGCCAATGCAGCCGAGAAGATCGCCGCCAAGCTCGACGACGCCTACGTGACCAGCGAGCACCTGCTGTGCGCCCTGGCAGACGATAAGTCCGATGCCGGCAGCATCTTGAAGTCCGCCGGCGTCACGGCCAAGCGCGTCCAGGAGGTCTACGAGAACCTGCGCGGAGACGAGCGCGTGACCAGCAAGGACTCCAAGACCGAGTTCGAGGCCCTGTCCAAGTACGGCCGCAACGTGACCGACATGGCCCGCCAGGGCAAGCTCGACCCGGTCATCGGCCGTGTGGAGGAGATCCGCCGCACCATCCAGGTCCTAAGCCGCCGCACCAAGAACAACCCCGTCCTCATTGGCGAGCCGGGCGTGGGCAAGACCGCCATCGTCGAGGGCCTGGCCCAGCGCATCGTCAACGGAGACGTGCCTTCGACCCTGCGCGACAAAGAGCTGGTGGAGCTTGACATGTCTGCCCTGGTGGCGGGCGCCAAGTACCGCGGCGAGTTCGAGGAGCGCCTAAAGGCCGTCCTTAAAGAAGTGAGCAAATCCAACGGCCGCATCATCTTGTTCATCGACGAGCTGCACACCATTGTGGGCGCGGGCGCGACCGAGGGCTCCATGGACGCCGGCAACATCCTAAAGCCGGCCCTTGCCCGCGGTGAGCTGCACGCCATTGGCGCCACGACCCTGGACGAGTACCGCAAATACATCGAGAAGGACCAGGCCCTGGCCCGTCGTTTCCAGACCGTCATGGTCTCGGAGCCCACGGTTGAGGACACGATCTCTATCCTGCGTGGCCTCAAGGACCGCTATGAGCAGCACCACCGCGTGCGCATCACCGACTCGGCCCTGGTAAGCGCCGCGGACCTCTCTAACCGCTACATCAGCGACCGCTTCTTGCCCGATAAGGCCATCGACCTGGTGGACGAGGCCGCCAGCCGCCTGCGCATGGAGCTTGACTCGATGCCGGTAGAGATCGACGCCGTTGACCGCCAGCTCACCCAGATGCAGATCGAGGAGCAGGCCCTCATGAAGGAAGAGGACGATGCTTCCAAGGAGCGCCTGGAGACCCTGCGCCAAGAGATCGCCACCACGCGCGAGAAGCTCGACGCCATGAAGGCCAACTGGGAAAATGAGAAGGGGGCAATCGACCGCGTCCAGGACCTCAAGTCCCAGATCGAGGACGCCAAGACCGAGATGGAGCGCGTGACCCGTGAGGGCGACCTTGCCCGCGCGTCCGAGCTGCGCTACTCAACGATCCCCAGCTTGCAGCGCCAGTACGACGAGGCCGAGGCAGCCTTGACCGCCAAGCAAGACGACGGCGGCCTTCTCAAAGAGGAAGTCACCACCGACGAGATCGCCGAGGTCGTCTCGTCTTGGACGGGCGTGCCCGTGTCCAAAATGATGCAGGGCGAGATGGACAAGCTCAAGAACCTCGAGGGCCAGCTGCACGAGCGCGTCATTGGCCAGGACGAGGCCGTCTCGGCCGTGGCCGCCGCCGTGCGCCGCAGCCGCGCCGGCTTGTCTGACCCCGATCGCCCCATTGGCAGCTTCTTCTTCCTGGGCCCCACCGGCGTGGGCAAGACCGAGCTGGCAAAAGCCCTGGCAGAGTGCCTGTTTGACGACGAGCGCTCGCTGGTGCGCATCGACATGTCCGAGTACATGGAGAAGTTCAGCGTCCAGCGCCTCATCG
>CAVKOL010000127.1:0-7269 GCA_963658035.1 Bacteroidaceae bacterium
GACGGCCGCAACTACCCCAACTACCACTACGAGCACCTGGAGCGCCTGGCCGGCCGCTACCTGGACGCCGACTTCGCGAATCCCTCCGTGGTCGTCGACTGCAACCACGACAACTCCGGCAAGCGCCCGCTCGAGCAGCCGCGCATCTGCCGAGAGGTGCTCGAGAGCTGCTCGCGCAACGACCTCGTGCGCCGCATGGTCAAGGGCTTCATGGTCGAGAGCTACCTCGAGGACGGCAACCAGCCGGTGGACGGCGGCGTCTACGGCAAGTCGATCACCGACGCGTGCCTTGGTTGGGAGAAGACCGAGGCCCTCGTCCGCGACCTGGCCGAGCGGATCTAGCGGGTTGCGAGGGCGGGGCGGCGTGCCCGTTCTGCAAAACCCGCCGTTCTCTGTAGGCCAGCGGGCCCCGTCCTGTAAAACCGGCCGTTCTCTGTGGCAAATCCATAATCCGAGCCGTTCTCTGCGCAGAGAACGGCTCTTTTCATTGGATTCACCCCTTCGCCCCACAGAGAACGCCCCGTTTCCTAGCAGCCGAGAAGTGCGCCGCTCGCTCCACCGGTTGATCTTGTCCGGGCAATCGGGTACGATGCTGTGTGCGGCGTCGCGAGTCGGCCCGCAAAACCACATACCAAGTTCAGGCACAGCAGCTAAGGAGAAACGTGCTGATGAACCAGATCAGGATCGCCGAGCTTTTTGCCGGCGTGGGTGGATTTCGCTTGGGCCTTGAGGGCTACCACAGCGAGAAGAACCCCCAGCTCAACCTACCCGCGGCAGGTCCCTTCGCAACCGTGTGGGCCAACCAGTGGGAGCCGCCGGGAACAGAAGGCAAGCAGTTTGCCGCTCGCTGCTACGAGGCGCGCTTTGGCGCGGGCTCCGTGGTGAACGAGGACATCAACAAGGTGCTCGACGCCTACGAGGCGGGCGAGCTGGACATTCCCGACGTCGATATGGTCGTGGGCGGCTTCCCCTGCCAGGACTACTCCGTGGCAAAGCCCCTCTCGGCCGCTCGCGGCATCGAGGGCAAGAAGGGCGTCCTGTGGTGGGACATCTACCGCTTCCTCAACCTCAAGCGCCCCAAGTATGCCATCTTCGAGAACGTGGACCGTCTGCTCAAGAGTCCGGCCAAGGAGCGCGGCCGCGACTTCGCGATCATCCTCTCGTGCCTGGCAAACGCCGGCTACTCGGCCGAGTGGCACGTCGTGAACTCCGCCGAGTACGGCTTCCCGCAGCGCCGCAAGCGCGTCTATATCTACGCTGAGAAGGACGCCGAGGCCTGGGACCTGGCCGATCGCGCTCGCACGGGCGTCATGTCATCGGCCTTCCCGGTGGAGGAGCCGCAAGAGGCCCGCGAGTTCGACCTGCAGCGCGACCCCTACGAGATTACCCGCGACTTCTCGCTGGCGGGCAAGAAGTCGCCCTTTGGCACCGGGGGCGTCATGCAGGGATTTAGCGTCTATACCTGGGACCTTGTCGAGAAGTACGACGGCCCGCGCGCCACTTTGGGTGACGTGCTGGTCCCCGCTGCCGACGTGTCCGAATCCTTCTGGGTGGCGGCCGACAAAGTCGCGTCCTGGCAATACCTCAAGGGGGCCAAGCGCGAGGAGCGCGTGGATAAGCGCACCGGCTACGCCTACACGTACTCCGAAGGCTCCATGTCCTTTCCCGACCCCACGGACCGTCCGTCGCGCACCATTTTGACGGGGGAGGGCGGTGCCGGCGCCTCGCGCTTCAAGCACGTCGTCGAGCAGGACGGCCGTCTTCGCCGCCTGGTCCCCGACGAGCTGGACCAGCTCCAGGGCTTCCCCAAGGGCTGGACCAACACCGGCATGAGCGACTCTCGCCGCGCCTTTTGCATGGGAAACGCCCTGGTGGTGGGCATTCCGCACCGCATTGGTGCCGAGATTGCCCGTCGCGCCGCTGAGCAGGACAACTAGCTGTTGGCCGGCGGCTGTTCGCCTAACGTACCCACGGGGTCGCGTCGAGCAGCCGCCCGGTCAGGTCCTTGCCCCACCACACTTGCTGCTTGTACATGGGGACGCCGGGCACGACCTCGGTCCTGCTCCGCGCGTCCCTGCCCGACCCCTTGATAAATACCTGGCAGTCGCTTGACTTGGGGAAGTTGGGCGCGCCCCAAATTTCCCCTGACTTGTTCATGCGCGGCTGGCCCGTGGCGGGGTCGATCTTGGCCACAAACCGCAGCTTGCGGTTGGCGATAAGGTCGCGCGTGCTCTCGAAGCAGCTGCGCACTTCTCCAAAGACTACCTCGTCGGGCAGGGCCAGACGCTTGAACCCAAGGAAGACCTTCTCGTTTGCGGGGGCGTGTGCCTGCGCTTCCTCGGTCACTATGAAGACAAACTGCGACTCGCTGAAGTACCTAAACATCGCCGAGTCCTCAAACGCCAGGCCCCCGTCATGAAACTCATCGAAGTCGACGGTATAAAACTTCGTATCTTCTGCCGGTTTGCCGCGCAGCAGGTTGACGGTCTTGACCTGGATGCCCGCCTTCGCAAACAACTCGATGCCGTTGATTTTGCCCTTTGCCCCAAACAAGCGCACAAACAGCTGCTCGGCAAAGTTCTTGCCTCCCAGTTTCACGCCGTAACCCGCGGCAATATCGCTCAAGGTCCTGCCCTTGAGCGTCCATGTCAGCCGTCTTAACTCGTCGTCGATCGCGTCCATAGTCGTGTACGCGCGTGGCAGCGGTAGGTAGCGCTCGTCGCCAAACTGCTTGCGCGCCATGACGGTCACGGCCGCCCGCTTGAGCCTAAAGCGCGGCGGGTTGGGGTACTTGGGCGAGGTGTCGACCAGCATCAGTTTGCTGCGCAGCGCACTACCCAGCTGGCTATAACGTTGCTCAAGCTCGTCGCCCTCAAGCGTCGCCTGCGCCTCTTCAATGAAGTCACGCACAAGCTCCCAGTCGTTCTTTAGGGTCTCCACCTCGTCTGCATCAAAGTTGTGGAACTGGTAGCCCAGCACGTGAAAGCGGCTGTACTCGATCGACAAGTCGACCTTGCCCGTCTCGTAGTCGTAGTACACGATGAGCATCCGCTGCGCCTTGTGCCAAAAGTTTGACGTCTCAAATTCCTCGCCTGCGATGCTGTTGATCGAGACGGCGGTGATGCTCATCGGTTCCTTGGCTTCCCAGCCCTCGTCGTTTTTGCTCTTGCGCAGGCCCGTGGTCTTGAGCTCCACGTCCTGCCCGTCAACAAGCAGGTCCGGCGCCTGGTCGCTGTTGGCGGGGTACCCCAGCACCGATTGCTCCACCACGTCACCGATGATGCCCTTGACCTTAGGTTTGTACGCAGCGTTGCGCCCGGGGTCCACAGCAAAGAAAACGTCTGCCGCGTCAACTTCGCCCAACGTCTTTCCAATGCACGGGCCGAGAAGCCCCTCAAGCTCGCGCCGGGTATATGCGTGCTGGCTCGCACCGCTCGTCGTCTTGCTCCTCACCGTCTGTAGCGCTCCCATCTGTGGATGCTTGTGTCGGCGCTCTCGAGCTGGCGCCACAGGTCTTGTCTGGCACGACGATACCTCACCTCCCGCTCTTCCGATAGATACACGCGCGGCAATCCCAGCTGCTTTTGGATCGACCGCATGAGCCCGTCCATGTAATCCAGGTCGTCGTAGTTGGCCTTGAAGATCTCGTACGGCTTGAACCCGGCGCAGAGAAGCTCGTTTCTTCTCTGTGCGTCAAAGGCCGGCTGCATGCCGCGCGCGTGCCAGGCACCCATGTAGTCCAGGCAGGCGCCCTTCTGGCCGGCGACAAACAGCAGGTCGGGCTTACGGGTCCTCAATGTTTTGATGCGCGCAGAAACGCGCTGCAGCTCAACGGGGTCGTTGAGCACCACGTCGCCCATGTTGTAGCCGCCCTGGTGCAGCGGCAGCGTTGCCCGCAGGTAGAGCTTGGCCTCTTGGGGAGAGGCGGCCATCTCGGGCGCCGCCTCAAGCGCGCGTCTTACAAGTCCCGTCCCGCGGCCCGAGCCAAGCTTTGCGAGAAACGCCTGCTCCTGCGCCTTGGTAAAAAGCGGCCTGCTGCGCTGGACCATGCCAAACTCGCTTGCCTCGTCGATCGCGTAAAGGCCCATGAGCTCCGCCAGCAAAAGCGTGAGCTCCAAGGAAGAGGGCCTGCTCGTGAGAAGCGTCGGCACAAAGAGGGGAGAGGCGCAGCGCACGCCCGGCGCCAGCTGGAACAGCGCCTCGGCGGGAAGCGGGGCCGAGCGCACGTGCGCCACGGCACGCCTTGTCGCGTGGCCCGCCGCGGGGGTGCCCACCAGCACGTCGATGGGCCGCTTGAGCGCCGCCAGGCAAGGAAAGAGCTCCTTGAGGCGGGCGACCTCGTCTGCCGTCGGCATGCTCGCGGGCAAGACGCTCGAGCACTGCCGACCGGCGGCGGGCAGGTAGCCGTGCCGGATCAAATGAAGCGCGCAACTATGTGAGATCACGATGTCCATGAACCAAGGCTAGGGCACCTAGCTGCGCGTTTATCGCACAAGTTCAAAAGCGCTTGCACGAATCTATCGGCTTTCTTGCACGTTTCTGTCACGTAGGGGAGAAGGGCCAGCTAAGGGCCTCCGCGCGCTTCTCGGCAAAACTCGCGTCATGCCCGTGAAGGAATTGTGAAGCGCCCCTAGCCGAGAAGAACCCACAGCTCGCAAGGGGTGCGCCAAACCGGCCCTGCAAAGGCCCGTTCGCGAGCGTCACCGCACGACACCAAAATGAGCCCCTCGATCACTCCTCGTTCTTCTCCGTCCATAAAACACGCCGTTCTCTGTGCTCAAGCCGCCCACAAACTCAAAACCAAGCCCTTCTCTGTGGCAAATCCGTAATCCACCGCGTTCTCTGTACAGAGAACCTCGCATTTCCCAAACCGCCACCCCTCGACCCACAGAGAACGCCCCGTTTTGCAGACGCCGCCGCGCCGGGCCCGCCTCGCCGCCGCGCCGTCCGCGCGAAACCCCGCCGCGCCGCGAAACCCGCTACACTACGAACTACCTAACCCCTATGACAAACCCGGAGGCCACCCGATGCTGCGCGTAGCCATAGTCGACGACGAGAAGGACGCCTGCGACCACCTCGCGCACCTGGTCTCCCGCTACGCCGCCTCCCACGTCCAAGCCATCGAAACAACGCCGTTCACCAGCGCAAACGCGTTTCTCGCCAACCTGGAGTTCGCCGATGCCGACGCCGCCCCCGACATCGTTTTCCTAGATATCGAGATGCCCGGACTCGACGGCATGCAGGCGGCCCATACCCTGCGCGACAGGGGCTTCGACGGCCAGATCGTCTTTGTGACCAACATGGCCCAGTACGCCATCCGCGGCTACGAGGTGGGCGCCCTGGACTTTGTGGTCAAGCCCGTCGACTACCCAACCTTCGAGTTCAAGTTCGCTCGCGTGGCCGAGGCCGCGGCGCGCCGGCAAGACGCCTTTGTGGTCCTGGAAACCAAGGGCGGCTTCGAGCGCCTGCGCCTGGCCGACCTCATATACGTCGAGGTCAGCGACCACAAGCTCATCTACCACACCGCCGCGGGCAACGTGGAGCTGTGGGGCACCATCAAGGCGGCCGCGCAAGACCTCGAGCCCCGCGGCTTTGCCTTTTGCAACGCCTGCTACCTGGTAAACCTCGAGAAAGTCACCGGCTTGGACGGCGAGTTCGTGCGCCTGGGCGACGTCTCCCTCAAGATCAGCCGCGGCAAGTCGCGTCCCTTCCTCGACGCCCTCGCCCGCTCGGTGGGGCGCTAAGATGGCCGGCATCGCGGCCGCGCTCGAGGCCCTTCTCGCCTCGGAGCTTTGGGCCACCTGCGTCTGCTACACCACGGTCCTTCTCGCCTGCGAGGCCGTCTTTTGCCTGCCCACCCTGCCGCGCCGCCCGCACTGGGCGTGCCGGGCGGCGGTGGGCATCCCGGCCTTTGTGCTGCTTTGCAACTCGCACTTCTTGATGCCGCTCGTCGGGGGCACGATGCTCGTCTCTGTGGTGGCGACCTACATCTTCTTGGGCTCGGCCCTGCTCATCTGGTCGGTCTTCGACATCCGCTTCTCGTACGCGGTCTTTGTGGCGGCCGCCGGGCAGTCGCTTGAGGGCATTTTGTTTCTCATTAGGCGGGCACAGGACTATTTCCCGCAGCTGCCCGACATGGGCCCGATCGCGGGCGAGGTCATAAGGGTCGCCTGCTGCCTGGCGCTTCTCGCCTTTGTCTGGCATTTCCAGGCAAGAAGAGACCCGCACGAGACTGCCCCAGAGGTCCGCAGCATGCCCATGCTCGCGTTCATCTGCTTTGTCCTGTTTGTCACCAACCTCTTGAGCTCGTGGGTGCGCGCAGACAGCGCCCAGAGCGCCCCCTACGCCGTCTGCAGTGCCTTTTGCTGCGTGCTGCTGCTCATCCTGCAGTTCGACATCTTCAAGACCTCGCGCCTTGAAAGCGAGCGCGACGTGATGCGCCACCTCTTCCACCTGCGCGAACAGCAGCAGCGAGAAAACCAGGAGAGCATGGAGATCGTCAACGTCAAGTTCCACGACCTCAAGCACCAGATCGCCGCGCTGCGCCAGATGGACATGGGCCCCGAGCGCGAGCGGTCCTTAGAAGACCTTGAGCACTCCATCTGCGCCTACGACGCGTCGGTGGCCTCGGGAGACCCCGCCGTCGACGCCCTTCTCACCGAGAAGAGCATGCGCTGCTGGGCCAAGGGCATCGCCTTCACCTGCGTCTGCGACGGGCGCTGCCTTTCGTGGCTGGGCGTCGTCGACCTCTACACGCTGCTGGGAAACGCCCTGGACAACGCCATCGAGGCGGCCGAGAAGGTCTTGGCGGGCCAGGCTCGCGTGGTCGCCGTTAAGGTCTGGCGCCAGGCTGACCTTGCCTGCGTCGAGGTCGAGAATTCCTGTGCGGGCGAGGTGCGCCTGGAGGACGGCCTGCCCGCGACCTCCAAAGATGACGCGAGATACCACGGCTTTGGCCTTAAGAGCGTGCGATCCATCGCCGAGGCCCACGGCGGCAGCCTGAGCCTCGAGACGCAGCCGGGCCGCTTCACGCTGCGGGTCGTCCTTCCCGTCCCCAAAGAGGCGCCTGCGGGCGAGCGGTCGTAAACCGCCGGTAAGCGCAAGCATCAAACATTGAACCAAGCAGACTACGAAACCAAGCCCGCAGTCTACGCAAAGGCCGCGGCCCAGCCGTTTGCCGCTCCTACCATTTGACTTGTCGTTATTCACAAAAACCAAGTTGAAAGGGGTAGGTCATGACTGGGAAGAGCATGAACATGACCCGCAGGG
>CAVKOL010000128.1:0-7196 GCA_963658035.1 Bacteroidaceae bacterium
CGGCGATGCTGGGCATGGCTGTGTTCTTCGTGCTGGGCAACATTTGGTGCGGAGGTTGGGACTAGTGGAGAACAAGAGCGTCATGACCCCGGCCGAGGTGGCCGAGTACTGCCGGCAGGCGGGCATCGCCGCGCCGACGATCGTGCCCCGGAAGCGCAAGGCCTTCTCGCGCATGGCCCTCGAGCTGGGCGAGGCGTGGGGCGGCGCTGTGCTCACGGTCGAGTTCCCGCCCGAGCGGCGCGGCCAGTGGCGCAAGTGGATGCGCGACCGGCAGGCGAGTATGGGCGGGGACCTCAAGGAATAGGAGACTTGCATGTCATTCACGATCAACCAGGTGGCCGTGAGCGGCAACCTGTGCGCCGACCCGGAGCTTAGGGCGACGGCGGGAGGGACGGCGGTGCTCGAGCTGCGCCTTGCCGTCAACGAGCGCGTCAAGCGCGGGGAGGAATGGGCCGACGAGGCCTCCTACCTGTCCTGCGTCGTCTTCGGCAAGATGGCCGACTACCTGGCAAAGACCCTCGTGAAGGGCCAGGCCGTGGCCGTGGCGGGCAGGCTCCGCGAGAGCCGCTGGCAGGCCAAGGACGGCTCCAACCGGTCGCGCGTGGAGATCCGCGCCAACGACGTGGCGGTGCTGGGGACGAGGGCCAAGGCGCACGCGCAGGGCGGGTCTTCTCGCCAGCAGGCAGCGCCCGAGCAGCCAATGTCACCCGCTGAGGCAGCAGAGTACCTTGGGGCCAAGGTCATCGATGAGTCGGTGGCGGCCGCGCCCGACATGTACGCCGAGGATATCCCGTTCTAGCCCGCTCCCAGGACGTGAGGAGGTGACGCGATGGGCAAGGGCAAGCTCGGCTGGTGCAAGATGGACCTGGGTACGCTCCACGACCCCAAGGTGATGCAGCTGGTGGAGGAGGACGGCGCGGAGGGCGCGGCGGTGTGGTTTTCCGTGGTCCTCAACATGTACGCGGCGATGAACGACGGCTACGCCTTCCTGCCCGCAGACGCAATGGCTCGCCGCGTCTCCTGCGACCTGAACATGAGTAAAAAACGAGCGGAAAACCGGCTAAAAAACCTCGCGAAAATCGGCTTAATCGACGCGGAAATGTGGGCCGAGGGCAAGGTCGCGAACGAGCGGGCGAGCGAGTTTTACGCGGCCTACCTGCGGAAACGCGAAACCGCTAAACAGAACTCGCCGTTTGTCACCTCCCTCAACGTTGAGGTCGACGTTGAGGGGTAGAGTAAGATATAAGATAAAAGATAAGAACTCTCCCCCTTACTTGTGGGTAGGGGCGCGAGGGCTCGGAAAGAAACCCCATGGACAAAACCGAATACATCCCGTCCCACGCCCTGTGCGCCCTCAAGGCCGAGATGGCCAAGGACGCCAACGACAAGGGCTTCTTCGCGTGCGACGGCAAGAGGATGGACAAGCTTGTCGAGGCCATCGAGTTCAGCGAGAGGGTTCGGTGGGAGGCGCACGAGCAGGCCCGCCGGGAGTACCTTGACGCACTGGAAGACCTCAAGGACGCCAACGAGCTGATCTCTGAGCTTAAGGAAGCCAACGCCGAGCTGGCAGATAGGGCCGATGTGGCCGACGGCGGACGCTTCGACGCCGCTGCCTGGCTTGACGCCGCTGAGAACTCAGGGGAACCGCAGAGGTACCTGGGGGACGGGCAGGTGACATGTTCCAGGGCCTTGAGGTCGATGTTCTGCGGCTGGGACATTGGCTGCGGCTGCGGCGACACCGAGAGTTTCTTCTGGGCCGCCACGGCCTTCACGTACATCTGGCGCTTCCCTTTGAAGGACCGCCCGGTCAAGGACCTCGAGAAGGCCATCGACTGCCTGCGCCGCGCCGCCGACGCCTGGACTGCGGCGAGCGATAGTGAGTAGCGTCCGGGTTTTCCTCGACCGGGGCGTCTGGCGGGCGAGGGCGAAGCTTGGGTCCTCCGCGATCACCGGCAAGCAGCTGCAGAGGCAGAGGTCGTTCCCGGACGCCAAGAGCGAGGAAGCGGCCAAGAAGATGGCCGTCGAGTGGCTTAGATCCATCGATGGCGGCGACTTGGCGGGGCTTCTACTTGAGTACGTTCAGAACGTGGAGAGCATGGGCGCTCCCAAGGCACGTGGGCCGAGGAAGAACACGGCACACGCCTACATGACCCGCGCCAGGCGCTGGATCGAGGTGCTGCCTTGCAAGTCACCCGGTGAGATCTGTCCGCGAGATGTCCTCGCCGCCGAGCGACGCATGACCGAGAGCGGCCTTGCCGACTCGTCCGTCAACGCCTGCCACCAGTTCCTATCGTCCTTCTTCGAGTGGCTCTGCGACCTGGGAATTGCGGACTCCAACCCGGTCAAGGGCACGCCGCACCCGAAGGAGCCGCTTACCAAGGTCGAGGGCAAGGTCTTCTCGGCCGAGGAAGCCGCCCGCATCGACCGGTGGTGCGCGGCGAAGGTCGCGGACGAGGACGCGCCCGACTGGTGCCGCGAGGGGGCCATGGCAGTGCGGCTGATGCTCGCGACCGGCACGAGGGTGGGCGAGGCGCTGGCCGTGCGCGTTTGCGACTGCCGCCTGGGAGTGCCGGACGTGCTTGTCTGCGGCACGGTGACCGAGCGCGGGAGCCTGCGCAGGCAGGCGGGCACCAAGAGCGGCCACGACCGGAAGGTGAGCCTGGCCCCCGGCTTCGCGGCCGACCTCGCCTCTCACATCCAGGGCCGGCCGCAGGGGGACCCGGTCTGCGGCGCGGACGGGTACCTGCGGCCGGCGAGGGTGCGCGACGCGCTCAAGCTGTGCTGCAAAGAGCTTGGCATCGCCTACCGCCCTCCGCACGCGCTGCGCCACACGCACGCCACGATCCTGCTGTCGGGCGGCGCTTCCTTGGGGGCGACGTCGGCGCGGCTCGGCCATGCCAAAGCGTCGACCACCATCGACTACTACGAGCACGCCGTGCCCGCCGAGGACGCGGCCCTGGCGTGCAGGCTCGAGGACGCGCTTAAGAGGTCGCTTTAGGGCTTATGGCCGCCGGGTCACCCGTGGGTCACCGGGGGTGCTTCTCGATACTGTCTTTTCTGCTGGTCAATGTATCCGTTTGCAGGTCTTCCTCCCGGATATCGGGCAATTATCGGGAAGGCCCTTATTTACTTTCAACATTTATACAAGTTAAGGAGGGACGGGAATGAGCGAAGAGACGTACAGCCCTCGCGGGCTCACGATTGCCGACCTCGACTTTCTGGCCGACCTTCAGCACGAGATGAACACCCAGGACACCCTGGGGCAACGAGACCCGCGTTTCTGGGTGGTTATGGACTACGAGTATCGCAGCGCCGCGCCAGACGAGACGCCTACCCACGTCCTCGAGGTCACAGAGGGGTGCGACTATGCCCGCTACGGCGTTGATGAGCTGGTGAGGGTCGCGTACGAGGACGTGCTTGAGAACGACGGCGCGGGAGCCGCCGCAGAATGGCTCGGGGACATGTGCCTGCACCGTGCCGAGGACTCGCACGGTGCCTACGCGCTTATCCGCCGCCCCGGCTTCGACCTCGATGAGGTCTGCGAGGGTTACTTCTCGCCAAGGTGCAGCCAGTGGGTCTGCCAGGTCAAGGAGCCGTGTATCGCGGATAACACGATGTTTCTCACGAGAGCCGCCGCCCTTGAGCACCTTAAGGAGAATTGCCACCACTACGACGTCGAAGCGCACACCTACGCCATGACGGCGTGGAGGTCCCCGCAGGTGGAGGGGCTATATATGGTACTCCATGAGGTTGACTTCACGGCGATGCGCGGGCTGGTGAGCCAGGCCCCGACCATCAGGTGGACGTTCGACGCCCTGGACGGCCTTCTCGCCGAGGACCAGGGCGGTACGGTGACGGTCCCCGCCGACCTGCTCGACGCGGTCTGCACCGTCCTTTTGTGCGCAGGTTTCGCCACGGGCGCGATCGCCCCCAAGGGGATGGCGGCATGACGGACAACGGGAAGGTGCTTCTCGGCTTTGCGGCCGTGTTCCTGCTCAACGCGCTGCTCGTGTGGCTCTACGACTGGGCCTTCTTCGCCACGGTGGACGTGTGGCGGGCGGCGCTGTTCTTCGTGGTGGCCGAGATGGCCGCGCTGGCGGCCTGGGTGGTGGTCCGCGATGCCCTTTAGCGGTGCCGACCAAGGGCACCCGTACCACTACGAGATGGACTTCGATGCGCTCAACCGGGCGATGGAGGACGCGCACCTCACGGGGTCCGACCTGGCACGCCTGACCGGGCTGGACCAGAGCGGCATCAGTGCCCTGCGGAACGGTCGCTCACGCAACCCGTCTGCGGCTCGGCTGCTGCTGATCTGCGACGCCCTGGACATGGATCCCATAGACCTGATGAGAAGGGTGGACGAGGAATGAACCAAACCAACACCGACAACGACCAGCGTAAAGAGCTGGCAAAGAAACTGCGGTTCGCGGCGGTCAACGGCACGGCGAACCCGCTGTCGACGCTCAAGGAGGCGCTGGGGCTAAGCTCCGGCCACACCTACAGGGACGTGTTCCTGGCGCTCGCCGCCGCCATCGACCCGGACGGGGGCAAGTGATGGGCAGGCTGATGGACGACCTGCGGCCCAAGGTGGCGGCGAAGCTCATGGAGGTGCGAGACCTGGACGATGTGGACCCGCTGGCCCGGTTCCAGGCGGCGCTCTTCAACGGCCACCCCGCGCCGTGGCCGTTGGTCTTCGGCTCGCTGGCCGTGCTGATGGAGCCGCCGACCTGCGAGGTCGAGGTGGAGGAAGAGCAGCTTGGCGGCCGCGCGGTTTACAAGATCTGCCGCTGCTCCAACTGCGGGGCCGACCCGTGGGCCGACCTCGAGAGCGTGACCAATTTCTGCCCGGAGTGCGGGGCCAAGGTGGTAGGCAATGCCGCGCGGAGGTAACCCAAAGGCCGTCCTGGCGGTGAGCAAGCGGGACGGCCACGTAGTCAAGCGGTTCCCGTCGATGAAAGCCGCCGCCGAGTGGGCCGGCTGCGACCAGCACACGGTTGGCCAGGCCGCCACGAACGGCACCATGGGTCCTGCCGACTACATGTGGCGCAGGGAGGGCGCATGGGAGGGCCGAGAGACCTTCGACGCCAAGGCGAAGAACCGCCCGGTGGTCGTCATGGTGGGCGGCCACCTGCTCTGGTTCTGCGGCCCGCGCGATGCCGCCGCCGCCCTGGGGGTGGCGCACCAGACCATGTTGAACGTCCTCAGCAAGCAGGCCAAGCCGCGCGGCGGCTGGCAGGCGGCGTACCTCACCTCGACCGAGGACTGGCCCAGGCTTTGGGAGAGGTTCGGCGCGAAAGGGGAAGAGATATGAAGCAGCACGGCAACAACGGTGTATCGCCCAAGCTCGCGGCCGTCAGCGGTGCGCAGCCGCGCGACCACGGCCACAGCGGCATCCTGAACGACCGCAAGGCGTCCAAAGACGAGGCCATTGGACTTGGGACTCTCGGCTATTCGCCTAACGCCATCGCGCTCCACTTGGGCATCCCGGCCCGCGTGGTGCGCCGGTGGCTCAGGGGCGCCGGTATCTACGAGCAGACGTCGCTCGGGTGGATAAGACGTAACGACCGATTCTAAGGCGATTTAAGGCGTTGTGAACGTCTGACCGCGTAGAGGGTTTCACTCGCGCGCAGGGGTAAAATGCTTTACCTAAACCCTTGGCAGCAAAGGAGAATAACCCGTGATACGCAAGTTCCTGCAGATGTGGTCGTGGTGCGCCGTGTGCCTCTCTTCGATGCTGGCCCTTCTCGGCCTGTTCGCGGCGGTGGTCTCCCTGGCCAAGTGGGTGGTCTGGTGCCTGTAACCTACGCCGACGCGCGGGAGTTCTTCGCCGCCTGCCGCCGCGCGGCGCAGGATATCGACAGCGCGACCCGGCAGCTCGAGCGCATGAGGGCCGTTGAGGGCGTGCGCGGCCAGAGCTACCAGCCCGGCGTGAGCGGCACCCGCGCGGACGTGAACGGCACCGGTGCCACCATCGCCCGAATCGACTGGGAGGACCGCATGCGCGAGCGCCTTGAGGACGATTACACGCTGGTGGAGAGCGCCCTGGGCGTGATCTACGGGGACGATAAGACCGGTCTGGGCGGCGTGGCCGCGCTCATGGGCGGCACCGTGGCCGACGTGCTGATGTGGCGCTGCTGCAAGGCGCGGGACTGGCGCTGGATAGCCTCTTTGCTCGACCGCTCGGAATCGTGGTGCCGGGAGAGCGCCGCCGCAGCCATGGACGTGTGCGACGCCTACGGCATCGACGCCATGCGCCGGGGCCTTGGCATCGCGTGCCAGTGAGATAAGCAACGCTTACCCCGTCTGCGCTGGCAGGCGGGGCATTTTTGTGTCGAAAAATATATATAAGGTGCTAGTATTAATATGGGCAACGTGCTATAATATTAGGCATGGACACGGTATAGGAGGGGAGGTGGTTCCATTGCAAGACAGAATCTGGGATGTCTTCCTGGTTGTCTTTGGCGCTCTCATAAGCAAGGGTCTAGACATCATTTGGGAGCATCTAAAAGAAAAGGCCCCCAAGTAGCCTGCAAGCACATGGGAGGGCCTTAAGCGGGTGGCCCGCCTTCGGGCGGGTCATCTTCTTCTCAAATGATAGGAGGTTTGTCATATGAGCGCAAGGCACTGGGCTGTTTTCATCGCGGCCATGGTCGGCTCGTTCGTGTTCTATAGGATTCAACGATGGAGGAGGAAATAATGGCGCTCACGGAAGCCCAGAAGAAGGCGCAGGAGAACTACCGCAAGAAGTCGGTCAAGCAAATCGACGTCAGGTTCTACCCCGCTGACGCCGAGCTGTGGGAGTGGCTGCGGGCCCAGCAGAATCGCCAGGGCTACATACGCGGCCTTATCCGCGCCGACATGGAAACAAAGCGCGGCAAGGATTGAGGTTTGTCGCTGAAAATCCCTGGCGGTTTCTGGCGCTTTCTGTCAACGTCTGGCGGTTTCTGGCGGTCCCCGGCGGCGATTTGCGTGTTATAACTAGGCTGTGCGATAGCGCACGAGAGAATCAGCAAGGCCCTGCGATGCGCGGGGCCTTTTGTTTTAACAGGCTTTACTCGGCTGACCTCTCCATCTCCTCGCGCAGAAGGCGCTTGAGGGCGCCCGCCTTGCTGGGTTGGGCGCTTAGCCATTCGTAAACCACAACACAAACCAAGGAGCCGCGCATGGTCACACGCGACGAGATGCTGCGCATAGCG
>CAVKOL010000129.1:0-7119 GCA_963658035.1 Bacteroidaceae bacterium
CAGTACGACCGCCAGGAGGACGGCTCGATGCCCGAGCTGCCCCACCGCAACATCGATACCGGCATGGGCCTCGAGCGCATTGCCGCCATCATGCAGCACAAGGGCACCAACTACGACGGCGACCTTCTCCAGTCCCTCATTGGCGTTGGCGAGAAGCTCTCGGGCCACACCTACGGCACCGACGCCGCCAAGGACCGCAGCCTGCGCATCCTGGCCGACCACTCCCGTGCCGTCACCTTCATGATCGGCGACGGCATCCTGCCCGGCAACGAGGGCCGCGGCTACATCTTGCGCCGCCTGCTTCGCCGCGCGGTCTACCACGCCCGCCTTATGAGCATCGAGAGCCCGTTCCTCTCCAACTACGTCGACGAGGTCACGCGCCTCATGGGCGACAACTACCCGGCCCTGCGCGAGCAGAACGCCCTTATCCTGGGCATCGTTCGCGCCGAGGAGGAGCGCTTTGGCACCACGCTGGATGCCGGCGAGGCCATGCTCGAGGCCGAGTGCGCCAAGCTCGCCGAGGCCAGCGTGCTTCCCGGCGAGGTGGCTTTCAAGCTGCACGACACCTACGGCTTCCCCATCGACCTCACCCGCGAGATCTGCGAGGCCGCCGGCCACGACGTGGATATGGACGGCTTCGACGCCTGCATGACCGAGCAGAAGGAGCGCGCCCGTGCCGCCGCCAACCGCGACGCCTGGGGCACCTTCAACGACGTGTGGACCGCGCTTTCCGACAAGCTGGCCGCTACCGACTTCTGCGGCTACGATGCCGACGAGGCTGCCGGCTGCAAGGTCGTGGCCCTGGTCGCGGGCGACGCCGAGGTCGAGGCCGCCGCTGCCGGCGACGAGGTGAGCGTCATTCTTAACAAGACCCCGTTCTACGCCGAGATGGGCGGCCAGTGCGGCGACACCGGCTACCTTACGACCGCCGCCGGCGCCCGCCTGCGCGTGAGCGACACCAAGGGCAAGGGCGGCCTTTACGTCCACGCCGCCGTTGTCGAGGAGGGCGAGCTCAAGGTGGGTGACGAGGTCTGCGCCACCGTTGACCACGGCCGCCGCGAGCTCATTCGCCGCAACCACACCGCCACCCACCTGCTGGACGCCGCTTTGAAGACCGTCCTGGGCGAGCACGTGAACCAGGCCGGCTCGTTTGTGGGCCCCGATCGCCTGCGCTTTGACTTCACCCACTTCGAGGCCATGACCGCCGACGAGATCTCTCGCGTCGAGGGCATGGTCAACGCCCAGATCTTTGCCGCCGAGCCCATCGTCACCCGCGTCATGGGTATCGACGAGGCCAAGGCCTCCGGCGCCGTCGCCCTCTTTGGCGAGAAGTACGGCGACGTGGTGCGCGTGGTCTCTACCGGCGAGTCCGACGAGCCCTTCTCCCGCGAGCTGTGCGGCGGCACCCACGCCCGCAACACCGCTGACCTGGGCCTCTTCAAGATCATCTCCGAGAGCTCCGTGGGCTCCAACGCCCGCCGCATCGAGGCCGTGAGCTCCATGGGCGCCATCGAGTACCTGGACGAGCAGCTCGAGACCTTGAACGGCATCGCCCGTGAGCTCAAGTGCCGCCCGGCCGACGCCGCCGAGCGCATCGCGTCCCTTTCCCAGGACCTGCGCGACACCAAGAAGAAGCTCGAGGCCGCCACGACCGGTGCCGGATCCGGCAAGGTCGCCGCTGCCTTCGAGTCCGCTGTCCAGATGGACGGCTACAAGCTGGTCGTGGCCCGTCTCGACGGCCTGGCCGGCAAGGACATGCGTTCTGCCTGGGACGGCATCCGCGACGCCGCCAAGGGCGAGGCCGTGGCCTGCGTGATCGCCAGCGCCACCCCCGACGGCAAGGTCGCCCTTCTCGCCGGTGGCACCGACGACGCCGTGGCCGCTGGCTTTGCCGCCGGCAACGTGGTCAAGGCCATCGCCGGCTTCGTGGGCGGTCGCGGCGGCGGCCGTCCCAACATGGCCCAGGCCGGCGGCACGGATGTCTCGGGCATCGACGCCGCCCTCGAGGCCGCCAAGAAGGAGCTTGGGCTCTAAGTGCGCGCACTGGCCCTTGATATCGGCGAGGTCCGCGTCGGCATCGCGGTGAGCGACCCGGCCGGTCGCGTGGCCTCGCCCGTGTGCGTCCTGCCCGCGGCCGAGGTTCTGGCCCATGCCTCGACCTTTCGCCGCGTGCTTGAGGACTGGGAGCCCGACGTCCTTGTCTGCGGTCGCCCCATGACGATGTCGGGCGAGGACGGTCCCCAGGCCCAGCGCATTATGGAGCAGGGCGAGAAGATCGCGGCCGCTTGCGGCCTTGACCTCGAGTTCGTTGACGAGAGGCTGTCTTCGGCCGAGGCCAAGCGGATCCTTCGCGAGCAGGGCCTATCCGAGAAATCCATGCGCGGCAAGGTCGATATGGTGGCCGCGTCGCTGTTTTTGCAATCCTGGCTCGACGCCAGAAACGACTGAAAGAGCTTGTGATGCCAAACGACTACGGACAGCCGTCCTCCCGCCGCTCGGGCGCCCACTTTGGCGGCGAGCAGCAAAGCCGCCCGGCGGCCCGCGCGCCGCGCTTCAACACGGGGCAGGGCAACGTCGCCGCAGGTGCGGGCACGGGGGCTTCTCGCCAGGCCGCGGGCTTTACGCCTGTTGCCACCCGCGCCAGGTCGGGCCGCACCGGCGCCGGCTCCACGGGTTCCATCCCGGCTGCCGCCGGCGTGACCACCACGCGCCTTTCGGGCCACACCGCGCAGGCCACGCACCGCGCTTCTCGCCACGCAGGCGGCGGGAGCAGGCGCCGCCAGGACAACGGCGGCGATCCCAAGAAGCGCGGCTTCATCATCGCGGGCATCGTCGCGGCCGTCCTTCTTGTCTCGGTTATCGCCGTTGTGGTGGTGCCGCTGGTCACGGGCTCGTCTTCTTCTGACACCCAGACCATCGAGGCGGGCAAGACCGTCGAGATTCAGATCCCCTCGGGCTCGGGCGCCTCGACCATCGCCGAGCTTCTCTACGACAACGGCGTCATTGCCAGCAAGTCCGAGTTCCTCTCGACCCTGCGCCGCATGAGCGCCGAGCAGTCCCTCAAGAGCGGCGCCTTTCGCTTTACCACCGGCGCCTCCACGTCCGAGATCGTGGACCTTCTGGTCGCAGGTCCCAACGGCGACAGCTTGACCCTCACCATCCCCGAGGGCTATACCGTGAAGTCCATCGCCTCCAAGGTGCAGGACGCCAACCTGGGCATCTCGTACGACGACTTCATCAACCAGGCGAAGGCCTCCAACTACGTGGCCGACTACAGCTTCCTCGAGGGCGCGCAGAACGACTCGCTTGAGGGTTTCTTGTTCCCCAAGACCTACACCTTTGAGGCGGGCGTCACGGCAGACACCGTGATCCGCACCATGCTCAACCAGTTCCAAAGCGAGCTGGCGACCCTCGACCTCACCTATCCCCAGGGCCGCGGTCTTTCTGTGGCGCAGATGGTCAATCTCGCCTCCATCGTCGAGAAGGAATCGGACGAGAACACCCGCACGCAGGTGGCGGCTGTCTTCTACAACCGCTTGAACAACATGGGCGAGCCCAACTACGGCTACCTGCAGTCCGACGCCACGACCGCCTACTCGGTGGGCCATGACCCCTCGGGCACCGAGGTTCACGACGCCAACGACCCCTACAGCACCTATGCCTACCAGGGCCTGCCGCCGACCCCCATCTGCAACCCCGGCCTGGCCGCGCTGCAGGCGGTGTGCTCGCCCGACCAGACCATGATTGACGACGGGTACTTCTACTTCTACTTCTGGACCAAAGACGGGGTTACGCAGTATGCCTTTAGCAAGACCTACGAAGAGCACCAGCAGGCCATTGCCAATGCAAGCTAAGCCGCAGCCGCAAGAGGGCGCCTTCGAGCGCGTATGGCACCAGGGCCTCTTTGGGGCTTCTCGCTACGTTGCCTCGGTCGACAAGATCGACCCCGCCTGGTTGGTGGCGCAGGGCATCAAGCTGGTTCTTCTCGACCGCGACAACACGGTGGTGCCGAGAAGCACGCGCTGCCTGGAGCCGTCTGCCGCCCGCTGGGTGGCCGACCTTCGCGCCGCGGGCATCGAGGTCTTCATCATCTCGAACAACTTCCACTCCAAGCAGATCGCGCAAACCGCCGGCGAGCTGGGGTGCGGGGCCATCGACCACGCGATGAAGCCGTCGCCTGTGGCGCTGCGCGCCGCCATGCGCCGCATGGGCGTGGAGCCCAGCGAGACCGTTATGGTGGGCGACCAGGTCTTTACCGATGTGGCGTCGGGCAACCTGGCGGGCGTGCGCACGATTCTGGTGCGGCCGCAGTCCTTGCGCGATTTGTGGTACACGCAGATCTTTAGGCTGTTCGAGCCCATCTTCTTGCACGGCCACACCTTCGAGGGAGAGTAGGGACGGCCCTTCCCTTTGCGTTTTGGGGCTTGTCGGAATCTCGGGGCGCTGCCGCTTTACGTTTGGGCACTTGTCGGAAAGCAGACGGTCTTCTCGCTGTATTAATTGGGGCTTGTCGGAATGAAAGTGTTCCGACAAGCCCCAAAACGTGCAGATTTATGGCTTTGGGCTTCCGACAAGCCTCAAGACGTAAAGGGGAGAAGGCCAAAATTTCCGACAAGGCTCAAAACGTAAAAGGGGAGGGGTCGCGGAGAAGTTCGCGGCCTCGTAAACAATCTTTACAAGTTGTGCCCTGCCTTTGTTCGCCTTCACATCACTGATAGAATCGTGAACGGTAAAAAGAGACAAGGGAGTTTGGCGTTGTACGGGCAAGACCAGGGATACATTGTGCACGAGGGCTGTGACCACATCTTTTTTGTGGGGTTTCTTGGCGCAGGCAAGTCTACCCTGGCCCGTAATTTGGGTAATCTCTTTCATCGTCCCAGCGTGGACACCGATCGGCTAGTCGAGCGCCAGCTGGGCAAGTCGGTCACCCGCGTGTTTGAGGAGGACGGCGAGGACGCCTTTCGCGACGAGGAGACCGTGCAGCTTCGTCGGCTGGCGCAGAGAAAATCGCTGCTGGTGAGCTGCGGCGGCGGCGTTGTCGAGCGCCCTCTTAACTGCGAGCTTATGCACGAGATGGGCACCGTCGTCTTCTTGGACGGCGACCTGGCCGACTCGCTGCGGCAGATCAGGTGCCCCGAGCGCCGCCCCGACCTGGGCAGCGCCGAGCACGCGGCCGAGCTCTACCGTCACCGCCGGCCCCTCTACGAGGCTGCGGCCGACATTAGGATCGACATCAGGAACCAGACGTTCGAGCAGGTGGCCCAGGAGTGCGGCCGCATGCTCTGGGAAAGGGGACTTCTATGAGCGAGGCCAACGAGGCCCAGGTAGAAGAGGCTGCGGAGAAGGGCGCCGAGGTCGCGGCCGCGGCTGTGACGGCCGACGCCGCGCAGGCCGAGGCTGTCGAGGCCGAGACGGCGCCCGAGCCCGAGCCCGAGGCGCCCAAAGTGACCCGCCAGCGCCAGTGGGTGACCCTGCGCGGCACCTCGATGGACGCCCGCGTGGGCGCCGGTCTTCTCGCCGACATGGCCCACGACATCCGCTCGATCGTGGGCAGGCCCAAGGCCTGTGCCTTGGCCGTCGAGCCGGGAACGCCCGAGGATTTGGTCGAGGACCTGCGCCGCGGCCTTACCGACCAGGGCTTCCTTGTCCACAAGCTGGAGCTTGAGGGCGGAGAGTCGGCCCGCTCGGTCGAGGGCGCGGCCAAGCTCATGGGCAAGCTGGCAGACGCCGGCATCACCTCGGACGACCTGGTGGTTGCCGTGGGCGACGCCGATGCCCTCTCGGTCGCGGCCTTTGTGTGCCCCACGTGGTGCGCGGGCGTGCCCCTGGTCGAGGTGCCCCTTACCCTTCGCGCCGCCATCGTGGCCGGCGCCACGCCGCTGGCCCTTTCTGTCTGCGGCCACGACGCCATGGTGGGCCTGGACTCGCAGACGCGCTTCGAGATCTGCGACCTGGACGTCTTGTGTCGCGAAGACAACCCGGCAGACGACGTCTTGTGCGGCCGCGCCCTGATGGTGGCAACTGCGATGTCCGATTGCGAGAAGGCCGTGAGCAAGCTGTGGGACCGCGCCGCCGACATCGTGGCCGGCGACGCCAACGCGCTTGCCGAGCAGCTGGCCGAGACGATCAAGAGCCGCGGCAAGGTCGTGGCCTCGTCTTCGTTGGCCATTCGCCAGTCCATCGCCTACGGCCAGGTCTTTGCCGCCGCGCTTCGCGGCCTGGTGGGCAAAGACGTCCCCGCCAGCGCGATCTTTGCCGAGTCCCTGCGCTTCTCGGCGCGCCTCTCGGTAGGGCTTGAGGACCTGAGTGTCGACGACATGTTTACCCAGGATGAGCTTCTCGACAACCTGGGCCTGGGCTTTGTCGAGGCAAAGGTCGACGCCGCGCAGCTGGTCGAGGCCATCAAGGCCGAGTGCTTCAAGCGCACGAACCGCCTGATGCTGCCGCTGCCCCGCGCCCTGGGCCGCGTGCGCCTGGCCGCCGTCGACGACGACCTGCTGCGCGAGCATGTGGGGGCATGGTGTGAAGTGCATGCGCCCCAGGCGTAAAGCGTCTAGAATGACAACCTAAACGACGACCTTCTCGCCGGTGCGCTTGTAAAGTGCCTGGCGAGAAGTTCTTTGAGGACGTGTATAGGCTCTTTGACGAGAAAAGAGATTGATATGGCAGATGCTAAGGCATGCGCCGGGCGCGTGGAGCGCCTGCGCCAGCTCATGGACGAGCGCGGCTACGACGCCGTTATCCTGCGCAACAACCCCGACCTGCGCTGGCTGACCGGCGCCGAGCGCGTCTTTGACGACGAGGTGGCCCACACCGCCTTCATCACCGCCACGGGCCAGTGGCTGCACACCGACTCTCGCTACGCCAACACCTTCCGCGAGCGCTTGGGTGCCGACACCGCCTGGGTCATCGACGAGCAGATCGTGAAGGCGGGCTTTTGGGCCGCGGCCATGGCTAAGCAGACCAAGAGCCGCGTCGTGGCCGTCGAGGACACCTGCGATTTGGCTTTCTACGACAGCTTCCTCGCGGAGTGCAACGCCGCCTCCATCGCCTGCCTGACGCCTCGCCTGCACGGCGACATCTGCGACCTGCGCATGGTCAAGGACGCCGAGGAGATCG
>CAVKOL010000130.1:0-7092 GCA_963658035.1 Bacteroidaceae bacterium
ATGCAGCTCATCAACCGCCCGGCCGATTTCGACGTCATCGTGACCGAGAACATGTTCGGCGACATCTTGTCCGACGAGGCCGCGCAGATCACCGGCTCGCTGGGCATGCTGGCCTCTGCCAGCCTGGGCGACGGCGTGAGCCTCTTTGAGCCCTCCGCGGGCTCTGCCCCCGACATCGCGGGCCAGGGCATCGCCAACCCGCTGGCGCAGATTCTCTCGGCCGCCATGCTCTTGACCTTCGCGCTCGACATGACCGAGGAGGCCGGCTGGATCGGCAAGGCCGTGGAGAGCGTGCTTAACGACGGCTGGCGCACCCGCGACATCGCCGACGCCAACACCCCGGCCGACCACATCATCGGCACCGCCGAGATGGGCGACAAGGTCGTTGCCGCCCTCTAGGCGCCGATACAACCCCGCACAAACGCAACCGGCCCGCGAGCACTCCTCGCGGGCCGGTTCTTTGTTCGTGCCTGACTGTGCTACAAGAGCAGTTAATCGATCCAGATCGACTTTTTGGCTAGAAACGCCTCGAGGTCTGGATTCATGGGACTTTCTAGCTCGTTGAGCATCTGGTCAAATGCCAGGCTGGCAAGAACTGTTGTGCTGGCGAAATCCGGCTCGGAGTTAGCGGAGAAAAGCGCACTCGTCTCCATGCTGTGAGGTCGCCTCCTTTCGGGTAATCATGCGAAGAACTCTCTACAGCATTGCCTAATGCGCTGGTCATTGCAAGAGCTTGTCACTCCGCCAGACGATAGGTGGGGTCTAGGAGATAGTTGTTGATGTTTTTTGACGCGTCTCCGCAGTCGTCGCAGTAGAGGTCGACGTAGGGGATGCCGGTGACGTTGGTGCCGCCCACGACCCCGTGCCCGATGCCCTGCACGCTCACCGCGGTGTAGCCGCTCAAGTAACGGCCGCCGGTCCGTCGCAGGTCGTCGTAGACCCACACCTGGTCGCCCACCTTCAACGCCTCGGCTGCTTGGATTCGCGCGTCGAGAAAGGCGCCCAGCTGCTCGTCTGCCGGTTGCGCCGCGTCGATGGCGCGGAGCATCTCGCTCAGGCCGTGGCTTTTCTCCTCCACGTAATCGGGATAGGGGAGAAGTCGCTGCTCAACGGCCCAGTCGCCAACCACGTAGACCCCGTTGTCCCAGGCCATGGCCAGCGCGTCCTCGTCCGAGCGGTAAGGTATGACGCCCACCGAGCATGTGCCGCCAAAGAAGTTGCCCACGACCTGCGCCAGCCGGGCAAAGGCGTAATCGGGGCACTCGCGCGGCGTGCGGTAGCGCTTGAGCTTGCAGTAGGCGAGAAACCCCTCGACCGAGGAAAGCCCTCCGTTCCAGTGCAGGTACAGGCCAAGGTCCTTCTCGGCCGTGGTGATGATGCCCCTGTTGCCCATGTTCTTCTCCCCGCTAAGTCGCCCGACGTATAGGGCATCCAATGCTAGCGCCGACAACTTGCAGGAATCTGACGCCTGGCTTGCAGGAATCTATCAGCGCAGGTAGATGGGCTGTGATTCGTGGGTGGTTGAATCTTTAATCCCCTGGGCGGCGCTTTTCTCTCGGCAGGCGTAAGGCCCGGCCGCGGCGGCCTTCTTACCGCGTCCTGGACTGCGGCTCTTGTGCGCTCTTTGTTACCGCCCGCACGCGCATGCCCATCCATGAGAGAATGCCCAGGGTATTTCGATCGCGTGAGGGGAAGCACATGATTAAAGCTGCGTTTTTCGACATCGACGGCACGTTGCTGAGCAAGGCGACGGACAACCTTATCCCGCAAAGCACCAAGGACGCCCTGGTCGAGCTGCGCCGCCGCGGCGTCATGTGCTTCATCTGCTCGGGCCGGCCCACCGCACAGCTGCCCTGGTGCATCAAGGACGGCTTCGAGGGCTTCGAGGGCGGCTTTGACAGCTACATCACTTTAACCGGCTCGCTGTGCTACGACAACGACGGCGTCTATGCCGATACCCCGCTTGACCAGGAGTTCGCCGAGCGCTTTATCAACCTGGCGATCGAGCGCGACATGGATATCCTCTTCCTCAACCGCGAGGGCGTCTTTTGCAACCGCAAATCGGCGCGTGTCCGCGAGCTTGAGGAGATGGTGGCCTACGACTACCCGGTGGGCGACCCTGTGGCGGCGTTGAAGAAGCCCCTTTACCAGTTCTGCGCCTTTGTGGGCCCCGAGAAGGACGCCGAGATGGCCCAGGCCATGGACGGTTGCATTGTCACGCGCTGGTGCGATCTCTTTTGCGACGTGGTCCCCGGCACCAGCAGCAAGCCCGAGGGCATCAAGGCGGCCCTTGCGCATTACGGCCTTAAGCGAGAAGAGACCATCGCTTTTGGCGACGGCGGCAACGACGCCACGATGCTGGAGTTCTGCCAGATCGGCGTGGCCATGGGCAACGGCACGGCCGACGCCAAGGCCGCGGCCGATTACGTCACCGACAACTGCGAGGACGACGGTATCGCCAACGCGCTGCGCCACTTTGGCGTGATCTAGGCCTGCGACCTGCGTTGGATTTAAAGGATCGGCCTCGTCTGCCAGTGCGGTAGACGGGGCCGATCTTGTTTCTGGGTGTCGCTGGTACAACGTTGTACCAAAGCATCCGGTGCCTTACAGCAGCTTCCCGCACCTGCCAACGTAGACCTTCTTGGTCACACAGACGGCGGCCACAAAGCAGGCCACGACGGCGGCGAGAAGACCGGCGTAGGCCGCGGGCAGCGCCGCGAAGTCCAGCATGGTGCCCACCGGGGTCGCAGGCAAGAAGCTGGCCAGCACGATGGCCATACTACCCAACGCCAGCAGGGGGGCGCTGGCGCGGCTGCCCACGAAGGGGGCCTTCTCGGTGCGGATGAGGTGCACGAACAAGGTCTGCGTCCACATGCTCTCGACAAACCAGCCGGCCTGGAAGACGGCGGCAAAGAGCGCCTGGCCGCTCGCGTCAAGCGTGCCCCACGCGCCGCCGCAGACGGCCGGGCAGATCCAGAAGAACAGCGCCGCGAAGGTCGCCAGGTCAAACAGCGACGTCACAGGGCCAAAGCTCAGCATGAAGCGGCGAAGCGAGCCGGTGTCCCAGCGCTGCGGCCCGCGGATACTCTCCTCGTCCACGTTGTCCCAGGGAATCGCCGTGCAGGACAGGTCGTAGATGAGGTTGAGCAAGAGCAGCTGCACCGCGGTCATGGGCAAGAACGGCAGGAAGGTGGCCGCGACCAGCACCGAGATGATGTTCGAGAAGTTGGAGCTCACGGTCATCTTGACGTACTTGATCATGTTGGCAAAGGTCGCGCGTCCGGCCTCGATGCCGTGCTCCAGGACCATGAGGTCCTTCTCCAACAAGATGATGTCGGCGGCCTCACGCGCCACGTCGACGGCCGAGTCGACCGAGATGCCGCAGTCGCTCTCGCGCATGGCCGCCGCGTCGTTCACGCCGTCGCCCATGTAGCCCACGGCGTGGCCGCGCTCGCGCAGCAGGCGCACCACGCGGGCCTTCTGGGCGGGGGAGAGCTTGGCGAAGATGCCGGTCTTCTCGACGGCCTCGCCCAGCTGCGCGTCGTCCATCTCCTCGACTTCAAGGCCGGTCAGGATGTGGGTCGCGTCGATGCCGATGGCGCGGCAGACGTGGGCCGCCACGCGGGCGGAGTCGCCGGTCAAGACCTTGGTCGAGACGCCGTGGGCGGCAAGGGCAGCGATGGCGTTCTTGGAGCTCTCTTTGGGCGGGTCGAGAAAGGCCAGGTAGCCGATCAAGATCATGTCACGCTCGTCGTCGACGGTGAGGGCGCCGGTGCCCGCCGGGTCGTCCTTGCGGGCGACGCCCAGCACGCGCATGCCCTCGTCGGCCAGCTTGGTGGCGCGCTCGATCACGGCGTCTGCCAGGGCCTGGTCAAGCGGCAGGACCTGCCCGTCGACCTCGACCTGGGTGCAGATGCCCATGATTTCCTCAAGCGCGCCCTTGCACACCATGCGGGTGCGGCCCTGCGCGTCGCCCACAACGACAGAAAGGCGGCGGCGCTCAAAGTCAAAGGGCAGCTCGTCGATGCCGTGGTAGCGCTCGCCCAACTCCTCGGCGGTGAGGTCGGCGGCGCCGGCCATCTCGTCGGTGCCTTCTGCCAGGGCGCGCTCGATGATGGCGTTGTCGATGAGGTTCTTCACGCCCGTCGAGAAGTAGCTGTTGAGAAACGCGTAGCGAAGCACGCGGGCGTCCTCGCGGCCGTTGACGTCAAGGTGGCGCTCCAGCACGATGCGGTCCTCGGTGAGGGTCCCGGTCTTGTCGGTGCACAAGACGTCGATGGCGCCCAGGTCCTGGATGGCGTCTAGGCGCTTCACGATCACGTGGTCGCGCGAGAGGTCGACGGCGCCCTTGCCCAGGCAGGTGGTGACCAGCATCGGCAGCATCTCGGGCGTGAGGCCCACGGCCACCGACAGCGAGAAGAGCAGGGCGGCCAGCCAGTCGTGCTTGGTGATGCCCGAGATGACAAAGACGATGGGAAGCACGATGAGCATCAGCCTCATGAGCAGGCGGCTGGTGGAGCCGATTCCCTGGTCAAACGAGGTGTTGCGCTTGCGGCCGGCCAGCGTGCCCGCCGCCTCGCCAAACATCGTGCGGGCGCCCGTTGCCACAACCACGCCGCGGGCGTTGCCCGAGATGACGGTCGAGCCCATGAGGGCGAGGTCGGGCAGGTCGGTCAAGGCAATGGAGGCCAGGTCGCAGCCGTCTTCCAGCGCGGGGCGCTTCTCGACGGGCTCGGACTCGCCGGTCAAGGACGCCTGGCTCACAAAGAGGTCGCGCGCGGCAAAGATGCGCAGGTCGGCGGGCACGACGTCGCCCGAGGACAGGTGGATGACGTCGCCCACCACGATCTCGTCGATGGGGGTCTCGTTGCCGCCGTCGCCGTCGCGCTCGACCTCGGCGCAGGACTCGACCATCTCGGCCAGGGACTCGGCCGCGGTCGTGCTCTTCTCGTCCTGGACAAAGCGCAAAACGCCCGAGACCAGCACCATGATGCCGATGATGATCGGGGTAGAGAGATCGCGCTCGGCCGCCGAGACAAAGATCCAGTCGGTGAGGACCGAGATAAAGGCGATAAAGACCAGGATGTAGGTGAAGGGGTCGGCGAAGGCCGCGGCCACGCGCAGGGGCAGGGGCTTCTTGGCCGTCTGGCCCATCGAGTTGGCGCCAAAGAACTCGCGGGCGGCGTCCACCTGATCGGCGGCAAGGCCCTCCTCACAGGTGTTGAGCTCGGCCATGAGCTCGTCGACGTCGGCAGACGCCACGTGCCGCAGCCAGTCCTTTTGGGCGGCCGCCTGGTTGGCACGGCTCTTGGGGGTGGCGGCCTTAACGGCGCCCATCTTGCCAAAGAGGTTGCGAAGGGTCATGGCAGACCTCGCTCTCCCGGGACATAAAAAGGCCCCCGGCATGCCGGAGGCCCAAAGAAGCGCACGTAGCGGCGAGAAGCGCAGCAGGTAAGAAACCCCAGCGCCCTAGACGTCTACCGTCCCGAGGGCAGGCGTCTCTTCCATGGGCAAAACGAATGTGTTGTGCAGGTCAAAACTGTGACTGTGACTGTGACTGCATCCGTCGGACATGTAGGACACCTCCTTTTGGTTGTGGGCATGGCCCAAACAACTGGACTTATGGCAATTCTACCCCGGGAGGGGCAAGCAAAACCTTGGGGATACTAGCAAATTGGGGCTAGTCCATGGTGTGCGTCGAGAAAACCGGGTCGTCTTCCCACAAAACCACCTCATTTGGCGCACCCGGCGAGACAAGCGTCTTTTGCACGTCGACGAGCCGTTGGTTGGCCGAGCCCTTAAAGCGCAGCGTTATGTCGTATTGCGCCTGGTTAAACGGCCCGTCCACCAGCACATCGAGGGTATCGAGGATTCGGTCGGTCACCTCGCCCAGGTTCCACGCGCCGCCCGGCGCCAGCTGGTCGAAGGTGTGCCCCGTATACATCCAGATGCTCTTCTCGCCAAAGGGAAAGCGGTCGCGAACCTGCTCGAGAAAGCCGACGAGCCCCTCTTGGTTCTCGGGCTCCATGGGCTCGCCGCCAAGGATCGTAAGGCCGCTTACCCAAGGTGCCTCCAGCGAGTCGATGATGGCCTTCTCGACGTCCGCCGTAAAAGCCTCACCCGCCGAGAAGTCCCAGGCCACCTCATTAAAACACCCCGGGCAATGCAGCCTGCACCCCGACACAAACAAGGTGGTCCTAACCCCCACCCCATTAGCAATATCGCAATACTTAATCTCCGCGTAATTCATCTATTTTTCTTTTTCCTGTTAGTGAGCCGTCCAAGCGCAACTACGTTACCACTAGGTCCTAAGGCCCGGTCTCCCTCAGTTTATCGCGAGTTCCGCATGAGCCGGAGGTGACTTAATGTCACCTCCGTGCGAGCGCAGGACTGTCGAGCGAGAAACTGAGGGAGACCGGGCCTTAGGACCGCGGGATTGAATGAATGCCCTTACAAGTGCAGCACCCTATCCTTGATCTCCTCGGTACGCCCCTGGTTCCAAAACTGTGTGCCAATATACCCGCAGGTACGGCGGGCGACGTTGAGCTTGGACTGATCACGGTTCCCGCAGTGCGGGCACTCCCAAACCAGCTTGCCGTCGTCCTCGACGATCTGGATCTCTCCGTCAAAGCCGCACACCTGGCAGTAGTCGCTCTTGGTGTTGAGCTCGGCGTACATGATGTTGTCGTAGATGTAGTGCATGACCGAAAGAACGGCCTCGAGGTTGTCCTGCATGTTGGGCACCTCGATGTACGAGATGGCGCCGCCGGGGGACAGGCGCTGGAACTCGCTCTCGAACTTGAGCTTGGTGAAGGCGTCGATCTTCTCGCGCACGTTCACGTGGTAGCTGTTGGTGATGTAGCCGTGGTCGGTGATGCCGGGCACGTTGCCAAAGCGCTTTTGCAGGCACTTGGCAAACTTGTAGGTGGTGGACTCAAGCGGGGTGCCGTAGAGGGAGTAGTCGATGTCCTCGGCGGCTTTCCACTCCGAGCACTTGTCGTTCATCTTCTGCATGACGGCCAGGGCAAAGGGCGTGGCCTCGCGGTCGGTGTGGCTGTGGCCGGTCATGGCCTTCACGCACTCGTAGAGGCC
>CAVKOL010000131.1:0-7088 GCA_963658035.1 Bacteroidaceae bacterium
ACGCCTTCGAGGCGCTGCCGCTGGTCAACGACCGCTCCAAGCCGCGCGTGGGCGTCGTGGGCGAGATTTTGGTCAAGTTCCACCCCACGGCCAACAACCAGGTCGTTCGCGTCATCGAGCAGGAGGGCTGCGAGGCCAACGTCCCCGGCCTGGTCGACTTCTTCCTCTTTGGCATGACCAACGCGATCAACATGAAGGACGAGCTGGGCACCAAGGCGACCAGCCGCTTCACGCACCGCGCGGGCATCAAGCTGGTCGAGAGCTTCCGCGAGCCGATCAACAAGATGTTGGAAAAGTCCACCCGCTTCGAGCCCTATCCCAGCGTCTACGAGCTGGCCGAGAAGGCCGGCCAGGTCCTGTCCCTGTGCAACACGATGGGCGAGGGCTGGCTGCTGACCGCCGAGATGTGCGACCTGATCGAGACCGGCACGCCCAACATCGTGTGCTGCTCGCCGTTTGCGTGCCTGCCCAACCACGTGGTGGGCAAGGCCGTCATCAAGCGCCTGCGCCAGATGCACCCCGAGTCCAACATCGTGGCCGTCGACTACGACCCGGGCGCCTCTGAGGTCAACCAGCTCAACCGCATCAAGCTCATGATCTCTGTGGCCAAGGAGAACTTCCGTAACGGCCGCGGCGGCGACTTCAAGCTGCAAAACGCCGACGACCCCACCGTGGGCGGCGACGACTACGGCCTGCCCCTTACGGCCGACCAGCGTGCTCACCTGGCCGACATCCGCGCCCGTGCCGCCGTCGACTAACGGCTAGCGGCTGGGTTCGCAGCCCCGCAAACGCAAAGGCGCCGGGAAGCTATGCGCTTCCCGGCGCCTTTTTTCGTGCTTGGAGGGGCCTAATCGAAGCCCGCCCGGTTTATCCCATAGTAAAACCGGGATGTCGAAGTAGAAAAGCAAATAGCGCCGGCGTTTGCCCAGTTGGCAGACGTCGGCGCATGCATGTCTACTCGGCAAACCGAGATTTACTATGGGATAAGTCAGGCGGCCGTGCGCAGAGGCCCGGCGAAGCCTGCCTACAGCGTGATTCCGTGGCTCCAGTCGCCGTTCGAGCGGGCCGCGCGGTTGCGCAGGTTCTGCATGGTGGCCTGCATGCCGTGCGGCGCGTAGTCGTCAAAGGCCGAGAGGTCCTGCGGGATGTACGCGACCAGGCTCATCTCGGCGGTTTGCACGGGATTTTGCGGTGCCTCGCCCACGGGCCTTGAATACAGCGAGAAGACCTTGGCGCCCTGAGCCCCCAGGCGAATCTCGTACTCGCTGGTGGGGTCGTCCGGGTGCTCGCCGCGGGCGTCGTCGCTTTCCCAGGTCTTTTCGTAGCCGGCCAGCGGCAGCTGGGTTTTTGCGAACTCGCGAAGCGGCAGGCTGTCGGTGCGCAGGCACACCTCGGCGCCGGGGGTCAGCACGCAGCGGTAGTCCAACAGGCGCTCCATGTTGACCAGGCGTAGGTGGCTCTCACGCTTGCGCGGGAAGGGTGTGGGGAAGTTAAGGTAAATGCGCCCCAGCTCGGCGGGGGCAAACATCTCTTTGATGCGCATGCCGGTGCCGGGGACAAAGACCACGTTGGCAAGCCCGCTCTCGCAGCCGCGCTGCGCCGCGTAGGCGATGCATACCGGCTCGGAGTCCATGCCAACGAACAGCACGTCGGGCTCGCGCCGGGCCGCCTCGACGGTAAACGACCCCTTGCCGCACCCCAGGTCCAGCCTCACCTCGCGAAACGCCTCCGCCCCAACCGGCGCGCACGCAGAAGCCCACCGCCCCCGCCATGTATAAGGATCAGCCTCAATAACCGCCCCATACTTTTCAAGTCGCTCTTCGAGCACAAAATTCTTAGGCAACCTGGCGTGCATTCCGTGCACTTCTTTTTCTCCTTCTGTCTGCTCGCCGCACATGGTGACGTTTCGAAAGGGAGGGCCCAGGTATTTGTTTCACGCGCAGTTCCGCATGAGCCGAAGGCGACTTAATGTCGCCTTCGTGCGAATAGGACTGTTTGAGCATGAAACAAATACCTGGGCCCAGCGCTCGCAGGTCTAACTTCTCCCGCTAGTCCTGCTCATCTTGGATCTTCTGGAACGTCGCCATGAGCGGGGGCACGATCTGCTTCTTGCGCGACACCACGCCCTCAAGCGTCGCGATGCCGTCCACCACGTCGACGCCCCAGGTCTGGCGAATGACGTCCTCGGCGCCCTCGCCAAAGTACAGCAGCTCGGTCGTGGAGCTCTTGACGTCGGTGAACATGTAGAACACCATCGGCAGCTCCTCGTCGGCTGCGGCCTCGGCCAGGTAGGGGCCCACGAGCTTCTCGGCCGCCTTGCGGCTGTTCTCGGTCATGAAGGAGCCCTGGCCCACGCCAAACTTGGCGTTGCCGCGCGAGAAGACCTTGAAGTCCTGGTGGAAGACCTCGTCGGCGGTGCGGCCGGTGAGGTCGGCGCCGGCCTCGAACATGGCGTCGGAGTAGGTGGGGATGTCCTCGCCGCAGATGGCGGCCAGGTCCTCGCCGGCCTTCACGTCAAGCGGGGTGCAGGTGGGGGAGCGGAAGGCCAGGGTATCGGACATGATGGCCGACAGCATGAGGCCCGCGATGTTTTTGGGGATCTCGACGTCCTGCTCGTGGTACATCTGCCACAGGATGGTGGAGGTGCAGCCCACCGGCTGGTTGCGGAAGAGCGCGGGCGCGGTGGTCTCGATGGAACCGATGCGGTGGTGGTCGACGATCTCCATGATTTCGGCCTGGTCAAGGCCCTCGACGGCCTGGCTCTTCTCGTTGTGGTCAACAAGGATGACGTGCTTCTTCTTGGCGGACAGCAGGCTCATGGCGTTGACCAGGCCCACGTAGGCGCCCGACTCGTCGATGACGGGGAAGAAGCGGTGCTTAGAGCTGGCGATGATCTTCTTGGCGTCGTCGACGGCGGTGTTGACGCTAAACTTCACGATGCCCTCGGGGTGCATCTTGGCCGAGACGGGGATCGACATGCAGATGAGGCGAGAAGCGGCGTAGGTATCGTAGGGCGTGGTGATGATGGAGCAGCCGTGGCGCTCGGCCGAGGCCATGACCTGCGGAGACACGCCCGCGCCGCAGCAAACCACGATGCAGCCGGCCTCGCACTCGACGGCAAACTGCTGGGTCTCGTAGCGGTTGGTGACCAAAACCACGTCGCCCGGCTTGATGGTGTCCTCCATCATCTCGGGGGTGGTGCCCACGCGCACGCTGCCGGTCTCGACGGTGCTGGCGGGGTCGCCCAGCAGCATCTCGCCGTTCAAGGTCGAGACGATGTTGGCGTAGGAGGTGTGGGCCTCGGCGATGACCTCGGTGTCAAAGATGTCGAGGTTGGCGTTGGCGATGTCCTTGACGGCGATAAGGCCGTTGAGGTCGTTCTTCTCGTTGGTGATGCACAAGGTGTCGGTCTTGGTCTCGCGCATGAGCGACCACGCGGCAAACAGGCTCATGTCGGCGTCGATGCCGGCCTGGCGCTGGATCTCGCAGTCCTTGATCTGCGGGGTCACGGTGGTGATGAGCTGGGGCTCGTCGAAGCCAAAGTGCTTCAAGGCAAACGCGGTCTCGCGGTTGACGGTACCGGCGCGGCGGGCCTCGTAGATGTCGGTGTTGCCGACCTTGTTCTTAAGGTAGGCATAGGCGATGGCCGAGCAGATGCTGTCGGTATCGGGGTTGAGGTGGCCGATGACGTTGACCTTACGGATTGCCTCGGGCATGGTTTCTCCTTGTGAAACATCGAGAGTTTATGCGGCTAGGGTGCATTGTGCCACGGACCGGCCCCGTTTGGGGCGCACGGCCTGATAACATGAATGCTCGATGAAGAGAAACTAAAGCAAGCCGACCAGAAAGGGGCTCCCCGTGGCCGAGTTCGTGTACAACTTCTATAAGGCCCGCAAGGCCGTGAACGACAAGGTGATCTTGGACGACGTGACCGTGGGCGTCTACCCCGGCGCCAAGATCGGAGTCGTGGGCCCCAACGGCGCCGGTAAGTCCACCCTGCTCAAGGTCATGGCGGGCCTCGAGGACGTCTCTAACGGCGAGGCCAAGCTCACCCCCGGCTACACCGTGGGCATCCTGCAGCAGGAGCCTCCGCTGGATGACGAGAAGACCGTCAAAGAGAACATCCAGATGGCCTTTGGCGACCTTCTCGCCAAAATCGACCGCTTCAATAGAATCGGCGAGGAGATGGCCGATCCCGACGCCGACTTCGACGCGCTGATGGCCGAGATGGGCCAGCTGCAAGACGAGATCGACGCCGCCAACGGCTGGGACCTTGACTCGCAGCTTTCGCAGGCGATGGACGCCCTGCAGTGCCCCGACCCCGACGAGCCGGTGACCCACCTCTCTGGCGGCGAGAGGCGCCGCGTGGCCCTGTGCCGCCTGCTGCTTGAGGCCCCCGACCTGCTGCTCCTTGACGAGCCCACCAACCACCTGGACGCCGAGAGCGTCCTTTGGCTCGAGCAATTCCTGCACCGCTATCCCGGCGCTGTCATGGCCGTCACCCACGACCGCTACTTCCTGGACGACGTGGCCGAGTGGATCTGCGAGGTCGACCGCGGGCAGCTCTATCCCTACGAGGGCAACTACTCCACCTACCTTGAGAAGAAGGCCGCCCGCCTTGAGGCCCAAAACCAGCAGGACGCCCGCCGCGCCAAGAAGATGAAGGCCGAGCTTGAGTGGGTGCGCTCGAGCCCCAAGGCCCGCCAGGCCAAGAACCGCGCCCGCTTGGACCGTTACGAGCAGATGGAGGCCGAGGCTCGCGCCTCCAAGAAGGTCGACTTCACCGACATTCAGATTCCTGTGGGCCCGCGCCTGGGCAACAAAGTCCTGGTCGCAGACGGTCTTTGCAAGTCCTTTGGCGACCGCGTGCTTATCGAGAACCTCTCGTTTGACCTGCCGCGCAACGGCATCGTGGGCATCATCGGCCCCAACGGCGTGGGTAAGTCGACCCTGTTCAAGACCATCGTGGGCTTGGAGCAGCCCACGGCCGGCTCCCTTGAGGTGGGCGAGTCGGTCAAGCTCTCCTACGTCGACCAGATGCGCGAGGGCATCGACCCCGACAAGACCCTGTGGGAGGTCGTCTCGGGCGGCAACGACTACATCCAGGTGGGCGAGGCTGAGATCCCGTCGCGCGCCTACGTGGCGGCCTTCGGCTTCAAGGGCAAGGACCAGCAAAAGCGCGCGGGCGTGCTTTCTGGCGGCGAGAGGAACCGCTTGAACCTGGCCTTGACGCTCAAGCAGGGCGGCAACCTGCTCCTTCTCGACGAGCCCACCAACGACCTGGACGTCGAGACCCTGGAGTCGCTGGAAGAGGCCCTGGAGAACTTCCCCGGCTGCTCGGTGGTCATCAGCCACGACCGCTGGTTCCTTGACCGCGTGGCCACCCACATCCTGGCCTGGGAGGGCGACGACGAGAACCCCGGCCGCTGGCACTGGTTTGAGGGCAACTTCGAGTCCTATCAGGCCGACCGTGAGCGCCGTTTGGGGGCCGAGGCATCCAAGCCGCACCGCCTTCACCGAAAGCTGACGCGCGACTAGCGAAAAATTAGCTCCGTTCGTGCCTCCTATGGCTACCATGTGCGTTTGTTTGAGGTCTTCTCACACGTAAACGCATGGCGTAGTCATAGGAGGTTTTTTATGCACGACAAGGTTAGGACGCGTAAGGCGGTCATCATCGGCGCGGGCCGCGTGGGCTCGCACAGCGCTTTGTGCCTCATGTTCCAGCACCTGGTAAACGAGATCGTTTTTGTCGACGTCAACAAAGAGGCCGCCACGGCGCAGGCCCTTGACCTCGAGGATTTGGCCTCTGGTTTGGGCGACAACTTCGTCATTCGCGTGGGCGACTACTCCGATTGCGCCGATGCCCACTTTGCCATTCTCACCGCCGGCCGTTCTCGCCGCCCCGGCGAGACGCGCCTGCAGATGCTCGACGGCACCTTGAAGATCTTGGACGGCATCGTGACCCCGCTTCGCGAGAGCGGCTTCCACGGCATCTTGATCAGCGTCTCGAACCCCTGCGACGTGGTGACCGAGTACCTCTACCGCAACATGGGCCTGCCCCGCAGCCAGGTCTTTGGCACGGGCACCCTGCTTGACTCGGCCCGTCTGCGCCGCGCGCTGTCCGAGATCATCGGCGTGAACTCCAAGCAGATCCAGGCAGTGTGCATGGGCGAGCACGGCGACTCGACCTTTATCCCCACCTCGCACATCGCGGTCCAGGGCATTCCTCTGCGCGAGTACATGTCGCTGCAGCACTCGAGCGTACGCGACGTGAACTTCGACGAGGTCATGGATCGCGTGCGCAAGAGCGGCGGGGCCATTGTCTCGGGCAAGGGCTGCACCGAGTTTGGCATCGGCGCCGCTGTGGCCAGCATCGTGGCCGCCATCCTGCACAACGACCACGTGGTCATGCCGCTGTCGGTCCACCTGGACGGCGAGTACGGCGAGAGCGGTATCTCGGTGGGCGTGCCCTGCGTGCTGTCTGACCAGGGCGTCGAGAACGTGCTTGAGATCGACCTGTCCTACGACGAGCGCCGCGCCATGCGCGACTCGTGCGCGATTATCCGCGACTACGTTGAGAAGAGCATGGGCGAGGGCGCAGCCGAGTAGGGGGCGGGCCCGCCGGGCCTTTACGTTTTGGGACTTGTCGGAAGCCCGGGGCCGCGGCGCTTTGCGTTTTGAGGGTTGTCGGAAGCCCAAGGGTTTGCGGGGTTGTTGCTAGGCAACACATGTTGTTTCTTCTCGGTATATACTCGTCTGGCCAGGTCATAGTGGCCTGGTCAGACGATTGGAGAAGACCGTGATTAGCATCGATCACGTGAGCAAGTCCTACGACGGCGGCAAGACGCTTTCTGTCGACGACCTGTCCCTTGAGGTTCGCGACGGCGAGATCTTTGGCATCCTGGGCCCCAACGGCGCCGGCAAGTCGACGACCTTGAACATGCTGGTAGGCACCCTTGCCCCCACCAAGGGCACCGTCAAGATCGACGGCATCGACGTGACCCAAAGCCCCGTCGAGGCCAAGCGTCACCTGTGCTACGTCTCGGACACCCCCGACCACCTGCTGCGCCTTCGCGGCCGCGAGTACC
>CAVKOL010000132.1:0-7048 GCA_963658035.1 Bacteroidaceae bacterium
TTCTTGGCCAAGACCATGTTGGCGACGGCCGCCTGGTCGGGATCCTTGTCCAAGATCCGCTTGGCGCGTTTCCACTCCGCGCAGGTGGCGGTGCAGATGGGCACCACCTTGCGCAGGGTGTCGATGGTCTGGCGCGCGGCCTTGGCGTCGGTGTAGGGGCCAAAGTAGCGCGTGCCCTTCTTGTGCTTCTCGCGCGTGTACTTGATCGCGGGGAAAACGTCCGACTCGGTGATGGCGATGAAGGGGTAGGACTTGTCGTCCTTGAAGTCGACGTTGAAGTAGGGGTGGTACTGGGCGATGAGGTTGCGCTCCAGGACCAGGGCCTCGTGCTCGGAACCCACGACCACGTAGTCGAAGCTCGCCACGACCTGCATCATGAGGGGGATCTTCTCGCGGTCGTCCGTCAAGGTGACGTACTGCTTTAGGCGAGCGCGAAGGTTCTTGGCCTTGCCCACGTAGATGACCTTGCCGGACGCGTCTTTCCACAGGTAGCAGCCCGGGTCGGTGGGAACAAGCGCCACCTGCTCGGCCAAGGACGGCAAGTTACCGGGCCCGTGGCTATGGGTGTGCTCGGCCGCGGCCTGCCTTTGGGTTTTCTCGCCCACTTTGCTTCTCCCCCGCGCTTTTGGCTAGATGCCCTCGCCCTTGGGGAAGAACTTCTCGTACTTCTTGACCTGGTGGTAGTAGTGCACCCAGGCCCACAGGCGCTGCATGGGGTCGTCATCGGGCATGTCCAGGGCAAAGCTGGCCTTACGGGCCTTGTAGGCGGCAAGGATCTCTTGCTTGAAGGGGCCGTTAGCCATGTAGCGCTCGGCCACCTTGGCGGGAACGGCGCCGTAGTACCAGTCGTTTGAAACTTTTTGCGGGGCGGGCTCGATGCCACAGACGGCCTTCTCGACCTGCAGGCGCGCGAAGTTGACGCCGGCGAGAAGGACGATCCACGAGCTGCGGCCCGGTCGGGTGTTCATCTCGAGGAAGCGGTAGGTGCCGTCGACCGGGTCGCGCTTAACGTCGAAGGTGCCCATGCCGCGGTAGCCCACCTTCTTCATGAAGCGGGCAGCGGCCAGCGCCAGCTCGGGGTTGTCCTCGCCCGCGATGACCACGGCGTTGCCGATGGCGCCAGGCATGTGGTCCTCAAGGCCCACGTGGCCGCACACGGTAAAGACCGGGTTGGAATCGCTGTCGGCGTAGGTGTAGACCACGTGCAGGTTGTCGTCGCCGCCGCCGATGTACTCCTGGATGATCAGCTGCTCGTTGTAGCAGGACTTCTGCAGCTCACCGTAGACGTAGTCGAGCTCGGCGCGGTCGTTGATGAGAAAGACCTTCTTCTTGCCCTCGAACTCGACGTAGTGCCAGGCGGCGGAGTTGGAGGGCTTGGCCACCAGCGGGTAGCGGAAGCCCGCGTCGTCGGCGGTCTGGCCGGTTACCGAGCAATCGAGAAAGCGGGTCTTGGGGTAATCGAGGCCCAGCTCCTCGCAGGTGTCGTAGAAGTTCTTCTTCTGCGAGACGAAGTCAAGGACCTCGAAGTCGACGACGGGCGTGTAGAACAACTGCTCGAGCTCGGACTTGTGGGAAGAGACGATGCGCGCGTAGAAGTCGCCGCAGGTGGCCAAGAAGGGCACCTTACCGGCGGCGCACAGCTCCTCGCCCAGCCGGGGCAGGATCTGCATCAGCATGTCCTCGGAGTCCATGCCCGGGATATGGCGGTACTCGGCAAAGCGTGTGCGCGAGATGGACTTGATGTCGTCGCTGCCCATGATAATGGGCTTGACGCCGTAGGCCTCCTTGAAGGCGCGGGTGTACGCGTACGCAGAGAAGTCCGCGCCCAGGATAACGGGCTGCAGGCGGGAAGAAAGCTGGTCTGGGGTGATGTCGCTGGGTCTGGATGCCATCGTGTGCCTTCTCGGTTGGACCGGTTTGTACGCAGCCAACTATAACGCGCCCGGGGCCGCGCACATCAAAAGAGCAGGGCGCGCGGCGGGGCTACTTGCGGCGGGCGTTGAGCTCGCCGGCCAGCTCGTCCAAGGTCACGCCGTAGCGCTCGAGGGTGACCATGAGGTGGTAGACCAGGTCGCCCGCCTCGTAGCGGATGTGGTCGTGGTCGCGGTCCTTGCAGGCCATGATGACCTCGCTGGCCTCCTCGGCGAGCTTCTTTAGCAGCTCGTCCTCCTCGCCCTGCAGAAGCTTGGCGGTATAGGACTCCTCGGGAGAGGACTCGCGGCGGCCGTGGATGACCTCGCCCAATCCGTAGAGGGTCTCGCCGAGGTCGCCGTCCTGAACGTTTGCGGTGCGTACACCCATGGGGTCTCCTTCTTTAGGTTGGCGCTGCCGAGAAGGGCGCGCGGGTTCTTGCGGTTTTGGGTGGCTGGCTGCTGTGCGGGGGTCCGCCCGCTAGCCCAGGGCCACCTCGCGGTAGAAGCAGCTGCGGTGGCCGGTGTGGCAGGCAGGGCCCGGCGAGTCAACGACGCAGACCAAGGTGTCGGCGTCGCAGTCCACCAGCAGGCGCTTGACCCGCTGCATGTTGCCGCTCGTCGCGCCCTTGTTCCACAGCTCCTGGCGGCTGCGGCTCCAAAACCAGGTGGTACCGGTCTTGACGGTGAGGGCCAAGGACTCGCGGTTCATCCAGGCGACCATCAAGACCTCGCCGGTGCCTTCCTGCTGCACGACGCAGGGGATGAGGCCCTGCGCGTCGAAGCGGGGCTCGAGGTCTGCCAGGTCGACGGCCTGGGGCTTCTCGCCCGCGTAGGTGAAGTCGTCTTGTGCCATGCGCGGCCTCCCTAGAAGTCCAGGCGAACAGGGATGCCCTGGCTCGCCATGTACTCTTTGACCTGACGGACGCTGTAGGTGCCAAAGTGGAAGACCGAGGCGGCCAAAACCGCGTCGGCCTCGCCCTCGATGATGCCCTCGGCAAAGTGCTCGAGCGTGCCCACGCCGCCCGAGGCGATGACGGGAATCGAGACGGCGCGCGAGACAGCGCGGGTAAGGGCCAGGTCAAAGCCGTCCTTGGTGCCGTCGCGGTCCATGCTGGTGAGCAAGATCTCGCCGGCGCCGCGCTTGGCGGCCTCCTCGGCCCAGGTCACGGCGTCGATGCCCGTGGGGATGCGCCCGCCCGCGAGATAGACCTCCCATTTATCGGTGTGGCCCACCTGTTTGGCGTCGATCGCCACGATGACGGCCTGGCTGCCAAAGGCGTCGGCGCAGGCGGTGATGATGCCGGGGTCCTTGACCGCGGCCGAGTTGATCGAGACCTTGTCGGCGCCGGCGGCGATCATGGTGCGGCAACCCGCGACGTCGCGGAAGCCGCCGCCCACCGTGTAGGGGATGCGCAGCTCGCCTGCCGCGCGGGAAGCGAGGTCGATCGTGGTCGCGCGGTCGTCGGAGGTGGCGGTGATGTCCAGGAAGACGACCTCGTCGGCGCCTTCCTTGTCGTACTTGGAGGCGAGCTCCACCGGGTCGCCGGCGTCGCGCAGGTCGACGAAGTTGACGCCCTTGACCACGCGGCCGTCCTTAACGTCGAGGCAGGGAATGACTCGTTTGGTTAGCATACGTGTCCTTTCGGGTTAGGCGGGCGTGTTGCCGATAGCGGCCAAGGCGTCCTCAAGCGAGAAGTTGCCCTCGTACAGGGCCCGTCCCGTGATGGCGCCCTCGATGACGCAGGCGGACTCGGCAGCAAGGCGGCGCAGGTCGTCGAGGCAGGCGATGCCGCCCGAGGCAACGACCGGGGCGCCAAAGAGCTTGGCCACGCGGCGGTAGGCGGCCACGTCGATGCCCGTCTGCATGCCGTCGCGGGCGATATCGGTGAAAACCAGGCGAGAATAGCCCAGCCCCGCCAAGGTGGGGAGAAGCTCGTCCACGGTAAGGTCGCCCGCGGCCTCGCGCCAGCCGTTGACCTTGACGACGCCGTCCTTTGCGGCGACGTCTGCCACCACCAGGTCGCCGAACTTGGCCGCGGCCTCACGGGCGAACTCGGGGTCCTTGACCAGGGCGGTGCCGATGGCAATGCGCGAGACGCCCAGGTTGGCCAGGCGCTCGACGGCCGCGAGGCTGCGCACTCCCCCGCCGCAGTCGACCTTGATACCCTCGACCGCGCAGATCTGTTGGATGGCGCGCGCGTTGGCGGCGCAGGCCTTCTCGTCCTCCTCGAAGGTGGCCGAGAGGTCCACGACGTGGATCCAGCGGGCGCCGCGGGCCGCGAAATCGGCGGCCACGGCAGCGGGGTCGGTGGAGTAGACGTCCATCTGGGAGCGCTCGCCGCGCTTTAGGCGGACCACCTGGCCCGCGATGAGGTCGATCGCCGGGAAGAGGATCATCGGGCACCGCCGCGCACGAGGTCGACGAAGTTGGTGAGGATCTGGCGGCCGCAGGCCGAGCTCTTCTCGGGGTGGAACTGGACGCCGTAGACGTTGTCCTTCCACACGGCCGAGGCGAAGCTGCGCACGTAGTGGGTACGGCCGGCCACGTCGAGGTCGCTCACGTCGTCATCGATGGCGTAGGAGTGGGTGAAGTAGGCGTTGGCGCCCTCGGGCACGCCCTTGAACAGCGGGCAGATCTGGCCGCGCTGCGTGAGATGCACCTGGTCCCAGCCAACGTGGGGCACCTTGAGGCGGCCGGAGCGCAGGCGCGTGACCGAGCCCTCGAAGATGCCCAGGCCCTCGACCCAGCGCTCGGGGTCGTTGACGCCGTGGAGCTTGCCGTCGCATCTCTCGTCGCCGCGCTCAAAGAGAAGCTGTTGGCCCAGGCAGATGCCCAGGAAGGGGACGCCTGCGGCGATGGCCTGCTTGACGGCGTCGGCCTCGCCGGACTCGCGCATGTAGGTCATGGCGTCCTCGAAGCTGCCCACGCCGGGCAATACGACACCGTCTGCCTGGGCGATCGACTGGCAGTCATCGGTGGCAACGGCCTCACCGCCCACGTCGGCCAGGCCGCGCACGACAGAGAGGAGATTGCCCTTGTGGTAGTCGACGACGACGATCTGAGCTGCCATTTAGAGGCTCCCTTTGGTCGAGGGGATGGATCCGGCGCACCTGGGGTCGGGCTCGACGGCCTCGCGCAGGGCGCGCGCCGCGGCCTTGAAGGCGGCCTCGAGGATGTGGTGGGCGTTCTCGCCGCAGATAAGGCGCAGGTGCAACGTTATACCTGCGTCGCGGGCAAGACCCGCGAAGAACTCGTGGCCCAGCTCGGTGTCGAAGGTACCCACCTTGTTGGGGCCAATGGGCACGTCCCAAAACAGCTCGCCGCGGCCGGAGCAATCGACCGAGGCCAAGACCAGTGCCTCGTCCAGCGGCACCATGACCGAGCCAAAGCGGCGGATGCCGCGCTTGTCGCCCAGGGCCTCGCGAAGGGCCTGGCCAAGCACGATGCCCGTGTCCTCGACCGTGTGGTGGTCGTCGACGTAGGTGTCGCCCTTTACGCGCAGGGTGACGTCGATCAGCGAGTGGCGCGCGAAGGCGTCGAGCATGTGGTCGAAGAAGCCCACGCCCGTCTCGATGTCGGAAGATCCGGTGCCGTCAAGGTCGATGGACAATCCGATGTCGGTCTCTTTGGTGGCGCGGACCACTTTAGCGGTGCGGCTCATGCTTCCTCCTTAACAAGGGTGGTAAGCGCGGCGAGAAGCTCGTCGTTCTCTTGGCGGGTGCCCACGGTGAGGCGCAGGCAGTCGGTGAGGCCCTCGGCGTAGCTGAAGTCGCGGACCAGGATGGAGTACTCGTCGCGCAGGCGGGAGCGCACGCGACTGGCGCCGTGCATGCGGGCCAGGACGAAGTTGGCCTTGCTCGGCCACACGGTCACGCCCTCGATGGCGGCCAGGGCACCGAGCAGGCGTTCGCGCTCGGCCACGATGTCGGCGACAACGGGGGCAAGCTCGTCCTTGTGGGCGACGGCCGCCGCGGCCACCGACTGGGCCAGGACGTCCTCGGAGTAGATCTGGCGGATGGCCGCGAGCATCGACACGGCCTCGGGGTCGGCCACCAGGTAGCCCACGCGAAGGCCAGCCAGGCCAAAGGCCTTGGACAGGGTGCGCAGGATGATGAGGCGCGGGTTGTCCTTAACCTGCGTGGCAAGCGAGGCGTCCTCGCCCGAGAACTCGATGTAGGCCTCGTCGAGAAGGACCAGCGCCTCGGTCTCGTCCAAGAGACGGCGGACCAGGGCGGGGTCGACGAGGTTGCCCGTGGGGTTGTTGGGCGACGTCAGGACGACGATGGCCGCGTCCTTGGCGGCGGTGACCAGGGCGTCGGCGTCGATCTGGAAATCAGAGGCGCGGCGCCACACGTACTCCACGGGCGTCTCGCACATCTTGGCGAAGTTGGCGTACTCCGAGAAATCCGGCGGGCAGGTGACCAGCGCGTGTCCCGGGCCGCCAAAGGTGAAGAACAGGTTGAAGAGCAGCTCGTCTCCGCCGTTGCCCACCATGATGTTCTCGCGGGCCACGCCGTGGCGGGCGGCGAGAAGGTCGCGCAGCTCGTTTGCCATGGGGTCCGGGTAGCGGTTGAGGGGCGTCGATGTCATGGCCTCGCGCATCGCGGCCGTGACCGAGGCGGGCAGCTCGTGGGTGTTCTCGTTTGCCGAGAGGTTGATGCGGCAGGGGGTGAAAGCCGGGTCGTAGGGATCGAAGCCCTGAAGAGCCTCTCTCGCCCGCTTGGCCGCCCAGGTAAGCTCGGCCATCCTAGGCCTCCTCGGCGTAGCCGGGCAGGTACGGGACGCCGGGCTGGGAGAGCTCGGTGGGCCAGGCAACCTTCATCGCGCCCTCGCAGGCGGCGGCCGCGTCGTCGTAGCCCTCAAGTCCCTTCTCGGCCAAACGGCGCCTCATGCCCACAGAAAGGGCGTGGGCCCACAGGCCTTCTGCCTGGGCCATGGCCTGGGTGGCCGGGGCGTCGGCCAGCATGCCCTCGGGCGTGTAGCAGATGACGCTCGAGCGCTTTTGGAAGTCGTAGACGCCCAGCGGGTTGGAGAAGCGGGCGGTGCCGCCGGTGGGCAGCGTGTGGTTGGGGCCGGCCACGTAGTCGCCCAGCGGCTCGGAGCTCCAGGCGCCCACGAAGATGGCGCCGGCGTT
>CAVKOL010000133.1:0-1338 GCA_963658035.1 Bacteroidaceae bacterium
CTTACTTCTCGCCGTCGCCGTCGGCCAGGTCCTCGAGGACGTCGGCCGCGCGGTTGAGCTGCTTCTTTCCTTGCTCGATGTACTTCTTGGCCTCGGCCTTGGCCTGGGCCTTCTTGCGGGCGGCCTCCTCGGCAACCTTGTCGGGGATCACCAGCTCGCTGACGTCCATCTTTTCCATGGTCAGGGCGCCGTCCTCGCACACGGTCACGCACGCTCCGCACGAGACGCAGTAGGCCGGCTGCACGCTCACGTGGCCGGCGTTGTCGATGTCGATCGCGCGGGTCGAGCAGACCTTGGCGCACTCGCCGCACATGGTGCACAGCGACGTGTCGCACACGGGGGCTTTAAGGTCGATGAACTCGGCCAGGCCGGGGTCGTGCTGCAGAGCGCCCATCATGAGCTTGCGGTTTTGCGTGAGCATGCGCTGGCGGTTGTTGGCCGTCTTGATGCCCACCGCGTCTTCCAGCTGCTTTTGCAGCTGATCGATGCGCGCCGCGTGGTCAGAGATCTTCTTGGCCACGGCCTGGGCACCTGCCAGGGCCGGGTTGGTGCGGGTGACCAGGCGCTCGGCCGAGTGGATGGCGCTGCTCATGAACTGCGAGCGCTTGTACTCGCGGGTAAGCTCGTGGGTCATCTCGGCTTGATCTGCCACAAGGCCCATCGAGGCCTGCGCCCACTCCTCGGCCGTGCCGATGGCGTCGCAGTAGAACTCCTCGCCCGTGGTGGTCTTGCAGCGGTCGCAAATGCCAACGGGCAGGTAAACGCTAATGTTGTCGTAATCGGCCATGAGCGAGAACCACAGGTCGCGCGAGATGGAGCCCACGCAGGCGAGAACAACCTCGTTCTCTTTGGGCAGGCGCTTGATGGCGCGGGTGCAGGTGATGTAGCACTGCTCGTAGGACGAGGCGATGCGCGCGATGCGATCGTAGAGCAAACGGGGCATGTGACGGCGGTTGGCCAGGGCCTCAACGGGGCAGGCGGCCACGCACAGGCCGCACTTGCGGCACGAGTCGTCGATGCGCACGGACTGCTTGTGAACCTCGATGGCGTGGACCGGGCACACGTCGATGCATGCCGAGCAGGCCTTGGGGTTCTCGGAGTTCACGCGCAGGCAGCGGCTGGAGTTTGCGTAGGGCTTCTCCTTGTACTCGGCCGGGTCAAAGACCTTGCGCTGCGCCGGGTCTGTGGCCAGCTGATCGGCAATCGACCCAAACGGGTTCGAAAGCGCCTGCCAGTCACTTTGGATGTCGATCAAATCATCGAGCAGATCACGTTTTTGAGCCACCGCCACACCTTCCCTCTCTTATGCAGCAATGTTTGATTCTACCCCAGCCGCGC
>CAVKOL010000133.1:2029-7045 GCA_963658035.1 Bacteroidaceae bacterium
AACTCCGGGACAGACTGCGTCTCTACGGCATAGCGCCAAACGCCGCGCACGACGTCGCTCACGCTTAACCCGGCGCGCGCAAACACGGCGTCCCCGCCCCTCTTGAGATCGGCAGGAACCCTTGTGTTGAGTTGCACCATAGTCGCGGCCATAGGCGCTCCTTTCATCTGCTAGCAGTATAGCAGACGCCACAGCCGCACTAGCCGAGAAGAACAAAGCGGCGGCCCCCACACATCGGAGCCGCCGCCTTCAAATCGCGCCTTTATGCCCGTTGAGCCCTAGTCGGTCGCCAGGTTATTCCTTCGAATGTCGATAGAGTTGTTCTGGCTGCCGGCGTAGTTGCTCTCACTGATGCCCTTGGCGTACCAGTTGGTCTGGTACCAAGACGTGTAATCAGACATCAAAGCACCTCTGCCATTCTCTGTAACTTTGAGCTCGCCAAACGGGTAGTACTCGACCCTCACGGCGCTGTAGGCATTCTTGAGGAACGGCAGGAGCGACACCTGGATCTCGACCGCATAAAGCAGCTGGTTTTCCACAACATCACCGGTCTGGAGGTTGAAGACCTTGCCGTAGCGACCCGCGACCATTGTCGGGCGGTCCTTGTCGATGCCGCTTCCGCCCCACTTGGACATGTTGCCCTTGTTATCGCTGACCGAAAGGACAATGTAGTTCTGCGGGTCAGAGATCTTGTTGCCAAGATCGACGCTCGAGATAAGGCGATCGCCGCCAGAGCTCAAATCGCGCGCGTACTGCAGGCGAATCTTCTTACCGTCCTGGTAGCGAATGTTGTAGCCAAACTCGGTGAAGAAGTAGTTCCAGTTGCGCGCCAAGTCAGAGTAGCGATCGACCTCGTCGGTCGCGTTGGTGTCGCTCGCGCTCACCGTGGCCCACAGCTCGGTTGTGCTGCCGTTTTGCGCCCACAGCGAGGCCTTGCTGTTGCCGATGATCTTCTCCTCCCTCGCCTGCAAGGTCGAGGTCTCGACAGTCAGCAGCTTCTTCGTGAACTTGGCGGTGGGGTTCTGGACCTTGAAGCCAAGGGCCTGCATCTCTTCGACGATATTCTCGACCGGGCGCGCCTTTCCGCTGGAATCGGTGATGGTGGGGCGCATGGACGCCGGCAGGGCCTGCAGGCGCGTGGTCATCGTCTTGAGCTCGTCGAGCTCAAAGCTGCAGGTCGGCTTCCACGAGTTGCCGAGCGTCCTATCAATGCCGGTCACGTAGGCAGACGCAAAGCAAGACTCATCGTAGGCAGCAGAGAGCACGTAGTTGCTCGTCGAGTAGGTCCTCTGGCGCGAGGCGTCGGTCGCGATGAACTTGACCTCGGTGTAGGCGGTATCGGTCGCCGCCGTCATATACTTGGAGTTGGTGAGGTACTTCTCCTGGATCACCTCGTTGACGGTCTTGCCGGGATTGTCCTTAAGCAGCTTCTCGGTATCGATGTCGGTGGCGGTGATCTCTTTGTCGTAAGAGGAGGTACCGCTCTTGCCGGGGTAGTCTTTTCTCAGCTGCTCCCAATCGACCTCGCCGTAGAGCACGCGAGAGATGTCGTTGGCGTACTCCTGCAGCTCTTTCATCTGCACGTTTACGGCCTCGGTCTTGCCCACATTGCCCTTTGCCCGGTACAGCTGGATGCTCAGCTCGGCGCTGTAGAGGGCGTAGGCGTTGTTGTACATGATCATGAAACTCGCCAAAAACGCGCGCTTGGCCGCGTTTGTCTCGACGTCCCAGTTGTACTTGGTGTTCACGTAGCTGTAGTAGGTGTCGAGGATGTTCGAGCTTAAGTTGTCACCGGTAAGAAGGAGGTTGTGCAGCGCCGTGTAGGCCCCGCCGATACCGGTCTGGAAGCCCTTGTTCTTGGCGTTGGTGTCGATGCCCTTAAGGTAATCGTCAAGAGCGTCGATAGCCTCTTTTGGCATGTTCGAGATCGAGGTGGTACGCGAGCAGGCCTTTTTGGTCGCCTTGCCGTTTGCGTCGAGCTCGTAGTACTTGCCCAGCACGTTGTCCATGCCCTCAAAGATGTTGCTCGTGGTCGTCGAGCACAGCAGGCTCTTGAGGTTGGTGTAGGTGTTGAGCTGCTCGTGCCAAGCGGTCGAGCTTGCCTGCTCGTCAAGCTTCACGTTGATGGTCTTGACCGTGGTCTCAACGGTGTCGAGCTTCTTGTTCATCTCGTCGAGCTTGTTCATCACGTCGTCGACGGTGTACATGTCGGTCTCTTGCGGCAGAAGGTCCGAGATAAAGACGCCCAGAAGACCAACGATGGTGAAGCCCGCCGTGGCGTAGTTGAGGAAGTTCTTGCCCAAGACGGTCACGAGGTTGATGGCGTGGTTAATGCCAAGGCCCGTCGAAACGGCGCTGCTCAAGATCTGCTTCATGCTTGTGTCGGATTTGGAGTCGCTCGAGCCCCTACGGTAGATCGTGTCGACCTGCCTGACGTTTTCGGCCGCCTGGACCGCAACGGGGGCGGCGCCGGCGCCGACGCTCGCGTACTTGCTGATCTTGTCGCCGGGAATCAAGGTCACGCCTTCTGCGGTGACGGCGGCGTCGTCGGAAAGGGCGGCGATGCCGGCCTCGTCGTCGCTGGTAGCGCTGGTGGCGCTCGCCTCGTCGGCGTCGTCGTCGGCGTCGGCGCGGTTGAGGGACTCGCCGTCAAAGAGAACAACGTCGGCGTCCTTCTCCGGCACGCCAAAGGCGTTGGTCGAGCCACCGGTCATGCGCACGTTGACGTTGCTCACGTACGTGTACATGGCGTCGAGAAGACCGTCCGTGTCCGATGCGCTTAGACCCAAGAGATTGGCGTCGCTGTCAAACTGGTCGTTGGGAACGGCCACCTCGATCTTGAAGAGGTCCTTCTCGTCGTCGTAGGGCGTGACGGTGATGTCGCTGGCCTCGGTCTCGGTAGAGGCGCCATTCTCGTCGGTCGAGATGCGGCAGGCCGTAAACGTCGTGGTGTCAAGAAGGTCGATGTCGCCAACCTCGTCCTCGTCTTCAGCCTCCTGGCTAGAGTGGAGGGCGGCGAGGTAGGTGACGGTCGTGTTCTGCTCGCCACGCTCGACCTGCAGGGCATAGGCAAAGGCGATGGGGCTCGTCTGGGCATAGGCAAACACGTCGGCCGCCGAGGTGGTGCCGTCGGTGCTTGCGCCCTCGGGGTAGACGATGGTGTTGGCGTAGGTCGAGGTGATCTGGCCGCCAAAGAGCAGGCCGTCCTTGGCCAGCGCCTCGGTGAGCAGCTTATAGGCCTCGGCGCCCGTCGCGTTGTTGACGCGGAAGGTGACCCAGGTGTAGCCAAGGTCCTCGGTGCACTCGGTGACGTCGATGTCGTAACCCACGTCGTTAAACGAGATGCCGGCCACGATGTCATCCGCGGTGAAGCAGCGGTACTCGACGCCATCGATGGTATAGGTGTCGCCGTGGGCGTACTGGGCAAACTCAGACGTCGTGGGGATGGGCATGCCAACCTCAATGCCGTCGAGGTCAACCGGCAAGCGGAAGCAATTGTTGCCGTCCCAGTACTTACCGTTCTCGAAGGTGTGCGCGACGATGTCTGAGCCCATCGGGGTGGCCGAGCTAACCTGCGCGATGCTACCAGAGGGCTTCGAGTAACTCACGCACGCGACGCCATAGCCCTGCTCCGTATCGGCAAAGGGCTGGTTCTTGAGCTCGATGTAACCGTAATCGGAGTCTGTGCTCGCCGCGCCCTCGGGAATGCCGTCGATAATAAAGCGCAGCTCATAGTGGGTGCGGTCCTTGAGGTCCGAGCTTTCTTCGTTCTTGCCCTCGACCTTTACGGTGTAGGCACCCTTGCGTACAGTCGCACCCTCAAGGCTGCCGGTGAGCTCGATCTTAGAGGTGTCGAAGGCGCTGTACACGCCCACGGTCTCGGACGCGCCGGCATAGGCGATCTCGGAAAGCACGCTGACGTTGGCGCTGCTCGCGCCCACAGAAATGGTGCGCTTGAGCTCGAGGTTCACGACGCCCGGCGCGACATCGCCGCTCGTATTGCACGAGACGGAGGCCTGGACAGAGAGCTTCTCGCCGCGAACGTCGACGTCAAAGGTCTTGGACAGGGAGAAGGGCGAGCCGTCGTCCACGGCGGCGTCGTCGGTTGTGTCGGCGTCGGTTGATGCCTCCTGCGTGCCGCTGGCCTCGTCGGCCATGGCCTGCAGGGCGCTGCCGGGAAGCATGTTGAGGACGAGAAGCGCCGCAAGAAGGATGCTCAGGGTCGCGCGGAAGCGAAGCTTCTTTGCCGAAAAGAGCGCGAGCGCAGCGATGACAAGGACGAACGCAATGGCTGCGACCGTGGCAGACTCGTCACCGGTCTCGGGCGTCTTGCCGCAGGTGGAGTTGGAGCCCGAGTTGGAGTCGGCGTCGGTGGCGTCGGTGATCCCGCCGCCCTGGGTCCCGTCTCCACCATCGCTCGTGCCCTTGGCGAGAATGGCCGTCGTGCTCACGGACTCGCCGTCTGCGGTCGTCGCGGGAGTCGAGGAGGTCGATCCGCTCACCAGCGTCCAGCCGTCGGGGACCTTGAACGAGACCGCATGGTCGGCAAGCTCCATGCCAACTTTGTTGGTCCCCGTGACGCTGACCTGCACCTGGTCGTCTGCCAGGCCGTCGGTCGATGCCGTGACGTCCAAGGTCAGGTAGTCAAACGGATCGATCGAAGACGAGTCCGTCTCGTCTGCAAACGCCGTGCCCGGCACCAGCGCCAGCACCAGCGCCAGCGCCGCCAGGACCAAACCAAGCAGCGCTCCCGTTTTCTTACCCGTCGAGCGCGCGCAAACCAGCTTTTCCAAAATCGCCCCTATCACCCAAGCCGCACCAGGCGGCCGCTAAAAATCTATCCAACAAGTGTAAGGCATAACCGCGCAGCTCAACGGCACAAAAAAACGACCCCCAACCACAAGGATCGGGGGTCGCTCGAAGGGAAAACGCTGTATTAGCTAAGCGCGATGGCCGGCTAGCTTAGTACATGCCGCCGCCCTGGCCGCCCTGGGCAGCCGCGGCCGCGATGGCGTC
>CAVKOL010000134.1:0-7002 GCA_963658035.1 Bacteroidaceae bacterium
GGGTCTGAGTGATGTAGTCGGGAAGGCAGCCGTCGATCTGGGTGTAGGCAACGCCGCGCGGGTAGGTGGGCTGGACCTTTCCGCAGGCAGAAGAGGGCGCGCCCTGCAAGAAGTCGCCCACCAGCTGCGCGGGGGCCACAAAGCCACCGCCGCCCTCGGCGTAGGCCGCCCGCTCGCAGCTGCGCTGCAGGGCGATGCCCGCCAGCACGTCGTCGCCGGGCAGGTCATCGGGAAAGACGTTGGCGAGAAGACCCGAGTTTGCGTTTTTGCCCGCGCGGTCCGAGAGGCTCATGCCGTTGGTCACCACGCCGCCCTTCTCGCTGGCGGCGCTCACCACAAAGCCGCCGGGGCACATGCAGAAGCTAAAGGCGCTGCGGCCCTGCGGCAGGTGCTCCGAGAGCTTGTACGGCGCCGCTCCCAGGGCCGGGTTGCCGGCGGCGCGGCCGTAGAGCGCGCGGTCGATGTCTGCCTGCAGGTGCTCGATGCGCACGCCCATGGCAAAGGTCTTGCGCTCCATGGGGACGCCCTTGGCCTTGAGCAGCTCAAAGACGTCGCGGGCAGAGTGGCCGCAGGCGATCACTACGTCTGTGGCAGCGATCTTCTCCTCGCTCGTCTCGCCGTCCTCGCTGGTCTGGGCCACGGTCACGCCGGTCACGCGGCCGGCGGTGATGTCGATGTCGGTCATGCGGCAGCGAAAGCGCGCCTCGCCGCCTGCCTCGCGGATCTGGGCCACGATGTTCTCTACGACGGTGGGCAAAACGTCGGATCCCACGTGGGGCTTTGCGTCCCACAGGATGCGCGGCTGGGCGCCGGCGGCCACAAAGGTCTCTAAGATAAGGCGGTGAGCTGGGCTTTTGGTGCCCGTCTGCAGCTTTCCGTCAGAGAAGGTCCCGGCGCCGCCCAGGCCAAACTGGATGTTGCTCTGGGTATCGAGGACTCCCGTCTTGTTGTGGCGCGCTACGGCCTCGCCGCGGCGGCGGGCATCGTCTCCGCGCTCGATCAACAGGGGCTCCAGGCCGGCGCGGGCAAGGTAGAGCGCGCAGAACAGGCCCGCGCAGCCGGCGCCCACCACGACGGGGCGCGCGGTCTTGGCCTTGTCCCAGGCAAGGGGCGCCTCGGGAAAGCCAAAGGAATCGGCCTCGGCCAGGGTCACGCCCTTGTCGGCGTGCGCCTGAGCCAGGGCAGCCAGCACCTCGCGCTCCTCGGCTAGGCCGCCAACAAGCGCGACGCGCAGGGTGAAGCCAACCACGATGTCGTTTCTCTTGCGGGCGTCGATGGAGCGGCGACGGCGCTCGACCTCGGTCACCTGCGAGGGCTTGACTCGCAGCTTCTTGGCCGCGGCCTTCTTGCAAAGGGCAAGCTCCTGGGCGTCGGTGCCGTCCAGCTGGCTTAAGTGGAACCTGATACCAGAGATCTCTAGCATGTGGCGCTGCTTTCTTGTTGTGATTGTGCGTGCGCGGCCGCGGCGTCCCCGGCGACCAGGCCCGATTTCCAGGCCCAGGCCAGGTTGAAGCCGCCGCAGTCGGCGTCGATGTCAAGGGCCTCTCCGCAGGCAAAGAGTCCGGGCAGGCTCTTGACCTGCAGGCTGTTGGTTTCTAGCTGCGAGGTCGCGATGCCGCCTCGGGTCACCTGTGCCCGCGCCTCGTCGGCCTTGCCGTCCACGACGACGGTCAGGTCGCGTGCCGCGGCCACGGGGTCTGCCCCGGCGCGTCTCAACGAGGCGCAGATAACGGGGTCGAGAAGACCCTCGCCGCAGCCCACGCCGCGCAGCTTGTCCAGGTGGTCATCACCCAGCCCGCTCAGCAGGTCGACGTGCACCTCGTCGCCGGGCGCTGCCCTGCGCGAGAGGTCAAAGACGCAGATGCCGGAAAGGCCTCCCGCGCGAAAAAGGACCTCGCCCTTCTCGGCGTAGATCTCTTGCCCGCCGCGTACCAGGGCGACTTGCCCGCGGGCACGCCTACCGTCAATCTCGGCCAGGTCGAGCGGCCCTTTTCCTCGGCCCGCCAAGCCGCACAGCACGGCCTGGCGCGGCGCGACCTCAAGCGTCAACGAAGGGAAACCCTCGCCCTTGCCGCCGCCCGCCAGAACAACCGACGTCGTCGCAAGCTCGTGGGTCTTCTCGCCGCCAAACGCATCGCGGTAGGAAACGGCCCATCCCCCCTCGCCGTGCCTTACGTCCAGGGCCTCGCGGGCGCATGCCAAGACCACGCCGGCCCGCCGTGCGCGGGCGAGAAGCACCTCGCGCACCGACGCCGCCTGGTTAGAGAGGGGGTACAGCCGCCCGTCCTCCTCGGCCCAGGCAAGCCCGCAGTCCTCAAAAAACCCCAGGATATCGGGCAGCCAGTCGTTGCCCGCCACTGCGCAGACAAACGCGGGGTCGTTGTAGTGCCACCCCTCAAGCCGCGCGTTGGCAAAGTTGCAGCGGCCGTTGCCGGTGGCCAAGATCGTGCGCCCGCATTCCAGCTCGCGCTCCAGCACGACGACCCTGGCGCCCTTCTCGGCAGCAACAATGCCCGCGACCAGACCCGCGGCCCCGCCCCCGCACACGGCCACGTCGCAGCGCGAGGGCACGTCGACGGCGGCAGCTGCTGCCAGCGCGGCGGCCTTGATCTGGGCCCGCGACGGCCCCCTCTTGCCTTTTGTGGTGTTGTTCGACAATACCTTTGACCTGCTCTTCGTTTGCGTTCGATTAGCCGAGAAGCGCCTGGGTGAACTCTGCCACCGCGACCACGGTGTCCACGGCCTCGTCCAAAAGGCCGCTCGCCACCTTGGTCTCGAAGGTGCCCTCGTCGCAGGCCTGCGCCAGCTCGGGGTCGATGGGCAGCTGGCCCAAGGCCACCACGTCAAAGTGGTCGGCCGTCTCTTCCAGGCGGGAAGGCCCAAAGGGGTAGATCTTCTTGCCGCAATCGGGGCAGCTCACGTAGGCCATGTTCTCTACCAGGCCTAACACGGGCACGTCCATCATGTTGGCCATCTTGACGGCCTTGCCCACGACCATCTGCACGAGGTCCTGCGGCGAGCTCACGATGACCACGCCCTCGACGGGCAGGCTCTGGAAGACGGTGAGGGCCACGTCGGAGGTTCCCGGGGGCATGTCGACCAGCAGGTAGTCCAGCTCGCCCCAGGCGCACTGGCCCCAGAACTGCTTGATGGCGCCCGCCACCACAGGGCCGCGCCACAGCACGGGGTCGTCCTCGTTTTCCAGCACCAGGTTGGCGCTCATGACCTTGATGCCGCCGCGGGTCTCGACAGGGACCAGCAGGTTGTCCTGGGCATAGGCGTGCTGGCCCGAAAGGCCAAACATCTTGGGGATGGAGGGGCCGGTGACGTCGGCGTCGAGGATGCCCACGCGGGCGCCGCGGCGGGCCAGCTCGACGGCCAGGATGCCGCAGACCATCGACTTGCCCACGCCGCCCTTTCCCGAGACGACGCCGATGACGTTCTTGACCACGCACCCGGCGGCGGGGCCTTCCTGGACGGGCGCCGCGTTTTCCTGCGGCGCTGCGGTCTTCTCGCCGGCTGACCTCGACGCCTCGAACTCGCGGCGGATCTGCTCGCGCTCGGCTTCGTCCATGTGGGCCTCCAATGCTTGGCTGGTATAGGTGCGCGCGGCGCATGACGGCCGCGCCTTATGGGCAACTCACTTATATTACTCGCCGTGACGGCGGGGTAAAACCGGGGTAAACACGTGTCCGCAAAACCGATTGAACTTAATACAATGGTTGGGAAACCCGCGAAGAGAGAAGAGCCGATGCCACAGACCCCCAGCGAAAGAGACCTTAGGATCATGGGCCCCGTTAAGGGCCAGGATGCCTTTGCCCTGGATTCCGACGGCTTTGCCTGCACAAAGGTCTTCGACGAGCCCGAGGTCTGGCGCGTCGAGCTGCTTATGGGCCAGACCTTCTTGCCCTCGGTCAACGCCTTCGTGGTGCTTGACGCGGGCGAGGCCCTGGTCGTGGACACCGGCACGGCCGACGACTATAACGACACGCGCCTCATGCGCGCCCTTTTGCGCCTGGGCGTCGACCCCGCGCGCACGACGCTTTTTTGCACCCATGCCCACAACGACCATGCGGCCCAGGCGGCGGCGTTGGCCCAGGCTGGCATCCGCGTGTGCGCCTACGAGAAGACCGTCGAGGACATGCGCTTTTTGCCGTCGCGCGAATACCTCGACGCGATGATTTCTCGTTTGATGCTCGAAGGCGTGGAGAAGGACGAGGCGGCCCAGATGGCGGGTGCCATTTGGACGCACAACGTCGACATCGAGGCGCAAGGCGTGCGCTGCGTGGCCCTGGCGGCGGGCGAGCGGCTGACCTGCGGCCGCTGGGACTTCGAGCTGGTTCCCATGCCCGGCCATACCCCGGGCCAGTGCATCCTTTGGCTTGCCGAGAAGAGCCTGGCCTTTACCGGCGACGTTGTCTTGTTTGCTTGCTCCACCTGCGTGTGTTTTTGGGAGGGCATGGGCGACTCGATGTCCGACCAGCTTGAAAGCCTGGCCCGCGTGCGCGACCTGCATATCGAGCACCCCATGCTGGGCCACGGCCTGCCGCAGGGCGACCTTTCAAATCGCGCCGAGAAGAACATCGCCCACCACCTGCGCCGCGCCGACCGCGCGCTTGCGGCCGCGGCCGAGCACCCCGGTTCCACGGCCTTCGAGCTGGTGCCGTACCTGGGTTGGCACGCGCACTTCGACGCTTGGGACCAGGTCCCTGCCTTGACCAGGTGGTTTCTCGTCTCCGAGAGCATCGCCCATCTCGACCGCCTGGTTGCCCAGGGTAACTTGACCCGCGAGCTCGACGCCCACGGCGTCCACCGGTACTTCTCGGCCTAGGCGCCCGATCGGCGGCGCGGACAAAAACAGAACTTGTCTGTGCCTAAAAGCCCCCAAACGGACAAAATCACAGCTTGTCGGCGCCGACAAGCTCGAAAACTGTCCACCGGGCCCCATCGCCCCACCGACAACCTCGTGTTTTGTCCGGCTATCACGGTCTTAGCTTGATTTGTGAATTGTTCTTGTGCGTACAGGTGTTCTGAACTACACTGGGAACACTCAACACGAACTCTCACGGGAGACCCGCATGGCACAAGAATCCATCACCATCCGCGGCGCGCGCGAGCACAACCTCGCCAACGTCGACGTCGACATCCCCAGGGACAAGCTCGTGGTCATCACGGGCTTGTCCGGCTCGGGCAAGTCGAGCCTGGCCTTCGACACGATCTATGCCGAGGGCCAGCGCCGTTACGTGGAGAGCCTCTCCAGCTACGCGCGCCAGTTCCTGGGTCAGATGGACAAGCCGGACCTGGACTCCATCGACGGCTTGTCCCCGGCCGTCTCCATCGACCAAAAGACGACGTCGAGAAACCCGCGCTCGACCGTGGGTACCGTCACCGAGATATACGACTACCTGCGTCTTCTTTTCGCGCGCATCGGCACGCCGCACTGCCCCGAGTGCGGCCGCGTCATCGAGCGCCAGACCACCGACCAAGTGGCCGATAAGGTCTTGGAACACGCCCAGGGCCGCCGCGCCTTTGTCCTGGCGCCGGTGGTCGTGGGCCGCAAGGGCGAGTTCGCAAAGCTCTTCGAGGACCTGCAAAAAGAGGGCTTCTCGCGCGTGCGCGTGGACGGCGAGGTCCGCGACCTTGACGAGGAGATCAAGCTCGAGAAGAAGCTCAAGCACGACATCGAGGTCGTGGTCGACCGCATCGTGGTGCGCGAGAACTCCTTGGGCCGCATCGCCGAGGCCGTCGAGCAGGCGACCAAGCTCGCCCAGGGCAAGGTGGCCTTCTGGCTTCTGCCCGACAAGAACGACCCCGAGCACATCCCCGGCGAGCTTCTTCAGTACTCCTTGGCCCTGGCCTGCCCCGAGCACGGCCACTCCATGGACGACCTGCAGCCGCGCGACTTCTCCTTCAACGCGCCCTACGGCGCCTGCCCCGACTGCGACGGCCTGGGCTTTCGCAAGATCGTCGACGCCGAGGCCTTGATCGAGGACCCCAAGCTCTCGATTTCCGAGGGCGTCTTTGGCAGCCTCTTCGGCAATTCCAACTACTGGCCGCAGGTCCTGGCGGCCGTCTGCCGCGATTTGGGCGTCTCGGACCAAACACCGTGGGAAGAGATGCCGCCCAAGGTCCAGGAGAAGCTCCTGGCCGGCCTGGGCGACAAGAAGATCCGCGTGGACTACCACACCCGCGACGGCCGCGACACCAACTGGTTCACGACCTTCCCGGGCGTGCGCAAGATCTTGTTCGACAAGTATCAAGAGACCACGAGCGAGACCATGCGCACGCATCTTGAGAAGTACATCCGCGAGGTCCCCTGCACCACCTGCAACGGCGCCCGCTTGAAGCCCGAGATCTTGGCCGTCACGGTGGGGGAGAAGTCCATCTGGCAGGTCTGCGAGCTGTCGTGCAAGGAGGCCTTGGTCTTCTTCGAGAACCTCGAGCTTTCCGAGCGCCAGGCCTTTATCGCCGCGGCCATCGTCAAAGAGATCTTGGCCCGTCTACGCTTCCTGGTAAACGTGGGCCTGGATTACCTCACGCTTTCGCGCGCGGCGGCCACCTTGTCGGGCGGCGAGGCGCAGCGCATCCGCCTGGCCACGCAGATCGGCGCGGGCCTCATGGGTGTCCTCTACATCCTGGACGAGCCTTCCATCGGCCTGCACCAGCGCGACAACGACCGCCTGATAGAGACCCTTAAGCGCCTGCGAGACCAAGGCAACACCGTCATCGTGGTCGAGCACGACGAGGACACCATCCGCGCCGCCGACTACGTGATCGACATGGGTCCGGGCGCAGGCGAGCTGGGCGGTCAGGTGGTGGCCGCGGGCACGCCGGCACAGATCGAGGCCAACCCCGATTCGGTGACCGGGGCCTATCTCACGGGTGCCCGTCAGATCCGCCTGCCCGAGAAGCGCCGCAACCCGCGCCGCGGTGCCATCAAGATTACCGGCGCCTGCGCCAACAGCCTCAAGGACGTGAGCGCCAAGGTCGAGCTGGGCACGC
>CAVKOL010000135.1:0-6872 GCA_963658035.1 Bacteroidaceae bacterium
GTCTATAGCCAGAGGCTTAAGGATGCGACAGAGATGATAGACGGGTGGTGGAAGAACTGAGGGGCTTAAGTGGCTTGAGGCGTCGTTGCCATACGCGCCTTCAAGAGAACGACGATTGCTCGGCCGGGTGGGGGCGTGGGGTCAAAGTCTATGGGGCCGTTGATGGTGAGTGCGTTCACCGTGCCGGTCGCCGCGGCCAAGCTTGCCGCCTTCGCCGCGGCTTTGGTGAAGTCCCCGCGGTCGCGCTACGTGTGGGCCGCGGAGTTTGCGAAGTCGTATGGAGCGGGCTCTTTGTTGAAGGCGGCTCTCCCGTATTTGAGGAAGGATGCGACGTTTTGTTCGTCGATGGCGCGGGCAGAGAGCTTGGCTCTTCTCGGCAGCATCCGGCTATGTGAGCGGCGCCTCACTGATTCATATTGCGCAATCTAACGATATCCGTTAGATTGCGCGAACCCAATCAGAATGCTGTGGACTTGGGTTTACCGATGGTGCTAAGAACGACGCGGGTTTCTCGGCTAGTTCTTCTTGCGGGCGCCCTAGATAAAACTAGAGCACATCCGGCCGGCGGACGCGCCCTTACAAAACCCGGAGGCCTTTTCATCTGCGAGCATTATGGCCACGGTGAGCGGCAGATGTCAAACGCGGGACGGCAGTAGCGGTTTGGCGGTGATGCCAATGGCGGGTCTCCTGCCGCCGGTTGATGAAAACTGTGTATAGGATATTCATCAAAATGCGTGAGTGGGGGGGCTTTGCTGGGTCTTGCGCTCTGGACGTGAAAGGCGTAACTTCCATACAAATGAAAAACGGCTTGCCGTTTTGCAAGGGGACGTCTTCGAAAGAGGAAATCCCCTATTTTTGTATCGATACGCTTGCGCGTTCGAATTGAGCTGCAGACAGAAGAGCCATCGGGTGCCGTAAGGCCTCGGCGACTTCATAAAATAGGAGCGGAGCCAACAGGTGGTTGCGCCCCTAAAAACCTGAGGGTTTCAAACTGCTGATATTTTGCCCCGTCGTTTTGGGTGTCAAAGGGGCTTAGCACGTCCTTTCTCAGATGAACTTAATTAATGTCCCGTGCCAAAGATAGAGTTTTGGCAGGTTATTGATGCGGACGGGAGAGGGGCATGGCTGAATCTGGCTCAACTATCTACTTGGTGCATGAGTTCGGCGGGCCCGAGACCGATCCGGACGAGTACTTCGATCTTTGCGAGCACTACGACCTCGTCAAGGCGGCGTTCACGACTCTTGCTGGTGCGGTGAGCTTCATCGAGCAGGACCTGGGGGCCATCGAGCGCACATGCGGCCCCGTTCGGGTATGGCGGCGATGGCATGTTCGTGTGTATACGCGCGAGCAATACTGTGTTTGGCCGCCTGCTGTTGAACGCGAGGACGGCGATTGCGGCTGCGATGACTTTTACGGGTGCCGCGACGGTGTGGACTGTGACGACGAGGAGCTGGACGAGGTCAAGCCTTCGCACCCGTTTGATTATGTCTTCTCGCCCAGCGTGTTTAGCTCCTACAACATCGTGAGCATGGTGCTGGACTCAAAGCAGGGCGAGCAGTTCGTTTAGGCGTGGTTTGAGTCGACGGTTGCGTTTGTCTCGGATTCTTGGAAATAGTCCCTGATGCGACTGTTGCAGAGTTGTTGGGCTGATTCTATAAAGCGGAGCTGCTTGGGCGGCTCCGCTTTTGCGTTGTTGGCCGACCGCCAGGAAAGAAACTTCGCCCAATCAATGTCTTAATTCGCGATGGGGGAGTAACGGCAGGTTTCGGCCTTACGCCAACTGGGCAAACATGGTCGCGCGACCGTCGGCTACTGGCCGGATCGAATTAAGACATTGATTCGCGAGAGTTTCTGTTGGCTGAGCAATAACGGACGTCTTGAGCGACTTAAAGCTGCTACACGGCGGCCTCGTTGAGACCGATTCTCGTGGCAGCTAATTATTGTCCGGTGCCCGGAATATGCTCTCGTCAGCGTTTCTAAAAAAGGGAGGTTGTAATGGCGAGCAAGAATCCGGCGACGCGAAGACGACAAAGGCGGCGGCAAAAGGAGCGGGCGCTAGAAGCCAAGCGGGCAGATTGGCAGCGGTATCACAACGAGATTGCGCAAAGGCATTCTCCGTATGCGGCCGAACGTTATGCGTTTAGGTCGTGCACGGGTAAGAACCGGTACGGTACCGAGGAGAAAGCCATCCATGCCTGCATTGTTGGCTCTGCCGAGAGAGGCGCAAGGCTCTCCTGGTACCGATGCAGCCTGTGCAAGGGCTGGCACATCACAAGCCGGATTTAGGATTCTACCTTGGCCAAATAGAGGATTTTGATTAAGGCGGAGCTGCTTGGGCGGCTCCGCTTTTGCGTACGGCGCGGGCCTTTACGTTTGGGGGCTTGTCGGAACAAAGATTGTATGTTTGGGGGCTTGTCGGAATGAAATGGTTCCGACAAGCCCCCAAACATACAGCGAGAAGGGCCCGCGGTTCCGACAAGTCCCAAAACGTAAAGGTCCCAACCGCGCCCCGGCGCGTGTTTCTCGGCGATTTCGAGATTTTCCCCGCGGTTTCGGCGCGATAACCGTCAGGGGACCCCCGCGTGTCGATTGTTACCCCCTGCAACTATCGTGTTTCACCGCTCGCCGCCCCATCACAACCGCTCGCCGACGCCGTCTATAAAACATCCAGGCACCAAATCAAGGAAAGGAAGGCTTGGATGACAGCACCTCAGCTAAACCTCAGCCGCCGCTCGTTCGTGGGGCTCATGGGCCTCGCGGCCTCGGCGACCGCCATGGCCGGCTGCAGCGGCAGCGCCATCGCGCAGGCGACCTCGGCCGCCTCAAGCGATGACTCGGCCACCGCGGCCGACGGCACCGACGGCGTCTTTGGCGACACCATCAAGGTCGGCATCCTCCACTCGCTCTCGGGCACCATGGCCATCTCCGAGACCTCCGTCCGTGACGCCGAGGTCCTGGCCATCAACGAGATCAACGCGGCCGGCGGCGTCTTGGGCAAGCAGCTCGTCCCTGTCATCGAGGACGGCGCCTCCAGCAACGCCACCTTCTCGGAGAAGGCTACCAAGCTCCTCGACTCCGACGGCGTGGCCTGCGTCTTTGGCTGCTGGACCTCGGCCTCCCGCAAGGCGGTCCTGCCGGTCTTCGAGTCCAAGAACGGCCTGCTTTGGTACCCCGTCCAGTACGAGGGCATGGAGTCCTCGAAGAACATCTTCTACGTGGGCGCCGCCCCCAACCAGCAGATCGTCCCCGCCGTCGACTACCTGGCCGAGAACTACGGCCCCAAAATCTTCCTCGTGGGCTCCGACTACGTCTTCCCCCGCACGGCCAACTCGGTGATCAAGGCCCAGGCCGCGGCCAAGGGCTACGAGATCGTGGGCGAGACCTACACCCCCATGGGCCACACCGACTACGCCACGATCATCAACAAGATCCGCGCCGCCAAGCCCGACTTTGTCTTCAACACCTTGAACGGCGACTCCAACGTGAGCTTCTTCAAGCAGCTCAAGGACTCGGGCATCACCTGCGACGACGTCATGACCTGCTCGGTCTCCATCGCAGAAGAGGAGGTCGCGGGCATCGGCGCCTCCTACGTCGAGGGCCACCTGGTGAGCTGGAACTACTACCAGTCCACCGACACGCCCGAAAACGAGAAGTTCGTCAAGGCCTATAAGGCGGCCTACGGCGACACCCGCGTGACCGACGACCCCATCGAGGCCGGCTACGACGCCGTCTACCTGTGGAAAGCCGCGGTCGAGGCCGCAGGCTCCACCAACGTCGATAAGGTCCGCGCCGCGGCTGGCGGCATCACCTTCGACGCCCCCGAGGGCACGATGACGATCGACGGCGACAACCAGCACATGTACAAGCCCGTCCGTATCGGCCGCATCAATGCTGACGGCCTGATCGACGAGATCTGGTCCACCGGCGACCCCGTGAAGCCCGACCCCTACCTTTCCACCTACGACTGGGCCGCTGGCCTGAGCAACTAGGAGGTGTGACGTGGAAACCATTCTTATGCAGGTGTTCAACGGCATCAGCCTAAGCTCCATCCTGCTTTTGGCCGCGATTGGCCTGGCCATCACCTTTGGCCTCATGGGCGTCATCAACATGGCGCACGGCGAGTTCATGATGGTGGGCGCCTACACGGCCTACGTCGTGCAGAACATCTTCAAGTCCGTCGCCCCCGACGCTCTGGGCGCCTACGTGCCCGTCGCCATCGTCGCGAGCTTCGTCGTGGCGGCCCTTCTCGGCTTGGCATTGGAGAAGCTCGTCATCTGCCACCTCTACGGCCGCACCGAGGACTCCCTGCTGGTCACCTGGGGCGTGAGCCTCATCCTGCAGCAGGCCGCCCGCAACATCTTTGGCTCGGCCAACGTGGGCGTCGAGGTCCCGTCCTACATGCAGGGCAGCCTCCAGATCGGCGGCGTCTACCTGCCCTACACCCGCATCTGGATCTTGGTCATCGCCCTCGTTGCCCTGGCCGCGGTCTACGTCTTGATGTTCAAGACCCGCTGGGGCCGCAACATCCGAGCCGTCATGCAAAACCGCCAGATGGCCAGCGCCTTGGGCGTCAACACTCGCCGCATCGACGGCGTGACCTTTGCCTTTGGCTGCGGCCTTGCGGGCCTTGCCGGCTGCACCCTGACCTGGATCGGCCTTATTGGCTCCTCTCTGGGCCAGAACTACATCGTCAACGCCTTCATGACCGTCGTCGTGGGCGGCGTGGGCTCGATCTTTGGCTCGGTCTTTGGCGCGGCGTTCATCGGCGTTGGCCAGTCGGCCTTCGAGTTCCTCACCGACGCCTCCATCGGCCAGGTCCTGATCTTTGTCTGCATCGTCATCCTGCTTCAGTTCAAGCCCAAGGGCCTCTTCGAGACCCACAACCGCTCGCTCGAGGATTAAGGGGGTGTTCCGTTAAATGTCCGAGAAGAAATCCTACAAATGGGTCGTCGCGGTGGTCGTCTTCGCACTGCTCGCCGTCGCCCCCTTCGTCCTGCCGATGTTTCGCGTGAGCCTCATCGCCAAGTACATGTGCTTTGCCATCGTGGCCCTGGGCCTCGACATGATCTGGGGCTACACGGGCATCATGAGCCTGGGCCACGGCGTCTACTTCGGCCTTGGCGCCTACGTGATGGCCATGTACCTCAAGCTCGAGGCCTCCGGCGGAGCGCTTCCCGACTTCATGACCTGGGCCGGGTTCGACAGCCTGCCCTTCTGGTGGTCGCCCTTCACCAACCCGGCCTTCGCCTTCGTGATGGTCATCGTGGTGCCCGTGCTGGTCGCGGTCGTGATCGGTCTTCTCACCTTCTTGAACCGCATCCGCGGCGTCTACTTCACGATTCTCTCGCAGGCGCTGGCCATGATCTTGTCCGTGTTGCTCATCGGCTGCCAGCAGTACACCGGCGGCTCCAACGGCCTCACCGACTTCGACACCCTGCTGGGCTTCTCGCTTGACGCCGGTTCCACCAAGATCGCCCTCTACTACGTGACGCTTGCCGTCCTGATCGCCCTCTTCTGCCTGTGTACCTTCCTGGTGGGCCGCCGCGTGGGCAAGATCTTGATCGCCATCCGCGACTCCGAGAACCGCGTGCGCTTCACCGGCTACAACACCGCGTTCTTCAAGGTCTTCGTCTACGCGCTCTCGGCCGCCATCGCGGGCATCGCCGGCGCCCTCTACGTCAGCCAGGTGGGCATCATCACGCCTTCTGACGTCGCCGTCTCGCCTTCCATCGAGATGATTATCTGGGTCGCCATCGGCGGCAAGGGTACGCTTGCCGGCCCCATCCTGGGCGCCCTTCTCGTCAACGGCGTGAAGACCTTCGCGTCCGAGAGTTTCCCCGACCTGTGGAGCTACGGCCTGGGCCTCGTGTGCGTCCTGGTCATCCTGTTCCTGCCGGGCGGCCTGATGTCGATCAAGGACGTGCCCGCGCGTTTTCGCGCCTGGCGCGAGCGTAAGTCCGGCGGCGTCGCCGTCTCGAGCCCCGAGCTGGGAGAAGAAGGAGGTCAGGCATAATGTTTGACACCGCAACCGCGGCTACTGCCGCACCCGCCACCGACGCCGCCGAGGAGAAGCCCGCGCTTCTCTCCATCGAGGACGTGTCGATCAACTTCGGCGACTTCAAGGCCATCAAGGGCGTCTCGACCTCGGTGGGCGAGAACGAGATCCGCTTCTTCATCGGCCCCAACGGCGCCGGCAAGACCACGATGCTCGACGCCATCTGCGGCAAGAACAAGGTCTCGAGCGGCCGCATCGTCTACAAGGGCGAGTACGACCTCACCAAGATGCGCGAGTACAAGATCGCCAACCTCGGCATCGGCCGCAAGTTCCAGGCGCCGTCGGTCTTCAACGGCATCACGATCTTGGAGAACATGGAGCTGGCCGCCGCCGGCAAGCACACCCTGTACTCCACGACGTTCAAGAAGCTCTCGGCCGACACCGAGGACCACATCCGCTACGTCCTGGACTTCATTGGCCTGGACAACAAGAAGTTCGAGTACCCCACGCGCCTTTCTCACGGAGAGAAGCAGTGGTTGGAGATCGGCATGCTTTTGGCCGAGAAGCCCGACCTGCTGCTGCTCGACGAGCCCGTCGCCGGCATGAGCCGCCGCGAGACCGAGCACACCGCCGAGCTTCTCCACAAGGTCAAGGACGAGTGCTCGGTCGTGGTCGTCGAGCACGACATGCAGTTTGCGAAGGACGTCTCGGACAAGGTCACCGTATTTCACGAGGGGCAGATTCTGGACGAGGGCACGATGGACGAGGTGTCGAGCAACCAGCAGGTTATCGACGTGTACCTGGGTCGCGGAGGTGAGGCATAGATGGCCGAGAAGGTGCTTGAGGTCGCGGGCCTGTGGGCCGGCTACGGCGAGG
>CAVKOL010000136.1:0-6650 GCA_963658035.1 Bacteroidaceae bacterium
GGGCGGCGTTGGCCTCGATGACCATGCGCGCGTACTGGGGGATGAGCGGGCGCTCGCCCTCGCGCGAGCCGCCAGGGCGGTACGCCTGCAGGAACTCGACCTCGCCGGGCTGCTTGTCGTAGGCGCGTTTGATTACCTCGAGCAGCAGGTCCTTCTTGCTGCCCATATAGTGCAGTACGGCGACGTGGCTGATCCCAACCTCGGCCGCCACGGCGGGAAGCGAGAAGCCCACCAGGCCCGCCTCGTTGATGACCTTGACGGCGGCCTGAACGATCTGGTCGCGACGCTCCTGCGCCGCGGGGGTGTTGGGCACCGCCGCCTTCTTCTTATCTGCCATCAAACGCCCTTCGCGCAAAGCGGCACGCTCGGCGCCGCGAAATCCTAAAACCAGCTCCCAACTTTATAGCCAAGCGCGAAAGCATGTTCGAAATTCGGCCCGTTTTCGCAAAAAACAAACCGTTAAAGCGCTTCAATCTACCGCTCACCGGAATTGCGCTTACAGACCTGTAACCACGCCGTACTATCCCTCTTGTCGATAAAGCTTACAGCGCTGTAACCAACAAACACACAGGTAAACACCTAGAAAGGAACAGCACAATGAGCCAAGAGACAACTGTGGACCCTTCGGTCATTGCTCCCGACACGGGCCAGCCGCTGCCCAAGGCCTCGCTTTGGCGCTTCATGGTGGGCTTCATCATCTTTGGCGTCATGTGGATGGGCGCGGGCTCGATGGCCTCAAACGTCCTTCTCCCCGAGCGCTTCAACACCCTTGACATCGGTATGACCGGCGAGCAGATCTTGGCGGCCATGAACTCCTTTGGCATGGTCTTTGCCCTGGTCTCCAACCTGGTCTTTGGCGCCCTTTCCGACCACTGCCGCAGCCGCTTTGGCAAGCGCACGCCCTTCATCGTGGCGGGCGGCATCATCTGCGCCGCGGCCTACTACAGCACCTCGGTGGCCGTGACGCTGCCCATGATTGTGGCCTCGTGGTGCGTGCTGCAGGTGGGCCTCAACTGCATGCTGGGCCCCTCGATCGCCGTCCTTTCCGACCGCATCCCGCTCAACAAGCGCGGCACGCTCTCGGCCTTCTACGGCGCCGGCGCCACTATCGGCCAGTCCGCGGGCTCCATCCTGGGCTCGATCTTCCTCACCAACCCCGTCCCGGGCTTCCTGTTTGGCACCGTGGCCTGGGTCTGCTCGGGCATCCTGACCGTGATCATCTGGCCTGCCGAGAAGTCCGCCGCCCTTGCCCCTGGTGAAGCCGCCGAGAAGTTCCAGCTCTCCTCGATCCTTCGCATGTTCATCCCGCCCACCAAGAACTGCCGCGACTTCTACCTGGCCCTCTTTGGCCGCCTGCTCTTTATCTTTGGCTACTTTTGCATCAACGGCTACCAGCTCTACATTCTTGAGAAGTACATCGGCCTTTCGGTGACCGACGCCGGCGCGGTGCTTGCCAAGATGTCCGTCGTGACCATGGTCGTCTCGTTTGTGGCGTCGCTTACCTCGGACACCGTCTCTGACAAGATCGGCTGCCGCAAGCCCATCATCGTCGTGGCCTGCATCATGATCTGCGTGGGCGTGGCCGCCCCGTGGCTTTTGAAGAGCGCCTTCTCGATGTACGTCTTTGCCCTCTTTGCCGGCCTGGGCTACGGCGTGTACTCCTCGGTTGACCAGGCGCTCAACGTCGATGTTCTGCCCGACCAGGAAAACGCCGGCAAGGACCTGGGCATCCTCAACATCGCCAACACCATCGGTCAGATCTTGGGCCCTGTGCTGACCTCGATCATCGTCGTGAACACCGGCTCGTACTTCCTTGCCTTCCCCGTTGCCGCGGCTCTTATCCTTGTTGGCGTCGTCTTTATCCTGCTCATCAAGAACGTGGACTAAGGCTCGCCGGGGCCTGTCGGGCGGCGCGCGCCCGGCCGGGCCCCAAGGGTAGGCGGCCAGCCTGGGCTTTTCCCGGGGCCCGGGTCGTGCGGCTCCCTTCCATGCGGGACGAGGCACCCCCGCCTCGTCCCGCCCCCCATCCGCCACCAAAAGAAAGGGGTGCCCCATGGCACTCGTTCAAGTCAACCGCGACCTCGCCTTCAACCGCGACGAGGCCCTTCTCGCCAAAGCCGAGAAGAACACGCCGCAGATCCTGGAGACAAGCGTCGCCCCTGTCGCCATCGTCGAGCTGGCGCCCGACGCCACTAAACAGGACGGCTGGGCCTGCGTGCCCGCCGCTACGGGCATCAATCAGCTGTCGCAGATCGGTCTTTCTCGAGGTCAGAGCCTTATCCTGGACTTTGGCGACCACTACGTGGGGAGCTTCTCGGTAGATATCGAGTCCAAAGGCTCGCCCATGGACGCGCCGCTGTTCCTCAAGCTGAGCTTCGCCGAGATTCCCTCCGAGCTGGCCGCCGACGCCGACGCCTACGACGGCTGGCTTTCCAAGGCCTGGATCCAGGACGAGTACGTTCACCTGGACGTTCTTCCCGCGCGCTTGGAGCTTAGCCGTCGCTACAGCTTTCGCTACGTGCGCATCGAGGCCGTCGACACCTCGCTCAAGTGGGCCGCGCATTTCTCGGCGCCCCGCGTGACGGCCCAAAGCGCCGTTGACATGGCGGCCCTCACCCCGCCCGCGTTGGACGACCCCGAGCTGGCCGCCATTTGGCGCGTCTCGGCCAAGACCCTGGCCGAGTGCATGCAGGAGGTCTTCGAGGACGGCCCCAAGCGCGACCGTCGCCTGTGGCTGGGCGACCTGCGCCTCCAGGCCCTGGCCAACTACGCGACCTTCGATAACGTTGAGCTGGTCAAGCGCTGCCTCTACCTCTTTGCCGGCATGACCGCCGAGGACGGTCGCATTAGCGCCAACGTCTTCACCAAGCCGCGCCCCGTGGCCGACGACACCTTCCTCTTTGAGTACAGCCTCTTCTTCATCAGCGTGCTCTTCGACCTCAACCACGCCCACCCCGACTTGGACCTCGTTCGCGAGCTCTACCCGGTGGCCAAGCGCCAGATGGACGTGACCCTGGGCATGGTGGACGCCGACGGCCGCCTGGTCACCAGCGAGACGTACCCCGTCTTTGTCGACTGGTCAAACGCGTTCAACAAAGACACCTGCGGCCAGGCGGAGACGATCTATGTCCTGCGCCAGTTCGTGGCCCTGGCCCAGCTGGTGGGCGACGCGGACGCCCCCGCCTATGCCGCGCGCCTGGACAAGATGGTCGCCTATGCCCGTGAGCAGCTCTTTGTTGCCGAGCGCGGCCTGTTTGTGACCACTGACGACGAGTTCAACATCGCGAGCCAGGTCTGGATGGCCCTGGCACACGTCTTGGACGACGAGGACAATCGCGCCCTCATGCAGCGTACGGTGGACGAGCTCTTCCCGGTGCACGGCATCGCCACGCCGTACATGTACCACCACGTGGTCGAGGCCCTGTTCGAGGCGGGCCTGGCCACCGAGGCCACGAGCCTCATGAAGAGCTACTGGGGCAAGATGATCGCCTTGGGCGCCGACACCTTTTGGGAGGCCTTCGACCCCGACCAGCCGGACTTTAGCCCTTATGGCTCGCCAATCGTCAACAGCTATTGCCACGCGTGGAGCTGCACGCCGGTCTATCTTATTGACAAGTACCTGTTGTAGGGCCCGGGGCAGGCGCCCGGTGGTTAGGAGATTCGCATGAAGAACTACTTTGGCATCGACATTGGCGGGACGGCCGTCAAGTGGGCGATCTTTGACGAGGGCTTTAGGATCCTCACGCGCGGCAGCCTGCCCACCGCCTTCGAGAACGCCGACGAGCTGGTGGCCGTGCTTGTCGACCTGGTGAGGCCGTACCGCGACCGTGTGGCCGCGGTGGGCGTCTCGGTGCCCGGTGGAGTTTACGAGGGCGACCCGGACGGGACGATCCACCGCGGCGGCGCCCTGCTCTATATGGACGGGTGCCCCTTGGGCCGTCGCCTGCGAGAAGAGCTGGGCCTGCCGGTTGCCGTGAACAACGACGGTAAGTGCTGCGCGCTGGGTGAGTACGCGGCGGGCGCCCTGCGCGGCGTGCGCTACGGCGTGGTGCTGGCCATCGGTACCGGGATCGGCGGCGGCATCGTGGTGGACGGGCGCGTGCTGCGCGGCGCCCACTGTTTTGCCGGCGAGTTCTCGTTCCTGCGAAACGACGTGCGCCCGGGCGCTGACCTGGGGCTGGTTGACATTTTTGCCGGGGCATGCGGCTGGAAGGGCCTGCGCGACATGGTCGCCGCCGAGAAGGGCCTGCCCGCCGACGACTCGATCGACGGGCGCAAGGTCTTCGAGTGGGTCGAGGCCGGCGACGAGGCCGCGCTGCGCGGGTTGTCGCGCTACGCCCGCGCCTTCGATGCCACGCTGCTCAACCTGCAGTGCGTCATCGACCCGGAGGTATTTGTGATCGCGGGCGGAATCTCGGGCCGGCACGAGCTGATCGCCGCGCTGCGCGCCGAGATGCCCGGTGTGCTTGAGGCCTACCGCGCCTTTGGCGGCCTGCCCGAGCCGCAGGTCAAGGCTGCTGAGCTGGGCAACGACGCGAACCTGGCCGGCGCCGTGCAGGAGGCCATGCGCCTGGCGTAAGCGGCCGGGCGCGGGCCTACAGCTGTGGCCGCTGGCGGGACCAAAACGGTAGATGCGCCTTTTGCTTTGGGGCCATCTGGCGTTTTGGCCCCGCCAGTGGAGCGGCGGGCCGCCCTCGCGCCCGGGCAACGGCTCTGGTTTCCGTTGCCCGGGTGTTTTTTGAGCGCTTCAAATCTAAAAACGCGACAAGTCTGCCAACGAACTCGGGACGCCCGAGTAGCCGCAAAACCCGCAAGCCTCTGACCTGCGGGTTTTCTTCTGCAAAATGCCCGGCTACTCGACCAAACCGATTTCGTTGGCAGACTTGTCGCGTTTTTGCTTTTTCGGCCCCGGCCAAGGCGCCCAAACCGCCCAAACCGCCCAAGCCGCCCCCGCGCTAGTCCTCCGGCGGGGCGGCGACGCTGGCGCGCTGCACGATCTCGGGCAAAACGGCGATGCGCACGACCTCGCCGCCGGTCGTGCCGTGGATCTGGTCCACCAGCCGCCGCACGGCCAGCGCCCCCATGCTCGCCTTGGGCACGCGCATCGTGGTAAGCGGCGGGTTGCATGTGGCCGAGCCCGCCTCGTCGTCAAACCCCAGGATAGAGATATCCTCGGGCACACGGTACCCGTGGTCCTGCAGCGCACGGATGCAGCTGATCGCGATGACGTCGTTGTCGGCGTAAAAGGCCGTGGGCAGGTAGGGGTTGTTGTCCAGGTAGTCGCTCATATCGGCATAGGCGCTCTCCAGCGTCGAGCCCACGCCCACGATCGAGTGCACCGGGTTGACGTCCAGCTCCATGCCCCGCGCGGCCGAAAGGTACCCCTCGCGCCGCTCCAGGAAGTTGCGGATCTCGGTCGAGCTGTGCAGGTAGCCGATCTCGCGGTGGCCCACGTTTGCCAGGTAGCGCACGGCCGACCACGCCCCGCGCGTGTTGTCGATGACCACGCTGTCCAGGTGTTTTGTGGGAAACCAGTTGTCGAGAAGAACGATGGGCACGCCCAAGCGCTCGAACTGCCCCACGTCGCCCGCGCGCATCTCGGTTGCCAGCAAGATGATGCCCGCGCACTTGACGCTCTTGATGGCGGTGAGCTGCTCTTCTCGGTCCTGCTGCGCGTAGAAGTACGAGATCGACAACCGGTGGTAGCCCTGCGCGTAGGTGGCGTCGCTCACGCCCTTGATCAGGCTCTCGAAAAACGAGGTGTCCGACACCACGCGCCCGTGCTGCTTGTAGATTACCAGCAGCAACGTGCTGGTCTTGCGCGGCGAGTCGGGCACGCTGTACTCATAGCCCAGCTCGCGGGCGCAGGCAAACACGCGCTCGCGCGTCTCGACGCCCACGCCCTCCTTGTTGCGAAACACCAGCGAGACCGTGGCCGGGCTCACGCCTGCCGCCTTTGCCACGTCGCGCGCGGTCACCTTTGCCATAAGACCCCCTCTTTCCCCGATGGCGGCAGGCTGCCGTCCGGCCGCCAGTCGGCCCCATCCGGGGCGTTTAGTACTAAAGATTTAGTAATCCAGCCCGGCGTCAGTACCCCAAATAGGCCGAACCTAAGATACCAAATAGCACGTCAACCGCTATTTACACAAGTCTTTGTCCGTCGGCGGCGCGATTTAGGCGTTTAGTAGCTCTGCTCCGCAAAACACGGCAAAGACGGCGAGAGGGGACTCCAATGGACAAGATCAAGCTGGGATTTGTTCCCACGCGCCGCAGCATCTTTAGCGCGCCGGACGCCGTGAAGTACCGCGGCCTCACCGCAGATCGCCTGCGCGAGCTGGACGTCGACTTCGTTGACATCGACGATATCAACGACGAGGGCCTGCTCTTCGACGACTCGCACATCGAGCCTATCGTGCGCAAGTTCCGCGCCGCCGAGGTCGACGGCATCATGCTGTGCCACGCCAACTTTGGCACCGAGTACCTGTGCGCCCGTCTCGCCAAGGAGCTGGGCCTGCCCGTCCTGCTTTGGGGGCCGCGCGACGAGCGCCCCGAGCCCGACGGCACCCGCCTGCGCGACTCTCAGTGCGGCCTGTTTGCCACCGGCAAGGTCCTGCGCCGCTTCCAGGTGCCCTTCACCTACATGACCAACT
>CAVKOL010000137.1:0-6636 GCA_963658035.1 Bacteroidaceae bacterium
CGCTGCGTCTGGCGTTCTACAGCGCGATGCGCCGCTACCGCCTGGTGCGCGAGGCCCCCGCGGGCAAGGGCTACGCCGACCTTCTCATGGTGCCGCTCAAGAGCTCCGGCGACATCCCGGGCGTCGTGGTCGAGCTCAAGTGGGGCACAAGCGCCCAAGAGGCGCTGGGTCAGATCCGTGAGCGCGGCTACGCCAAGGCGTTTCTCGGCACCTCCGGCGAGAAGAACGTGGTTTTGTGCGGCATCGCCTACGACCCCAAGACCAAGCGCCACACCTGCGCCATCGAACGGGGGTAGGGGATGCGTCCTAGGGGGTCCTCGAAAACCCGGCATCGTTTTGGCTGCCTTATAATGCTTACGTTCTATATGTAACGCGCGGCATGTAAGCTGGGAAGCTAGGGAGCTGTAACGATGATCACAGGGGCAACAAAAGCTAAGGTCGACGCCGTCTGGCGGCAGATGTGGCAAGGCGGCATCACCAACCCCATCGAGGTCATCAGCCAGCTCACCTACCTCATGTTCATCCGCTCGCTCGATGAGAAGGAGCTCGAGGCCGAGCGCATGGAGCAGCTTCTTGGCGTGCCTCAGCCGCACATCTTCCCGGCCACCTACCGCAACGCCCACGGTGCCCAGATCGACGGTGCCGACCTGCGTTGGAGCCGTTTTAAGGACAAGCCGGCGCCCGAGATGTACCGCATTGTGAGCGAGTTCGTCTTTCCCTTTATCAAGAGCCTGGGCGAAGACTCCGCCTTCTCGCGTGCCATGGAAGGTGCCACTTTCGGCTTCCCAGACGGCAAGCCGGCGCTTCTCGAGCGCGCTGTGACCGGCGTCGAGGAGCTTCTTTCCGAGTTCGATGACCACATCGGCGACCTTGGCGATCTGTACGAGTACATGCTCTCTAATCTTGAGAAATCGGGCACCAACGGCCAGTTCCGCACGCCGCAGCACATCCGCCGCATGATGGTTTCGATGGTGGACCCCAAGCCCGGCGAGCTTATCTGCGATCCTGCTTGCGGCACTGCCGGTTTTCTCATCTCGGCTGCCGAGCACATTCGTTCTGAGTATGAATCGCGTATGACAAGCGAGGACTGGGATTCCTACGCAGGCAGAAACGATGCCGAACCGCAGTTTTCTGGCTTTGAGATAGACCAGACGATGCTGCGCATTTCGTCCATGAACCTTATGCTCCACGGTGTCGATGCGCCCGACGTTCGCTACCTGGACTCGATCTCTAAGAACAACACCATCAGGGGCAAGTATGACGTGATTTTGGCCAACCCGCCGTTCACGGGCTCCGTGGACGTCGAGGACATCGACAAGAGCCTGCGCGCGATCGTGGACTCCAAGCAGACCGAGCTGCTCTTTGTGGCGCTGTTCCTGCGCATGCTCAAGATGGGCGGCCGCTGCGCCTGCATCGTCCCCAACGGCGTCTTGTTCCGTAGCGATAAGGCCTATGAGCGTTTGCGCCGTGAACTCGTGGACAACCAGAAGCTCGAGGCCATCATTCACATGCCAAACGGCATCTTCATGCCCTACACGCCTGTAAAGACCGCGATTTTATTTTTTACCAAGACAGATGCCGGTGGCACCGACAACGTGTGGATGTACAACATGGAGGGCGACGGCCTAACCCTCGACAAAAAACGCGTTCCGGATGAAAAGCACAACGACATTCCCGACATCCTCGCGCGCTGGGCGAGCCTGGAAGCCGAGGAGGGCCGCGAGCGCACCGAGAAGAGCTTCCTTGTGCCCAAAGAAGAGATCGCCGAGAACGATTACGACTTCAGCTTTAACAAGTACACCAAGACCGAGTACGAGCGCATCGAGTACCCGCCCACCGAAGAGATTCTCGCTGACCTCGCCGACCTCAACCGCCAGATGGCCGAAGGCCTGGCCGAGCTGCAGCGTATGCTCGAGGGTGGTTGCAGTGAGTAGCGGGGAGAAGGTCCAGCTGGGAGACGTCGCCAAAATAAACCCGAAGGCAAACAAGAATATTGGCGATAGCGACATCGTCTCGTTTTTGCCTCTTGCGTCCGTTCATACCGACGGAACGACTGAGGCGGGCGCCATGTTTGAAAGGGGCGAGGTCAAGAAGGGCCACCCCTATTTCATGCGCGGAGACATACTCGTTGCCAAGATTACCCCGAGTTTTGAGAACGGAAAGATAGCAATTGCCGCCTGCGGAATGGCAGATGGCTACTCGTCGACGGAATTCCACGTTGTAAGGCCAGATACGTCACTCGTTGATACGGCCTATCTTCTCGCATACCTACGGTCGGGAAAGGTGCGGCTATTCTGCTCACAGAGAATGAAGGGGAGCGCCGGTCAAAGACGAGTCCCCAAGGAAGTTCTGGCGGGATTGACATTGGAGCTCCCAACCATGGATATCCAACGGGAGCGAGTCGCCAAGTTCAATGAAATCTCTTCGATGATTGCGACGAGTAACCACCAAATCGCCCAGCTCGACCAGCTCGTCAAATCCCGCTTCGTCGAGATGTTCGGGGACCCGGTCTCTAACCCCAAGAACTGGAAGACCCAGAGCCTTAAAGCGCTCGGCGAACTAAAGAACGGTGTGAACTTCAAATCGATTGACAATGGTTTTGAAATCAAATGCCTCGGGGTTGCCGATTTCAAAGACAAGTATGCGATTAACGACATGGCTCTCATAAAAGAGGTTTCGCTTAACGGAGAGCCCAACGATAGCCAGCTTCTCAACGATGGTGACATCGTGTTTGTCCGCTCAAATGGAAACAAAGCGCTGGTCGGCCGCTGTCTAGCCGTGTTCCCGGGAGACGAAAAGGTAACTTTCAGCGGCTTCTGTATCAGATTCAGAAATCGGTCTGCCGAGCTCAACCTCGACTACCTGCTCAGCTGCCTAAAGAGCGATTCGATGCGAAAGACGATGACCGGGCGTGGCGCAAATATTCAAAATCTCAGCCAAGCGCTACTCTCAAGGCTTGACATTCCCTTGCCCCCGCTCGCCCTCCAGCAAGACTTCGCCGCCTTTGTCACCCAGGTCGACAAAACCCGCGCGATCGCGCAGCAGCAGATCGACAAGCTCCAAACCCTCTACGACAGTCTCGCCCAGGACTACTTCGCCTAACGGCTACCATCGACTAAGGACCCGCTATGAACTTCGACTTCCTCAAAGAACAGGGTGACTACTACGCGCTCTTTGCGGATGCCTGCATCGAGGCCGAGAAAATCTACGCTTCGGCACCCGCCATGTGCGCAGTTGGTTGCCGTAAGGCGCTCGAGCTGGCCGTGAAGTGGGTCTATGCTGCCGATTCGTCAATCAGCATGCCCTACAAAGACAGCCTGGCGTCGCTCTTGCACGAGCGCTCCTTTATCGACTGCGTGGGCGACGAGCGTATCTCGCGACCTCTCTTTGCCATCAACAAACTCGGCAACCTTTCGGTTCATACCGAGATGAGGGTCACGCATGCCGATGCCATTTTGTCTCTTAAGGCCCTGTTCAACTTTATCGACTGGATCGATTACTGCTACGGGCCCGACTATACCGAGCGTCGCTTTGACGAGAGCAAGATTCCCGCCAAGGGCGTTCCCATCACCAAGGAGCAGATCGCGGCCATCAAGGCCCAAGGCGCGCTCGTGAACAAACAAAAAAGCGAGATCGAGGAGCTTGAGGCCCAACTCCGCGCGATATCCGCCGAGCTCGCAGAGGCCCGCGTCGCCAACGAGGGTGCGCGCGACTTCAACCCAGAGGAAATCCCCGAGTACGAGACGCGCAAGCGCTATATCGATTGGGACCTTGAGCTTGCCGGGTGGAGCATCGGCGGCGATGTGCTCGAGGAACACAAGGTTTTTGGCATGCCCACGGCCTCCGGTGACCATAGCGGCATCGGATACATCGACTACCTGCTTTTGGGCAAAGACGGCAAGCCGCTTGCCGTGTTGGAAGCCAAGCGCACGAGCCTCGACGCCCAGAAGGGCCTGCAACAGGCGCGTCTCTATGCCGAATGCCTGCGCGCCGAGTTTGGTTATCTCCCCTTGGTCTTTCTTTCCAATGGCTACGACACCTTCTTTGTCGACGACGAGGGCGCGCCCATGCGCAAGGTCAGCGGCGTCTTCTCGCGCGACGACCTGCAGCGCATCATGAACCGCAGGGGCGTGTGCGCACCGCTCGCCTCTGTGCCTGTTAACACCAACATCGCCGGCGGCGGTACCAACCGTTACTATCAGCTCGAGGCCATTAAACACGCCTGCGTGAACTTTGATGAGGGGCACCGGCGTGGCTTGCTGGTCATGGCAACCGGTACCGGCAAGACGCGTGTCTCGGCTGGCCTCACCGATGTGCTTATACGCGCTGGACGTGTCAAGAACGTGCTGTTTTTGGCTGACCGCGTTGCGCTGGTGAGCCAGGCGGCCCGTGCCTACCAGAGATATCTGCCTGATGCCTCGCGCTGTAACCTTTGCAGCAACAAGGACGAGCGCGACGCGCGCATTGTGTTCTCTACCTACCCCACGATCCTCAACGCCATCGACAGCGTGCGCAACGACGACGGCGTGCGCATGTACACGCCGGCGCACTTCGACCTCATCATCGTGGACGAGGCGCACCGTTCGATCTTCAAGAAGTACCGTGCGATCTTTGACTACTTCGACGCGCTGGTCATAGGCCTCACGGCAACGCCCGCCAACGAGGTCGACCGCAACACCTACGATTTCTTTGAGGTCGAGCGCGGCGTGCCCACCTATGTCTACGAGTACGAAACTGCGACCGAGCAGGACCACGTTCTGGTGCCGTTCCTTGGGATCGAGACCCACACGAGCTTTATCGACGAGGGCATCACGTACGACGACCTCTCGGACGAGGACAAACGGATCATCGAAGAAGACTTTGAGGAAACCGGGCAAGACGTACCCGACTACATCGCCAATACCCAAATTAACAGCTGGGTGTTTAACGAGAACACCGTCGATAACGTGCTGGAGACCCTTATGAAAAAGGGCGTCCACGTAAACGACGGGCAGGACCTGGGTAAAACGGTTATCTTTGCTCAAAATCAAAAGCATGCCCGTTTTATCGTCGAGCGTTTTGGCAAGCTCTTCCCAAAGCTACCCGGCAGCTACATCAAAACGGTGCTGCATTCCGATGATTACTCGCGTACCGTCATCGATGAGTTCGAGCTCAAGCCCCTGCCCGTCATCACCGTCTCGGTTGACATGATGGATACCGGCATCGACGTGCCCCAGATCGTGAACCTGGTGTTCTTCAAGAAGGTGCGCTCTAAGATTAAGTTTTGGCAGATGATCGGCCGCGGCACGCGGCTGTGCCCGGGTCTTGGGGTCAACGACCCCTTGGACGGCTATCACGAGGACAAGCAGCGTTTCTTTATCTTTGACTGGTGCCGCAATTTTGAGTTCTTCCGCGAGAACGGTAATGCCGTCGAGGGCAGGGTAGGGACCTCGCTTTCCGAGACCGTCTTTGTGCGCCAGGCGACGCTTGTGAAGCATCTTCAGCAGGGCGCGTTTGCCGATGAGGAACACCAGGCGCTGCGAGGCGAGCTTGTGGCCACGCTGCGGCAGCAGATTGTCGATCTCAACGATGAGCTGGTCTCGGTGCGACTTCACCGTCAGGCGGTCGAAAAGTTTAAGCAGGTGCCTGCCTTTGTTTGTCTTGGCGATGCCGACCTGGCCGTGCTTATCGCCGAGGTAGCCCCGCTTGTGCGAAACGACGAGCCTGATGTTTTTGCGCTTCGCTTTGATGCGTTTATGTACGGGTTCATGTGCGCCTGCTGCGAAGGGGGTCGGGCGGCCAATCATGCAAACAAGCTTGTCAAAATCGCGACGGCCCTGCAACAGTGCGCGACGATCCCGCAGGTAAAAGATAAATTGTCTTTGCTGCAGGTAATCACTGCCGAGGGCTTCTTGGATGGAATCTCGGTTCTGCAGCTTGAGAAGATTCGCAGCGAGCTGCGCGGGCTTCTCCGCTTCTTGCAAGGAGACGCCGGGCACAGGCCCGTGGTGACGCATCTTGCCGACCCGGTCACCGAGGTCAATTACGGTGTTGGGGCAAGCCCCGGCGAGGACTTCTCGGATTACCGGCTTAAGGTCGAGCGCTGGGTGCGCGACCATGTCAACGAGACGGTTGTCTATAAGCTGCGGCACAATCAGGCCATGAGCGCATATGAGTTCAAGGAGCTCGAGCGGATATTCACCCACGAGCTTGGTAACGTGAGCGACTATGAGCGTGCCTATGGCGACACGCCGTTTGGTCTTCTCGTGCGCAAATTAATCAAGCTCGACCGTGCGGCGGCAAACGAGGCTTTTGCCGAGTTTATCAACTCGCAGGCACTCAACGAGCAGCAGATTTCCTTTGTTCGTAAGGTTGTCGACTACGTGGTGGAAAACGGCTACATGGATGTCTCGGTGCTTACCAGGCCGCCTTTTGACCGGCCAAGCTCGTTTAGCAGGACGTTTAACACTCAGCAGCAGATCGGGCTGGTTGCCGCCATCAACAAGATTAGACAGAACGCCGAGATGCCCGCAGCGTAGTGGGGGCGGCCCGCGCGGCCCTTCTCGGCGACAGTCCAAAGCGACGGTTATGGGAAGTTCGCACCGGACAACTTGACGCTTGTGGGAAGATACGCGGCAAAAACGACGGTTATCGGAA
>CAVKOL010000138.1:0-6420 GCA_963658035.1 Bacteroidaceae bacterium
GCGGCGAGAAAAACGGGCGGGCGCCGGGGTTTGGCGCCCGCCCGCGGCGGGGGGAAGAGCCTTCTTGCCGCAAGACCGCCGGGCGTTACTTGCCCTCGGCCTGCGCCTGAGCGGCCTGCGCGGCCAACTTGGCGTCGAGCTTGGCCTGCTTACGCTTGCTGCGGCGGTAAAGCTCGGGGTTGCGGTGCTCTGCCTTGGTGCGGCGCACGATCAAGGCCACGCCACCTACCAGCAGCAACGCGATGACAACCTGCGTCACGGTGATGGCAATGCGCCAGCTCGGGGTGGAAACCGAGAAGGTCGAGCCGGGAACCGCGCCCTGCATGGCGTTGGAGTTCACAACGGCGTAGGCGATGTTGTGCACGGCCTCGCGCATGACCGAGTGGGCCGTCGCGCTGTCGTAGTCGCCCAGGCTCCACATGAGGGGCATCGGCATGCACAGGTACGTGTCGCAACCGGTGCGCAAGCACAGGTCGCGCATGTTGTCGTTGCCCCACACCCAGTAATCCGAGATGACCATGCCCTCGAAGCCCCACTCGCCGCGCAGGACGTCCTTGAGCGTGGCGTCGTTGTTGTGGCCAATGCGCATGCCGATGCAGGTCTGCGTGCTCATGACCGCGGTGCCGGCGCGCATGACCTTCTCCTTGACCTCGCCCGTCTGCGAGTCGGAATACTTGACGGTCATACGGGCCTCTTCAAGCGCAATCTCGAAGGGGCGCAGGTAGAGCTCGCGCATGGTCTGCTCGTCTGCCCAGGTGGCTACCAGGCTAGAGCGGCCCGTCTCGGTCTCGTTAAGGGCAAAGTGCTTGAGATAGCAGTACATTCCCTGGTCGCCGGCGCCCGAGATGGCGGCCGCGGCCAGCTTGCCGGAGAGCAGCGGGTCCTCGGAGAAGTACTCGAAGACGCGGCCCGAGAACATCGAGCGGTGCAGGTTGATGGCCGGCGCGTACCAGCCGCTGATGCCGTTTGCCAGGGCCTCCTGACCAAACGCAGAGCCCACCTCGTAGAGAAGGTCGACGTTCCAGGTGCTGGCCATCAAAGGCGCGAAGCCAAACGAGGAGCTCTGGTCCATCGCGTAGCCCGAGCCGTCGGTGCCGCCCGGGACCTTGAGGCCGTTGGCGCCGTCCTCGTCCATCGTCTTGGGAAGGCCAATCGACTCGACGGCTCCGGTGTTGTAGGCCGCGCCAGAGAAGCTGCGAATAAGGCCGTCCTTGTCGGTGTCCCAGTTAAGCTGATCGAGCAGCTGGTCCCAGCGGGGGTCGTCGTAGTCGGCGCCGCGCAGGTCAGAGAGGGTAAGGCCGTTGTCCGCGCCGGAGGCCGGCTCCTCGGCGGCGTAGACCTTGCTGCCCTCGACGTTGCCGTAGGTCTCGTCGGTCTCGACGTCAAAGGTCACAAAGAGGTCCGAGCCCTCCTTGTACTGCTCGCTGATCTCTTTGGTTGCCTGGTAGGCGGGCTGGGTGCCGGACCAATCGGTGCGCGACAGCAACGTCGAGTCGCTGTTCATGTAGTCCGAGCTCTGCTGGAAGCGGTTGGTCGCCGCGGTGTAGGTCGCGTCGTCATCGACCACGGCCTCGCCGGTCTGGGGGTCGAGGTCGGACTGGGCGGTCTTCTCGGCATCACGCACGTGATCGGAGTCGGAGCCGTCGAACCAGATGGTCTGGGCCTGGGAGACGCTCTTCTCGCCCAGGACGTCGTGACTGTTGTTGCGCAAGCTCACGACGTAGTCGCCGGCCTCAAGGACATAGCAGCCGGTCGTGCCATCGGGGTTTTGGTGGGTGTAGCAGTACGAGGCCATGTCCTGTTTGGAGAAGGTCATGGTCACGGTCTGGGACTCACCGGGCTCCAGCAGCTTGGTCTTGGTGAAGGCGGCCAGGACGCAAACGGGCTTCTCGATTTGGGCGTCCTGGTCAAGCTGGGTGTAGGGCGCCGAGAAGTACGCCTGGGCGACCTCTTTGCCGGCGCGCTCGCCCGTGTTGGTGACCGTCGCCGTGACGACTACCTGGCCGTCCTTCTCCTCTACCGCGTCCAGGGTCTGCGAGAAGGTCGTGTAGGACAGGCCGTAGCCAAACGGGAAGACGACGGCGTCATCGTAGGAGTAGGTCTCGTCCACGGCATCGGCGGTCTCGTGGTAGCGATAGCCCATGTAGATGCCCTCTTGGTACTCGTTGTAGGGGCGGGCAAAATCGCCGCCGTCGGTGAGGCTCGAGGACGAAATCGTGAGGTTGGAGTAGGTGGACGTGCCGGCGCGGGCGATGTTCTCGTCGCGCAGGAAGTCGGAGGCCCAGATGTCGACGGTGCGGCCCGAGGGGTTGACGTCGCCGTCGAGAAGGGCGGCCAGCTGAGAGAAGCCGCGCTCGCCGGGGTGGCCGTACTGGATCACGGCGTCGACGGCAAGGTCGCCGTCCACGAGGTCGGCAACCTCGAGCGGGGCCGAGCTCACCAAAATCACGACCACGCGGCCGCACTTCTCCTTTGCCGCCTGGATGGTGCCGCGCTCGTTGGCAGAAAGGGCCAGGTAGTGACGGGTGCCATCCTCGTAGGCGTCGGACTTCATGTCCTGGCCCTCCTGGCCGCTGCGGCTAATGAAGACCAGGCCGCAGGCGTCCTTGTTGGCCTCGATGCCGTCGTAGATGGCCGGGTCGTACTCGTAGATCTTGCGGTCGCCGCCCAAAAGCGAGCCGGCCTCGCCCGCGGCCGCGGTGCCCTCGGCCTCGACCAGGGGCGTGGGGTCGCCGGCGGCCTTCATGGCGTCGACTGCGGCGTTATCGATGGTCAGGCCGTCGAGCCCCTGCTCGGGGGTCACGGGGTCGTAGACCCATTTGGCCGAGCCGCCCGAGCTGTTCTGGCCGTAGATGGGGTTGAGATAGGCGTAGCCAAAGGGCATGACCTGGGCATCCTTGGCCAGGGGCAGGGCGTCGTTGTCGTTCTTGAGAAGGACGGTGCCCTCGTCCTGGACCTGGGCCGCCACGGCGTAGGCGGCCTCGGTCGCGGCTTCGGCCGACTCGGGCTCGTCGTAGTAGTCGCCGTCCCAGTTGGCCTTGTCGGCGGGCACGTTGACCGTTGTGGCACCGCCGTCGACGTAGGTCTCAAGCAGGCCCTTGGCGATGTTGCCAACAAGCCCCAGGGCAACGCCCACGACCAACAGAAGCACCATGGGTATTATCAGCAGCACCCTGAACTTACGGTTGGACATCTTGAGCTTGGGTTTGTTGCTTGGCTTGTTGCTTGGTTTTCTTCTCATCTATCTCTCCCCTTTCTGTTTGGTGCGGCACCTGCCGCGCGATATCCACCCTGAAACCTAGCTGAGAAGACCGGCGCGCGCCGTATGCGGGGAAATCGGGGCGTATAGCGGCAAAAACGGTTCCCGCTCGCCGAAGGGGCCGCCGGTGAGCGGCGGGCATTGCGTACCATCGATAGATGGGAGGAGACATGCAAAAGGTATTGATAGTTGAAGATGAGGATGCGGCCGCAGACGCCCTGCAGCGCTGCCTGGCGCGCTACGCGAAGGAGCGCGGCGCGGCGTTTAGGGTGAGCCGGTGCGCGAGCGCCGTTGACCTTGAGGACCTGGCCGACGTCGACCTCGTCTTCATGGACATCGACCTGCCGGGCGTAAACGGTTTTGATGCCGCACTTGAGCTGCGCAAACGCAATCACACAACGGTGTTGATCTTCGTGACCAACCTGGCTCAGTACGCTGTGCGCGGCTATGCCGCCGAGGCGCTGGACTTCATCGTCAAGCCCTTCTCGTACGGCGACTTTGCCCTGCGCATGGACCGGGCCATGGCCGCAATGGCGCACAAGCGCAAGCGGGCCCTAAGCGTCGTCTCTCATGGCAATACGCGTATCTTTGATACCTCTGACCTGGTCTTTATTGAGGTTTCTGGCCACAATCTGGACTATCACTTGGTTGACGGCGAGAAGATCGCGGTGCGCTCGAGCCTAAGCGCCGTGGCCAAGGAGCTGGATGAGCCGAGCTTCCTCAAGATCTCGTCGAGCTGCATCATCAACATGGCCCACGTCCGCGGCGTCGCAGACGCGCAGATCACGCTTTCGGACGGGAGCTCGGTTTGGATCAGCCGCGCAAACAAGCGCCGCTGCCTGGAGGAAATATCTCGCTATCTGGGCGGGACGGCGTAGATGGGCGAACTTGGGCCCATGGGCACGTTGCTTGTGGCGGTTGGGATTTTGATGTGCTTGTCTCAGCCATTCGAGCTTTTGTTGCCCACGCTGACCATAGGAAACCTGATGCCGCGCCAGCGCGACTTCAAGCGACGCGCGCGCATTTTGACCACGATATGGTGCATGGGGGCCGATCGTCGCGGTGCCGGCGCTTTACCACGTGGTTCTTACCACGCAAAACACGCTGATCGAAAGCGCCTATTCGTTTTCCAGCTCGCTCATCTTGCTTTTGTGCGCCATCCCAACCGTCATGTATCTGTACGAGGCTTCGGTTTGGAAGGCGCTGTTTTGCGTGAGCGCCGGCTACACGATCCAAAACATCGGCAGCGGCCTGGCCGAGACGGTCTGTCTGCTGCTTAGGCGCCTCGCGGGCATCACCTTGACGACCAAGGAGCTGGGCGGCCTGGGCAGTTCCACGCCGATTGTGTGGGGAATATCGTGCGTTTGCTATCTGGCGGTGTTTCTCGCCGCCTACCTGGTGTTTATCAAGCGCGTGCGGCGCGGGCGCCTAAACGAGGTCGAGGACCGCAAGATGATGGCGGTACTTTTGCTGGTCATCTTGGCGGTTATTGCCTTTGACGTGGTCAACAAAAACCTGGACACGCAAGGGGCGGGGCTTGGCACCCTGCTTATCCTGCGGTTTGTTCACTTTGCGGTGTGCCTGTTCATTTTGTTTGTGCAATTCGAAATGCTCTACAACCGCACGCTTGAGCAGCGGATGCTCACCGAGCGGCAGCTGGCTGCCCAGCGCGAGCAGCAGTACCGGCTGAGCCGCCAGAACATCGATGCCATCAACGTCAAATGCCACGACATAAAGCACCAGATTAGGGCTTTGGCAAACGGGGGCGCCCAGGTAGACGAAGGTGTTTTTCGTGACCTGGCCGCCGAGGTCAAGATTTACGACTCGACCGTCGAGACGGGAAACGACGCGCTGGACACCATCCTTACCGAGAAGAGCTTGATCTGCAGCCGGGAAGGGATTTCCCTAAGCTGCATCGCGGACGGCGAGGCGCTGGGTGGCTTTGAAGCGGCCGAGATTTACTCGCTTTTTGGAAACGCCCTGGACAACGCCATCGCGGCCGCGTGGCAGGCAAGCGACCCCGAGCTGCGCAGCATCTCTTTGACGGTGCGGCGTGTGGGGTCGTTGGCCAGCATTCACGTCGAGAACTACTTTGCGCAGGCCGCCGAGCTGGTCTTTGTCGACGGGCTGCCGCAGACCACGCAGGCGGACCGCGGGTCGCACGGCTTTGGGACCCTAAGCATGCGCCAAACCGTGGAGGCGCACGGCGGGACCCTTGCTTTTAGCACCCACGACGGTGTTTTTGCCCTCGACGCGATGATTCCGGTGGCCTAACGGGGCGATTTTGCGGGGCCGCGGGGGCCGGTTTGCAAGGTAGCGCGACTTTTCTTGGTTTAAATCGAGGATGGGCGAGTAGCCGGGGCGGTTTTGCGCGCGTTTGCCCAGTTGGCCGTAAGCGGCTACTCGGCGGATCCGGATTTAAACCAAGAAATCTCGCGGCAGTGCTGCGATATGAAAAAGGCGGCTGCCGGGAGGGCAACCGCCTTTGGGGTCTTGGCGCGCGTGTTTAGTTACTTGCTGCGCTTTTTCTTTGCGGAGACGAGCGCCGCGCCGATGGCCGCGGTGCCGAGAAGGGCGGGCAGCCAGGCGGTCGCCGTCGCGTCGCCGGCCTCGGGGACCTTGGGCTTGTCGGCGGCCTTGCGGGCGGGCTTCTCGGCGGACTCGGACTTCTTGGACTCGCCGTTGTTGGTCTTCTCGCCGTCGGACTTGCCGTCGGCCGCGTCGTCCTTCTTCCCCGAGTCGTCCTTCTTGTCGTCGGGGTCCTCGGCCTTCTTGGCGATCACGGTGTCGGCCTGGGCGATCTGCTGCTTGCCGGCGGCGTCGGCGAAGTACTTGCCGCAGGCCTCGCAGCGCCAGTGCTCGATGTTGCCCTCGGCCTCGGTCGTGGCCTCCTTGGCCTCGACGTGGGTGAGGGCGGCGTGGTTCTTGGCGTCGACCTCGCCGTAGGGCTGGCCGCAGTCGTCGCACACGGCGCGGCCGACGCAGGTCGCGGCGCCGCCGCGGCAGGCGGCCGTCTCGACGTGCGAGGCGTCGAACCTGCAGGCACGGGCGTGGGTCCCGTCGCCGTTGGAGACCCAGGCGCCCCAGGTGTGGCCGTCGTTGACGGTCAGGGTCAGGGTCGTGGAGTTGCCGGCCTTGTCGGTGGCGACGACGGTCTGGGC
>CAVKOL010000139.1:0-6205 GCA_963658035.1 Bacteroidaceae bacterium
AAGCCGCGGATCTCCATGACGATGGCGTCGACCATGCGCATGTTGACCATGCCGTCGGTCATCTTGGCCAGCGCGCGCAGCGGCATGTTCCAGATGAACAAGACGTTGAGGTTGGGCTTGCCGGACTTGTCGGCCTTGGTCTTGATCGCGCGCAGCACCAGCCAGACGATCCAGAAGATGGGGGAGCGGCCGTGGTTGAGGTCGCGGAAACACATGTTGCTGTCGATCGCGGGCTTCTCGGCGGGAATCTTGTGGCCGAGAAGGGCCTCGAAGGATGCGTCCGAGACGTTCATGACGTCGGCGGTCTCGTAGGCAGAGACGTCGCGGCCCTCGTAGGGGTTGGGTGCGTCGGAGCCGGCGACCTCGACCTCGGCCGTCAGGCGGATGTCCTCGCAGGAAGCGCCCACACGCAGCTCGTAGGTGCCGCCCTCGACCTCCCAGGCGTTCGTCTTGGTGTTGAAGTAGCGGAAGGCCTTGTCGCCAAGGGTGACGGTCACGGTCTTGGACTCGTCGGGCTCAAGCTCTATGCGGGCAAAGCCCTTGAGCTCCTGCTCGGCGCGGAAGACCTCGTGCTGGGGCTTTGCCACGTAGACCTGGGCGATCTCGGTGCCGGCGACCTTGCCGGTGTTGGTCACGGTGAAGGTCACGTCCCACTCGCTGGCCTTGACGTCGGAGTAGGCAAAGGTGGTGTAGGAAAGGCCAAAGCCAAACGGGAAGGCAACGGGCTTCTTGGCGGTCTGGAAGTAGCGGTAGCCCACGTAGATGCCCTCGCGGTACTCGCTCTTCCAGTCGTCGGAGGGGAATTTGGCAGAAGATGGCACGTCCTCCAGGCGGTTTGCCCAGGTCTCGGTGAGCTTGCCCGCGGGGCAGATCTTGCCGCACACCAGGTCAAGCGCGGCGCCCGCGCCGGCCTGGCCGCCCAGGGCGCAGTAGAGGACCGCAGGGGCGTCGGCCATCCAGTCGCTTTCCACGGCAGAGCCCGCGCTCAAAAGGACAACGATCTTGGGGTTGACCTTGGCCACGGCCTTAAGGACCTCGATCTGGTTGGCGTTCAGCTTCATGTTAAGGCGGTCGGCGCCCTCCGACTCGGCAATCTCGTCCAAAGCCATGGCGAGAAGGACCACGTCGGCGCGCTTGGCCAGGTCGACCGCGGCGTCGAGCTTGGAGGCGTTGGCCTCGCCGTGGCGCTCGAAGCCGGGCTCGAAGCCCACAAGCGAAAGCTCGGTCGCGTCGACCATGTCGAGCAACGAGTCGACCTTGGTGGAGTTCACGGCAGAAGAGCCGGCGCCCTGGTAGCGCGGGGTCTGGGCAAAGTCGCCGATCAGCGCGACCTTGGTCTGGGCGGCCAGCGGCAAAAGCGCGGCGCCGTCCACGGGCTCGTTCTTAAGGAGAACGGCGCCCTCGGCCGCGGCCTTGCGGGCCAGCTGGTGGTGCGCCTCGGCGTCGAAGCTCTTGGGCGCGGCCAGCATCTTGGGGTGGACGTCCTGGACAAGCTCGATGACCTCGTCCACGCGCTCGTCGACGTCGGACTCCTTGATGGTGCCGTTCTGCACGGCGGCCACCAGCTCGCGCACAGAGCCCAGGCCGGGCGCGGGCATCTCGAAGGCGGAACCGGCGGCAACGCCGGCGGCGTGGTCGTTGGAGCCGCCCCAGTCGGTGACGACGGCGCCGTCAAAGCCCCACTCGTCTCGCAGGATGTCCTTCAACAGGTGCTCGTGCTCGTTGACGTAGGTTCCGTTGACCAGGTTGTAAGAGCTCATGATGGTCTTAGGGGCAGACTCGCGCACCACGATCTCGAAGGCGGTGAGGTAAAGCTCGCGCATGGTGCGCTCGTCGATCACCGAGTTGGAGGCCTGGCGGCGGGTCTCCTGGCTGTTCACCGCGTAGTGCTTGGGGCAGGCGGCGATGCCGTTGGACTGGATGCCGCGCACGTAGCCCGCGGCCATCTTGCCGGCAAGATAGGGGTCCTCGGAGAAGTACTCGAAGTTGCGGCCGCAAAGCGGGTTGCGCTTCTCGCAAAGGCCCGGTCCCAAAAGGACCGAGACGCCCTGGGAGGCGGCCTCCTGGCCCATTGCGGCGCCTACCTGCTCGCCCAGCTCGGGGTCCCAGGAGTTGGCCACGGTGACGGCGGTGGGAAAGCAGGTCGCCGGCTCGGAGCCGTTAAGGCCCAGGTGGTCGGCCGCGCCGGCCTGGTGGCGAACGCCGTTGGGGCCGTCCGAAAACTCGATGGCGGGGATGCCGGCGCGCTCGTTGGGCCAGCTGCCAAAGGTGGTCGCGCCCTGAAGAAGCGCGCACTTCTCCTCTAGGGAGAGCTTCTTGATGATGTCCTCGTGCTTCATATGAGACCTTCCATGGAGACAAAAGTCCTAACGCACCTATCCTTACGATTTTTGATGATAGGGGTCGCGTTTTTGGTTTTGTGCATCCATGACACAATCGGCTTTGTTGAGGGCATGATTTGCGGTGTGCGTTTTCGGACGGCCGGTGGGCGGCTCATGAGGCTTTTGCGCATGGGGCGGTGCAGCCGCGCTGCCCCCGCTGGCTTATCTCAGCCTATACTCACGTGCTCGCAGTCGTGGATGATGACCTGCTTGGCGGCCAGTTCGTCTGCCGTGTACGGGTAGCCCCGCAGCATCCCAAGGCCCGCCATGTACTCCTCGAGCTTGAGGTCGATGTCGGCGTCGCTGTCGTCCAGGTAGTTTGGGCCGTCCTCGCCTTCCGGCTCGCGCGCCTCGTCGTCGCCCATGAGGTTGTGGGCTAGCTCCAGCTCGGCCGCCCAGAGCTTGTTGTCGTCCTCGTCGCCTTCGCAGCCACTTGGCTCGGTCTCAAGGCTGGCGCGCAACCCGCGCTCGATCAACAGGCGGCGCAGGCAGTCGAGAAGGTCATCGTCTGCCACCTGACTGGCGCCCACATATAAGACGAGCGTTCCCTTTGGGTATTTGCCCCGCTCCGTGTCCTTCTCGTCGTCGATGATCTCTACCGCCACGCGCTCCTTGTCCCAATACATCGCCATGACCGGTGTCCTTTCTCGTCAAAACCTGCTGGCGAGAAGCACTGTAGAAGACGAATCTTGCACGAACCTTGCCGCGTTCTTGCACCAAGCTTTCACTTGTCTGACGCCGCAGGCACAGGTGGGGGAGAAGCGCGTGACCTTACGTGCCCTGCTCGGCAAGCGGCGCCCTTCTTGCCCGTGAACGGCAAAGGCCCTTCTCGGCAATGTCGTGAACGTCCTTGGTCGCAGGGTCTCTAACACTGCCCGGCCAGTCGTGTGTCGCCTTTGGAATCGCTCGGCTCTCGAGCGCACCAAAGCCCCGCCCCGGATACAATGAGGGACGCTCAATCGGCGTAACCCAAATTGACTAACCAAGGAGAAGACCATGGCCTTGACCGAAGTCAACGTGAAAGACCTCGACATCAACCCGTTTAGCGCCATCGACGGCGACTGGATGCTCATCACCGCGGGCGACGCGGCCAGCCACAACACCATGACGGCCAGCTGGGGCGGCCTGGGCATCCTGTGGTCGCAGCCCGTGGCCACCTGCTACATTCGCCAGAGCCGCTACACCAAGGAGTTCGTGGACGCAAACGACCTCTTTACCCTGTCGTTTTACGACCCGGCAAAGTACCGCCGCGCCCTTGGTTACCTGGGTCGCGTCTCGGGTCGCGACGAGGACAAAATCGCGGCCGTGGGCTTCTCGCCGCTTGTCGTCGACGGCACCGTGACCTTCGAGCAGGCCCGCCTCACCCTGGTGTGCCGCAAGCTCTACAGCACCTACCTGGCGCCCGAGGGCTTCTGCGACGACGGCTCGATCGACGCCGCCAACTACGCGGACAAGGACTACCACACCATGTATATAGGTAAGATCGAGCACGCCTACCTGGCGTAATCGCCGCACATCGCACCCCATTCGCACAACCATCGCGTAAGAGAAAGGCAGACACATGACCAAGGTCGCAATCCTATTTGGCGGCATCTCCACCGAGCACGACATCTCCTGCAAGAGCGCAGACAACGTGATCGGCGCCCTTAACGACCGCTTTGACCTGGTGCTCATTGGCATCACCAAGGCCGGCGAGTGGTTCCACTACACCGGCGACGCCGCAGACGTCACCGGTAACTGGGAGTCCCACGACACCGAGAAGGTCGTCCTTGTCCCCGGTGGCCTCGGCCAGGGCGGCTTCTATGTGGTGCGCGACGGCGCGCTTGTGCGCCTGGACGTCGACGTGGCCCTGCCGGTCATGCACGGCCAGGGCGGCGAGGACGGCACCTTGCAAGGCGCCCTCGAGATGTGCGGTGTGCCTTACGTGGGCTGCGGCGTTCTTGCCAGCGCCGTCTGCATGGACAAGGACGCCTCGCACCGCCTGGCCGCCGCGGCCGGCGTGCGCTCGCCCAAGTGCGAGGTCCTCTACCGCGGTTGCGCAGACGCCGAGAAGGCCCAGGCCGTCGAGGTCTGCGGCGGCTACCCCGTCTTCGTGAAGCCCGCCCGCGGCGGCTCGTCGATCGGCGTCTCGAAGGCGACCGACGACGCCTCCTACGCCGAGGCGCTTGACGCCGCCTTCGCCCTCGACCGCAAGGTCGCCGTCGAGGAGGCCATCACCGGCGACGAGGTGGGCTGCGCCGTTACCGGCGACGCCGAGAGCGGCACCTTCATGGGCGAGGTCGACCAGATCGTGGTCACCGGCGGCGGCTTCTTCCGCATCCACCTTGAGAAGAACCCCGGCCAAAACACCGAGCTGCGCTGCCCATCCAACCTCGCGCCCGACGTCATGGCCCGCGTGCGCGAGGCCGGCGCCCGCGTCTACGAGGCCCTGGGCTGCGAGGGCTTTGCCCGCGTCGACCTCTTTGTCACGCCCGAGGGCGAGGTCGTCTTCAACGAGGTCAACTCCACGCCCGGCCTCACCTACTACAGCCGCTTCCCGCAGATGATGCGCGTCGCCGGCCACGAGCTGGGGGACGTCCTGGCCGACCTTATCGCCAAGAAGCTCGAGGCGTAAGGCGCCCGCGGCCCCCGCGCCGCCGCGAAACCAAAATCCCCTGCATTTTGTGCCGTTTTTGACGCCAAATCTGGCACGAGATGCAGGGGATTTTTCTTAAGTGGTTCTTCTCGGCGTGGCGGGGCCTTGCTGGGCTAAATAACGACCCCGTCCAGGTGGTCGATCTCGTGCTGAATAATCTCTGCCACGTAGCCGGTGAAGGAAATCGTGCGCTCGCGCCAGGAGTCGTCCAGGTAGCGCACCTTCACGCGGCGCCAGCGCGTGCAGGGCCGCACGCCGTCAAGCGACAGGCACCCTTCCTCGGTCTGGTACTCGCCCACGCGCTCTAAGATCTGGGGGTTGTACATCAGCATGTGGCGCGCCCCGTTAGAGACGGCGATGATGCGCCTTCTGACGCCGATCATGTTGGCCGCCATCCCCACGCACTCGTCGGCGTGCGCGGCCAAGGTGTCGAGAAGGTCTCGGCCGCACGCCGCGTCGTCGGGGTGGCCGGGCGTCGCGGGCTCGCTGGGAACGCGCAGGTACAAGGGGGAGCGAACGATATCGCGGACCATGGTGGGACGGCCTTTCTGTTGGGTCGAGCTGGGGTGCACCATTATTCCACGGCAACCGCGCGCTGCCGCCGCGGTTTTCTCCCGCGCTAAATCACCTCAAAGCCATAGGCGGCCCGCGCCTACGCCGTGCCCGTGCCCGCGCGCCTACCGGTGACCGCGACGAGCGTTGGCCCCCTGGCGCCCCTGCGCGGCACGGTTCCTCGCGGCGGTGTTCTGCGCGCGGCTCATGCCCTGCGGAAACCCGCCGCGTGCGCCGCCCTGCGCCTTTGCGCCCTTCTCGCCGCTTCCTGCGCCCGGGCCCTTCTTGCCGCCCTTGCCACGCCCGCCGCTGTCCTTGTCCTTTGGAGGGTACGGGCGGATCAGGCACTTGGGCCCCATGCCAATGAGGTCGCCTCGCCCCGCCTTGAGAAGCGCCTCGCGCACCAGATGCCAGTTCTCGGGCTTGCGGTACTGGATCAAGGCGCGCTGCATGGCTTTCTCGTGCGGGTCGCGCGGCACGTAGATGGGGCTCATGTCGCGCGGGTCAAGCCCCGTGTAGAACATGCAGGTGCTCATGGTCGAGGGCGTGGGGTAGAAGTCCTGCACCTGCTCGGGCATGTATCCCATGTCGCGCACGGCCTCGGCAAGCTCCACGGCTTCCTTCATGGTCGAGCCGG
>CAVKOL010000140.1:0-6135 GCA_963658035.1 Bacteroidaceae bacterium
AGCTGTTTGCCGCGGCCATGAAGGACATCGGCATCGACGTCGCCAAGTCCGAGATTGCCCACACCATGGAGGAGTGTGAGGCCGCGGTCGACGTCGTCGGCGGCTACCCCGTGGTCATCCGCCCGTCCTTTACCCTGGGCGGCGCGGGCGGCGGCATCGCCTACAACCACGACGACCTTCTCAGCATCTGTGAGCAGGGCCTGGCCCTCTCGCCCGAGACCGAGGTCTTGGTCGAGCAGTCCATCGAGGGCTGGAAAGAGATCGAGATGGAGGTCATGCGCGACGTGGCCGGCAACGGCGTGATCGTGTGCTCCATCGAGAACCTCGACCCCATGGGCGTCCACACCGGCGACTCCATCACCGTGGCCCCCTGCCAGACCTTGAACGACTACGAGCTGCAGCGCCTGCGCGACTACTCGATCGCCATCCTCGAGCGCGTCGGCGTCGCCTGCGGCGGCTCCAACGTGCAGTTTGCCGTGAACCCCGAGGACGGCCGCGTCATCGTCATCGAGATGAACCCGCGCGTGTCCCGCTCGTCTGCCCTGGCCTCCAAGGCCACCGGTTTCCCCATCGCCAAGATGGCCGCCCTTCTCTCGGTGGGCTACACCCTGGACGAGATCCAAAACGACATCACGCACTCGACGCCCGCCTGCTTCGAGCCCTCCATCGACTACTGCGTGGTCAAGATCCCGCGCTTTGCCTTCGAGAAGTTCAAGGGCGCCTCTGATCGCCTGTCCACGCGCATGAAGGCCGTGGGCGAGGTCATGGCCATCGGCTCCACCTTCGAGGAGGCCATGCAGAAGGCCATGCGTTCCCTCGAGCAGGGCCACGCCGGCCTTGGCGGCGACGGCCACGACAAGTTCGACGAGGAGCACTTCGACGAGAAGGTCTCCGAGCCCACGCCCGAGCGCATCCTCTACATCGCCGAGGCCCTGCGCCGCGGCTGGAGCGTCGAGAAGATCTTCGACGCCACCAAGATCGACCAGTGGTTCCTCCACCGCATCGCCGACATCATCAAGGCCGAGGGCACCATCCGTGAGCTGGGCCTTTCTGGCCTGGACGCCGAGCACATGCTCGCCGCCAAGCAGATGGGCTTCTCCGATGCCCAGATCGCCCACCTCACCGGCCAGCGCGACGACACCGTGCGCGCCGTGCGCGAGGTCTTGGGCGTGCGCCCGCTGATCAAGACCGTCGACACCTGCGCCGGCGAGTTCGCGAGCCGCACGAGCTACCACTACTTCACCTACGAGCGCGGCGGCGCCACCGAGTTCCACCAGGCCGAGAAGCCCCGTGTGGTCATCTTGTCGGCCGGTCCCAACCGCATTGGCCAGGGCATCGAGTTCGACTACTGCTGCTGCCACGCCGCCTACGCCCTGCACGCCAAGGGCTACGAGACCGTCATGGTCAACTGCAACCCCGAGACCGTCTCGACCGACTACGACACCTCCGACCGCCTGTACTTCGAGCCTCTGACCTTCGAGGACGTCATGAACGTCATCGAGGCCGAGAAACCCGAGGGCGTCATCGTGACGCTGGGCGGCCAGACCCCGATCAACCTGGCCAAGCGCCTGAAGGCCGCCGGCGTCCCCATCATGGGCACCCAGCCCGAGGCCATCGACCTGGCCGAGGACCGCGACCGCTTTGCGAGCCTGCTTGACCGCTTGGAGATCGCCTACCCGCCCTCGTCCACGGCCGAGACCATCGAGGAGGCCAAGGGCGTTGCCCGCCGCGTGGGCTACCCGCTGCTCGTTCGCCCGAGCTACGTTCTTGGCGGCCGCGGTATGGCCATCGTCTACAACGACGAGGACCTTGTCACCTACATGGGCCGCGCCACGCAGGTCTCGCCCGACCACCCCGTCTACCTGGACGCCTTCCTCGAGGACGCCATCGAGCTCGACGTGGACGCCCTGTGCGACACCAAGGAGTGCTACGTGGGCGCCGTCCTCGAGCACATCGAGGAGTGCGGCATCCACTCCGGCGACTCCGCCTGCTGCTTCCCGCCCTTCTCGCTGTCCGACTCGATCGTCGCCAAGATCCGCGAGACGACCCGTCGCCTGGCGCTTTCCTGCCACATCCGCGGTCTTCTCAACGTTCAGTACGCCGTCCGCGACGAGCAGGTCTTTGTCATCGAGCTCAACCCCCGAGCGTCCCGCACCGTGCCCTTCTCGTCCAAGGCCACCGGCGTGTCCTTGGCCAAGTACGCGGCACGCATCATGAGCGGCGAGGACATCTGCGACCTCAACCTGCCGGCCGAGGACGCCGAGCGCGACCACTTTGCCGTCAAGGAGGCCGTCATGCCGTGGAGCCGCTTCCCCGGCGCCGACGTCACCTTGGGACCCGAGATGAAGTCGACCGGCGAGGTCATGGGCCTGGACGTGTCCTTCCCCAAGGCATACGCCAAGACCCGCGAGGCCATCGAGTACGACGTGCCTCAGGTGGGCACCGTCTTTGTCTCGGTCTGCGACCGCGATAAGCGCTCTGTGGCCCCTGTTGCCATGTCTTTGCTGCACCTTGGCTTCGACCTTGTGGCCACGCGCGGTACCGCAAAGACCCTTCGCGCCGCCGGCATCCCCTGCCAGGTCGTCAAGCGCATCTCTGAGGGGCACCCCAACGTAGCCGACCTCATGGCCGAGGGCAAGATCAGCTTCTTGATCAACACGCCCAAGGGCAACAGCTCCCGCGGCGACGGCATGCAGCTGCGCAGCGAGGCCGTCTCGCGCGGCATCGACATGGCGACCACCATGTCGGGCGCCGTGGCGCTGGTGCAGGCCATTACCGCGCTTCGCGAAGGACCTTTGGACGTTTATGCGTTGCAGGATCTTCCTCAAGCGTAACGGCGAGAAAGTCTGCTACTATTCATAGGCTGTGCAAAATGCGGGTGTGGTGGAACTGGTAGACACGCTGGATTTAGGTTCCAGTGGGGAGACCCGTGAAGGTTCGAGTCCTTTCACCCGCACCATGCACGCCTATGCATTTTTTCGGCGAGAGAAGCTCGCCGATTCGAAGACACTGGAGGAACGTTGAACATCACCGTTACCGCAGGTGAGACCACGGACAACAAGCTGTCCGCCCAGCTCACCATTCCCGCAGCTGACGTGGACCGCGCCATCGCCAAGGCCTACAAGGACGTCGCCAAGAAGTACAACTTCCAGGGCTTCCGCCGCGGTCACGCTCCCCGTCCCGTCATCGACGGCATGATCGGTAAAGAGGCCGTTCTGGCTCAGGCCACCAACGACGCCCTCAACGCCGCCGAGCCTTTGATGCTCGAGGAGCTCAACGTCACCCCCGTCGGCCAGCCCGACTTTGGCAGCGAGCCCGCCCTTCTCGAGCAGGGCAAGGACTACACCATCGAGGTTTCCATCGAGGTCCGTCCCGCCTGCGAGCTCGAGTCCTACGACGCCCCCGCCGTCAACATGCCTCCCGAGGAGGCCACCGACGCCGAGATCGACTGGCAGATCGACCAGCTCCTCTCTTACCAGGCCTCTTACGAGGACGAGGAGGACGACCGCGAGGTCGTCGAGGGCGACATCGTCTCTGTCGACGTCGAGAACATCGAGGGCGCCGCTCACCTCGAGGGCAAGAACCGCACCCTTCACCTCAACGGCCAGCAGGTCGCCCCTGAGCTCCAGGCCGGCATCATCGGCATGAAGAAGGGCGAGACCAAAGAGATCGACTGGAAGTGGAGCCACGAGAAGGACGGCGAGACCCACGAGCACGAGTTCAAGGTCAACGTCACCCTCAACTCCATCAAGAAGCTCGTGACCCCCGAGCTCACCGACGAGCTTGCCAAGTCCAGCTTTGGCTATGACGACGTCGCTGCCCTTCGCGCTGCCGTGAAGGAGGAGATCGAGGCCGAGAAGAAGGCCACCCTCCCGCAGCTCAAGGAGGACCGCGTCGTCGAGGCTATGGGCGCCCAGCTCAAGCTCGAGGAGGTCCCCGAGAACTACAAGAACGAGATCTTCAACGAGATCGCCCAGGAGTTCTTAGGTCAGCTCCAGCGCCAGGGCGCTTCTCTGGACATGTACCTTAAGGCCCGCGGCGTCAAGGCCGACGACTTCATCGCCGACCTGCGCGTTCAGGCCGAGGAGCGTGCCCGTCAGTCCCTCGCCCTCGACGCCGTCGCCGCTAAGATGGGCTTCGAGGCCACCGACGAGGACGTCGAGAACGAGTTCGTGCGCGCCGGCGTCGACAAGGTCAAGGATGCCGTCAAGCAGTGGAAGAACCAGGGCCGCCTCCCGGCCATCCGCGACTCCATCAAGCGCACCAAGGCTCTTGACTGGCTGGTCGAGAACGCTACCGTCACCGTCAAGGACGAGGTCGCCGAGCGTGCCGAGTCCGAGAAGGCTGATGACGCCGAGTAGTCTCCAACTCGCGTAAAGGCTGTAATTTCGATGCCCCAGGTGAGTTTCTCGCCTGGGGCTTCATGTCAAACTAAGGGAGTTATCATGCACCACCCCACAAACATCCCGCTTATTCCTTACGTCGTCGAGCAGACCCCGCGCGGCGAGCGCAGCTACGACATCTATTCTCGCCTGCTCAATGACCGCATCATCTTTTTGGGCGAGGAGGTCACCCGCGACTCGGCCAACCTCGTGATCGCGCAGCTCCTTCACCTCGAGAGCCAGGACCCCGATAAGGACATCTCGCTCTACATCGACTCTCCTGGCGGCGATGTGTACGCCGGCCTGGGCATCATCGACACGATGAACTTCATCAAGCCCGACGTCTCGACCATCTGCGTGGGCATGGCCGCCTCTATGGGCGCCGCGATTCTCGCCTGCGGTGCCAAGGGCAAGCGCCTGGCGCTTCCCAACTCCATGGTCTTGATCCACCAGCCCAGCTCGGGCGTCCAGGGCCAGCAGACCGATATCCAGATCGTGGCCGACGAGACCCGCTGGATCCGTGAGCACCTCAACCAGATGCTGGCAGACGCCACCGGCCAGCCCATCGAGCGCATCAACGCCGACACCGAGCGCGACAACTACATGCGCGCGGCCCAGGCCTGCGAGTACGGCCTTGTGGACAAGGTCATTTCTTCTCGCGCAGAGCAGACCGACGCCGAGGCCTAGAGGAGTCGCCTTTTATGCCTAACGACAACAACTACGGCCAGTTTGACGACGGGTCCATTCGCTGCTCCTTCTGCGGCAAGACTCGCGACCAGGCAAGCAAGCTGGTGGCCGGTCCTTTGGGCGTCTACATCTGCGATGACTGCGTGCGCGCCTGCCAGCAGATCATCAACGATGAGTTCGACGACCCCCAAAAGGAAGCCGAGCCCCTCTCGGTTCCCGAGGACTCCGCCTTTAGCCTGCCCGAGCTGCCCACCCCGCACCAGATCTACGACGAGCTTTCCCAGTACGTCATGGGCCAGGAGCAGGCCAAGCGCGCGATGAGCGTGGCCGTCTACAACCACTACCGCCGCATCCTCTCGGGCAACGACGAGGTGGCCGAGGGCACCGAGGAGGTCGAGATCGCCAAGAGCAACATCTTGCTGCTTGGCCCCACCGGTACCGGCAAGACCCTTCTTGCCCAGACCTTGGCCCGCTTCCTTGAGGTTCCTTTCGCCATCGCCGACGCCACGACCTTGACCGAGGCCGGCTACGTGGGCGAGGACGTCGAGAACATCCTGCTCAAGCTCTTGACCGCAGCCGACGGCGACGTCGAGCGCGCCCAGATCGGCATCGTCTACGTGGACGAGATCGACAAGATCGCCTGCAAGGCCGAGAACCTCTCCATCACCCGCGACGTCTCGGGCGAGGGCGTGCAGCAGGCCCTCCTCAAGATTCTTGAGGGCACCGAGGCCAGCGTCCCTCCCCAGGGCGGTCGCAAGCACCCTCAGCAGCAGCTCATCCACATCGACACCACCAATATCCTCTTCATCTGCGGCGGTGCCTTTGTGGGCCTGGACAAGATCATCGCCGACCGCATTGGCAAGAAGGGGATCGGCTTCAACTCCGAGGTGGGCAAGAGCAACAAGGCCACCTCTGATGAGCTCACCGAGCAGGTCATGCCCCAGGACCTGCACAAGTTCGGCATGATCCCCGAGTTCCTGGGCCGTATCCCCGTGATCACCTCGACCCGCGAGCTCACCGAGGCAGACCTGGTGAGCATCCTCACCACGCCGAGAAACGCCCTGGT
>CAVKOL010000141.1:0-6103 GCA_963658035.1 Bacteroidaceae bacterium
GAGAAGCTCTACAACCTGTGCCAGGTAGGCGACGTGGTGGTTATCCACGAGTAGCGAGTGACGAGCACGAACCGAGTAACGGCGTCTGGACACGTTCCAGACGCCGTTTTTTATGCGCGGCGGGTAGGCGGCGGTGGTTTCGACGGTGGGCGGTAGTGCATCAATTGTTGAACCGGTTTGAAAGCACTTTTGCGCAACATGTCTTAGCTGCGCATATGTCTACCTGCTGATAGATTCCTGTCAGAAAACTGATAGAATAATTTGATGCTCATAAATATGTCGACCAGTGACGCAAGCGCCGCCCATAGCATGAAGGTCTCCCCCTGTAAATTCGACGAACAAAGGAGACGAACATGCGCACGAAGGAGCACGGCGGCAAACGGGCCGCCCAAGCAACGCCAAGGAGGTGCGACACATGGCACAAGGCCGGGTGCGTGCTCTTGAGCCTTGTCCTGGCCCTAAGCCAACTCTTCTCGCTGGCGTTCCCCTACCTTGCCGGGGCGACAGGCACGGGAGACCGGTTGACGCTGAGCAGCGCCGCGCCGATTTTCGACGGCTCGCGCACCTATGAGTTCTGGCTTTCCAACGGAAGCCTCGCCTGGTGCGGCGACGTGAACATCGGCCATCCCGACGCAGGCAGCGGCGGCACCGTCTACGACGGCTCGCAGGCCACCTACCACGTGGAGCGCGGAGGTGCCGCGGCCACGTACACGCCCGCCCAGCTGCGCGCGATCGACTACTTGGTCTACACCGGCAACTCGCAGATCGCCAGCACCATTGGCAGCAACCCCACGGCCTTTGGCATGTACGGTCGCTGGGACACCGGCTGCATGAAGGCCGCGGCCGTGGTACAGGCGGCCATCTGGATGGTTCGCTTCTACCCCGGCGTGCCCGACGTCACGGTGGACGGCAACTGGCAGTTCTACGCGGGAGAAGGCTCGGGGCAGACCTCCGACGTCTACTCGCAGGACTGCATCATGCGCGCCTACCTTGAGGCCAAGGCCTACGCCGACGCCGGGGGCGGCAACAGTGCCATCGACGGATGCGCGCACGTCATCAAGTGGGACGCCGGCGGCCAGGACATTTTCTTCTTCGCGCCGCCCACGGCCTATGTCAACCTGCGCAAGACGAGCTCCAACGCCGCCGTGGCCGGCAACGCCGCCTATTCGATCAAGGGCGCCGAGTACGGGGTGTATGCGGACGCGTCGTGCACCTCGCTTGTGGGCACCCTTGTCACGAAAGACGACGGCAACACCAATACGCTGCAGGTAAACCCCGGCACCTACTACGCCAAGGAGACCAAGGCGTCGACTGGCTACGAGCTGTGCGGCGACGTCCACAGCGTGACGGCGGGCTCCGGCGCCACCGCCACTTTCCAGTGCGCCGAGAAACCCTCGCCGGGACGCCTCAACCTCAAGAAGGTCTCGAGCTCCCAGGTCTCGGACAACGCAAACTACAGCCTAGCCGGGGCGACCTACGACGTCTTTAGCGACGCCGCCTGCAAGAACAAGGTGGGAAGCCTCGTGACGGACGCCTTGGGCAACTCAAACGAGCTCGAGGTCATGGCCGGTACCTACTACGCCAAGGAGACCCGCGCGAGCGCCGGGCACGACCTTTGCGGCGAGACGCACAAGGTCAGCGTGGCCCCCGGAGCCACGACTACCTTCAACTGCACCGAGAAGGCAAAGACATCGCCTTTGACCCTGCAAAAGGTTTCCAAGGACACCCAGATCGACCGCAGCAACCCCAACTACTCGCTTGCGGGGGCCAAGTACGAGGTCTTCTCGGACGCGGCCTGCACCAAGCTCGTGACCACGTTGACCACCGGTGAAGACGGCAGCTCCAACACCGTGCAGATGCTTGCCGGGACCTATTACGTGAAGGAGAAGACGCCTTCCGCTGGTCACGCGCTGTGCGAGGAGACCCACAGCGTGACGGTGCGTTTTGGCGAGAAGGCCACGGTGACCTGTGAGGAGCCCGTGATTCACAGCTGGCTCAAGCTCAAGAAGGCCTCGCAAGATGTCCAGATTGACCGCGGCAACAGCAACTACTCGCTGGCAGGCGCCGAGTACGGGGTCTTCTCAGACGAGGCATGCGAGAAGCGCGTGGCAACTCTCACCACCAACGAGGACGGCGAGTCCAACACCGTGGAAGTTCTCGCCGGGACCTATTACGTCAAGGAGACCAAGGCGTCGCTAGGCCACGAGCTGTGCGGCGAGGTCCACCAGGTAACCTGCAAGCTCAACCAGACCTCGACCGTCGAGTGCGCAGAGCCCGTGCGCTACGCATGGGCTAAGCTGCAAAAGACCTCCGGCAACGAGGCCTTGACCGCGGGCAACGCCTGCTACTCGCTGGCAGGGGCCGTCTACGACGTCTTCTTGGACGAGGCCTGCACCGCTCAGGTGGGCAGCCTCACCACCAACGAGAACGGCAGCACCAACACGCTGCAGCTGCTTGCCGGCACCTACTACGCCAAAGAGATCAAGGCCTCGCCCGGCTACCTGCTGTGCGAGGAGGTCCACAAGCTGACCGTGCCCTGCGGCGAGACCGGCACCTTCCAGTGCAGCGAGAAGCCCGCGGCCGACCCGATCGACCTTGTCTTGGAGAAGTACGACGCCGAGCTGGGATACAACACCGACGGTAACGCCGCGATCGGCGACGCCTCGCTGGCGGACGCAGAGTTCACCGTCGAGTACTACGACACGCTCGAGTACGGGTCCTACGACGCGCTGGCCAACTCGGGGCTTACGCCAAAGCGCACCTGGGTCCTCAAGACCGATGCGGACGGCACATCTCGTCTCGACGGCGCGCACGTGGTCTCGGGCGATGCCCTTTACCTGGGGCTCGATGGCAAGCCCTGCCTGCCGCGCGGATCCATCGTCGTGCGCGAGACCAAGGCGCCCCGCGGGTACAACATCTCGACCGAGGCCTCTTTCCAAAAGATCCAAGAGGCACCCGCCGAGGACATCGTGACCTACAACTCCCCCACCTTTGCTGAGCAGGCATACCGCAGCGACATCGAGGTCACAAAGCGCGCGGACAACGGCAGCGACCGCCTGGCCGGCGTCCCCTTCAAGCTGACGTCGGCGAGCACCGGGGAGTCCCACGTGATCGTGACCGACGAGAACGGGTTCTTCTCCAGCGCGTCGTCCTGGAACCCGCACACCGCCAACACCAACGGCAACGACTGGGCCTTGGACGAGTCGGGCTCGATCGACAGCTCTCGACTTGACCCTGCGGCAGGCACCTGGTTTGGTCTGGGGACCGCGCCCGACGACGATTTGAGCGCCCTGCCGTACGACACCTACGAGCTTGAGGAGCTTCGCTGCACGGCCAACGAGGGATATGTCCTGGTCACAACGCAGGTTACGGTATCGCGCGACAACAAGGTGCTTGACCTGGGCACCTTGGACGATCCCGAGGCTCAGATTCACACCGTGGCCGTGGACGCCGCCGACGGCGACAAGTACCTGCCCTGCGGTGAGGCGAGCGTCAAGGACACCGTGAGCTTCTCGCATGTGGTCAAGGGCCGCGAGTACACCTTGCGCGCCGAGCTGGCCGACGCGCAGACGGGCAAAGCGTTGACCGATGACGCAGGAAACCCCATAGCCGCCGAGAAGACCTTCACCGCCGAGGCCTCGCACGGAACCGAGACCATGGAACTTGGCGCCTCTACCTATGCCTTTGCAGGCAAGACCCTGGTTGTCTACGAGACCCTGCTTGATGGCAACGGCTCCGTCTTGGCGACCCATGCCGATAAGGACGACGTCAACCAGCAGGTCCAGGTGACGCAGCCGCAGATTTCCACCACCGCCCAGGACGGCGCCGACAAAGACAAGAACGTCGTGAGCGAGCCGGACGCCTCCATCACCGACACCGTAAGCTACACGGGCCTTGCGACAGGCACTTCCTATACTTTGACCGGCGTCCTCATGCGCAAGGCCGTGGATGCCCAAGGCAATGCGACGGCCGAGCAGTTCCTGGTAGACGGTAAGCCCGTCATGGCGAGTACCAGTTTCACGCCCCGGGGCGAGTCTGGCGAGGTGCAGGTGACGTTTGACTTCAACGCTTCTGCGCTTGGAGAAGGCGACCGGCTCGTCGTCTTCGAGGAGCTAAGCCACGAGGGCGTGACCCTGGCCACACATGCCGACGCATCCGATGAGGGTCAGACGGTGCGCATCGTCAAACCCCAAATTGGCACAAGCGCCCGTGACGGCGCCGACGGCGACAGCGACGTGGTAGCCGAGGGCGACGTGTCGATCGTGGACACCGTGTGCTACGCCAACCTCACCCCCGGGAAGAGCTACAAACTCACCGGTACCTTGATGGAGAAGGCAACCGACGCCAACGGCAACGTAGCTGCAAACGAATACCTGGTAGATGGGCAGAAAGTTATCGCCGAAGCCGAGTTTATCGCCGGGGCGGCAAGCGGCGAGACGCAAGTCACCTTCAACTTTGACGCCTCTTCTTTGGCCAAGCGGGGCGAGACCGAGCTCGTAGTCTTCGAGTCGCTGACCCGCAACGGCATCGAGCTGGCGACCCATGCCGATCCGTCTGACAAGAACCAGACCGTTCGCGTGACGCCGCCCGCCCTTGAGACCACGGCCACAGATGCCGCCGACGCAGACAAGAACGTCGTGGCCGAGCCCCAGGCCCGCGTGACCGATACCGTGCGTTACAGCAACGTGACCCCCGGCAAGACCTACCGCGTCTTTGGCACCCTTATGGAGAAGATCGTTGATGAAGGAGGCAACGTCAGCGCCAAGGAATTACTGGTAGACGGCAAACCCGTCACTGCCGAGGCACAGTTTTGCGCCAAGGCCAAGACTGGCGAGATAGACCTCACCTTTGAGTTCGACGCCACCGCGCTGGGCACGCGTGAAGCGGCGCAGCTCGTGGTCTTCGAGTCCCTCTCGTACAAGGACCGCGAGATCGCCGTCCACGCCGATATCGAGGACGAGGGCCAGACCGTCGACGTGACCCCGCCCAGCATCGCCACCACGGCGACCGACGCCGCCGACAAAGACAAGAACGTTGTCGCCGATACCGAGGCGCGCATCACCGACACCGTCCACTACAAGAACCTCACGCCCGGCAAGACCTATCGCGTGAGCGGCACCCTCATGGAGAAAGTAACGGACGAGAACGGCGAAACCGTTGCAAACGAGCTGCTGATAGACGGGCAAATAGTCACCGCGCAGACTGATTTTTGCGCCCAAGCTGCCGAGGGCGACGTCGAGGTGACCTTTGTCTTTGACGCATCGGCGCTGGCCACGCGCGAGTCGGCCCACCTTGTCGCGTTCGAGACCCTGTCTTTTGACGGGACCGAGCTCTGTGCTCACGCTGATATCGACGATGCCGAGCAAACGGTTACGTCGACCCCGCCCGTTATAGGGACCACGGCCACCGACGCCGCCGACGGCGACCACCAGATTACGAGCGAGGCAGACGTCTCGATTACCGACACCGTGCACTACAGCAACGTCAACGTGGGCAAGACCTATCTCGCGCAAGGCACCCTCATGCAAAAAGAAACCGACGCCGACGGCAACACGACCGCGAGCGTGTTCCTAAGCAACGGCGAGTCCGTGACCGCGCAGGCCGAGTTCACGCCCCAGGCCACCGAGGGTGATGTCCAAGTGACCTTCGAGTTCGACGCGTCCGAGCTAGCGGCATGCGGGAAGACCGAGCTCGTCGTGTTCGAGAAGCTGCTCCAAAAGAACAGCGTGCTTAGCGTTCACGAAGACGCCAACGACCAAGGCCAAACGGTCGCTGTCGTGCCGCCCACGATAGCCACGACCGCCCAGGACGGTCTCGATAAAGACAAGGTCGTCATCGCGGATGCCCAGGCAACCGTAGTCGACACCGTGTGCTACGACAATCTCACGCCTGGAAAGACATACAAGATTGAGGGCATTCTCGTAGAGATAACCACCGATGAAAACGGAGAAACAATTGCCAATGAACTGCTGGTAAACGGCGAGAAGGTCACGGCTCAGGCGGAGTTTACCCCCACCGAGAAATCCGGCGAGACCCAGGTGAGCTTCACCTTCGACGCGAGCCTGCTCGCAGACGAGGCGCCGTTGGTGGCCTTTGAGACGCT